>CAIOST010000355.1 GCA_903861045.1 uncultured bacterium | reverse complement strand
GAAGCGTAGACGACAAAGTGTGCGACGAAGTGTGGGACGAAGTGTCTGCTGCTCCTATCCATGCCACGCCACACTTCGTCGCTTTCTTCGTCCCACACGTGGTCGTCTACGCTTCGTCGCAAGACTTTGTCGAGACTGCCCTCGGCCAGCCATATCTCAACACAAAAGGGGCTTTCCTGCCCGCGCTATACCCGATACCCGGCTTCTCAACCCATCCCGATCACAGCCAGACCCATACAATTCCCCCCCACAAACCCGGAAGCGCCCGCGGGAGACACGAATCGTGCGCCGTCCGTGTATTATAGGCCCGGCCTGCCAGCGCTGTACTTGCAGATTCTCCCACAAGAGAAGCCAACTTCGTGCCCTTCGTGCTCTTTGTGGTGGAAACGCATGCTTTCGCTTCCCCACTAACTAAAATCGCACCCCGCCAAAGCCCCCCCGGGGAAAACCCTTGCCCCGCAGGGGTGGGTCTATTACAGTGCCGCTACGCAAACGCGTATTGGAGTATGGCGCATGTTCAAGATCGCACCCGAAGGGTGGCCTTTTATAACGGTGGGGACGGTGGTAACGGCCGGGCTGGCGGCGGTGGCCCTGTGGTGTGAGGGCCTGACAGGGCAGGTGGCGGCGCTGCTGACCCTGCTGATGGCTGGCTTGACCGCCTTCTGCTTCTATTTTTTCCGCGATCCGGAGCGCCAGACCCCCTGCCGGCCGGATGCCTTTATCTCCCCCGCGGATGGACGGATCATCGTGGTGCAGGAGGTGATGGAGAGCCGCTACTTCCAGGAACCGCGCCTGCAGATCAGCATCTTCATGTCCCCCGCGAATGTGCATGTGAACCGCGCGCCCAACGCCGGCACCGTCATTTCCACCCGCCACAATACCGGGAAGCACTTTGCCGCCTACCGCGAAGGGGCGTCGCTGCGCAATGAGAACAGCGAGATGGTGCTGGAGACCAGCCATGGCCGGATCCTGGTGCGGCAGGTCGCGGGGTTCCTGGCGCGGCGCACGGTCTGCCGCGTCAAAGCCGGCGCCGTACTGCAGCAGGGGGAGCGCTTTGGTATCATCAAGTTCAGCTCGCGACTGGATGTCTATCTGCCCGTGGCCAGCATGCCGCATGTGGCGGTTGGCGAGCGGGTGTGGGCCGGTGAGACGATCCTGGCCGCCATGCTGCGCGAGAAAGGTGCCAAGGCGTGAGAAAAGGTATCTATATCCTCCCCAATAGCATCACGCTCTGCGGCATGACGCTGGGGTTCTATTCGATCCTGGCCTCGCTCAAGGGCGACTTTGTCTATGCGGCCTGGGCCATTCTGTTTGCCAATATCTCGGATGCGCTCGACGGCTGGGTAGCGCGGATCACCAACACCACCAGCAAGTTCGGCGTGCAGTTGGACTCATTATCCGATCTGCTGGCCTTTGGCGTGGCGCCGGCCATTCTGGTTTTCAGTTGGGGGCTGCATGAGTTGGGGCGGGGCGGCTGGGCGGCCCCTTTGCTGCTGGTGCTCTGCGCGGCCTTGCGCCTGGCGCGCTTCAATGTGCAGTCGGACTCCGCGGAGAGCCGCTGCTTCACCGGCATGCCTACCCCCAGCTCCGCGACCATCCTCACCTCCGGAATTCTGGTTTGCCTCGAGGATAAGATCTCCTTCCCGGGGTTGCGCTATTTCTTCCTCGGGCTGACCATCCTGCTGGGGTTGCTGATGGTCAGCACGGTGCGCTACCATTCGCTGAAGGAAGTCACGGCCATCAAAAAGAAGCCGTTCTGGGTGCTGGTCGTGGTGGTGCTGATTGTCTTTTTGATTCAGCTTAGTCCGCATCGGACGATCTTTATCGCGTCCTTCCTCTACCTGGTGAGCGGCTTGATCGAAGCTGTTTTCCGGGTACGCCGCAAACGCCCGCCAGCGGGGGGCAAGCCCACCCTTGGTGCGGTCCAGGCTACCATGCGCGCCGATAAGGCGTAGCCAGTGGGCAGGCGTGCGGCGGGTAGCGCAAACCTCGCGGGGCGCCCTCACCTTGCTAACGGGTGCGGCTAGACGCATAGCTGTGGCTGTCGCTGCGTATTGATGAAAAAAAAGCAGGCGGTGGATTTGCATCCGCCGCCTGCCAAGCCTGATGTTCCGCACGGGTTGCCCGAAGCCCGCTCCGTACGGGTCATCTGGCACTTATTCGCCGTACACGGTGCAGGTGTACGTGCCGATGACGCCGAGAATGTTGTTGGCATCCCAGTCCACGAATTGGATCTTGGTGATGCCGCCATTCTTCGCGGCCGCCTCGATGCTGGCATCGCCGACTGCCACCATGGCCAGATACGACTTGCACTCGGAGACGCCCTTCTTCATCCCCTGCTTGGCGGCGCCATCGCCGAGGGCCTGCGGCAGTTTGACCTGCGTAACAGCCCACCCCACCGGTTGCGAGGTGGCACAACCGCCCAGCATCAGCGCCGCACCCACGATGGATGCGCAGACGAATAGACTCCTCATATTGATCCCCCACTTTTAAGAGACTGAACGTGCCCACATAACGATCCGTTATGAGTCCCAAGCACATTCAATCTTGGGCCATGGTGTCATACCTTGGCATGGAATGCAATGGGGGAGTTGCTGCCAGGCTTTACGCGACCATGGTCTTTCCCTTTGGCCCGCCAACCGCTATGCGAGCGTCAATATTCCAGTTTTGGCTAGACACACCTCGCCGGTTTTGCTATCACAGGGTGGGATGAAAGCAAAAAAGACTAGATCAAATCAAGCGATGATGCCGGT
>CAIOST010000354.1 GCA_903861045.1 uncultured bacterium | reverse complement strand
CGCCCTCGCGCCCAGCGCATAAGGCGTGTACCAGCCCAAAGCCCCGCCGCCCGCGTCCCGGGGCGGGCCGGGGCTACGGGCCGGTGCTTTGGTTGTCGACAGCGATCGAGGCAGCGCTGGGAGTTCGGTTGACGATTACGGCGACGATTACGATTGACGAGGTGAGCAGGCCAAATCGTCCACCGTAATCGTCGCCGTACGCGTCTACCGGAATGGCCGACATAGGCGACAGCCATCCTGAAACATCCTGTTCATCCTGTCCGAAAAAGATCGTTTGCCTGAGGCTCACTGTCGAAAACCAGCCGGCCGCCCAAGCGGCGTCGCGCGGGATACCCGGAGCCTGCCGAAGGGGCGCCGGGCGCTACTGGGTTTGTGGGGGGATTTTTAATGGAAGGTGCAGCAGGGCCAGGCTCAAGCCGCCGAACTGGAAGAGCCGACAAAGTGTGCGACGAAGCGTAGCCGACAAAGTGTGCGACGAAGTGTGGGACAAAGTGCTTGATGCTCCTATCCATGCCACGCCACACTTCGTCGCTTTCTTAGTCCCACGCTACCCCTAGTTGAGGTCCAGCGGGGGGATGGACGGAAGCATGTTCAGCAGGGGGACGGCTGTGATCGTGTCGGCCAGAGGGAACGCATGCTCACCGGCATGGATGACCGTAAGGTGGTCAAGGCGCAGATCGGCGACGGCGTGGCGCATCGACGGCGTGAGTTTTGGGGCGGACGAGTGTTTGATTTCAAAACCCCAGCGCCGGTTGCCACGCACCACGAGGAGGTCGAGTTCCGCGCCGCTGTGGGTCGCCCAGAAGAAGCATTCCTCTCGGTCGGCACCCAGATGGCGGATCAGTTGATCGATAACAAAGCCCTCCCAGGAGGCACCCTTGAAATCTCGGTCATCGCAACCGAAAATTCAATGTATTTCATCAGGGGGGAGGGCTCCCGCCGAGCCGGACACGCGTGACAGGCTGCGCCGGGACCGGCGGCCCCGCCCTGTCGGCAGGCATGCTCAGTAGCTTTGGCAGGCGGCTAGTGTAGTGTCCCCGAAATAGCTAACCCGTTGAAGCGTTTACCACCCGCTGCGCTGGAGGCACGGAGACTCGGAGAAGATGGCACAGAGAGGTCAATGATCATTCGTCCACGCTCTGCCATCACTCCACTTCGAGTGTTGCGCGGATTTGCCACGCTGTGCGGCCAGATAATCTGTAATTTATCCATCGCTCATGGCCGCACAGCGTGGCAAATCCGCGCAACAGTCCTCCGGAAGAGGGCACGGAAACGCTACGCCAGCTCCGTGCCTCCGTGTCTCCAGCGTAGCGGTTGGTGAATCAAAGCGGGGGCAACGAAACGCGGATGCCCATCAACGGTCTAGTCATTTCGGGGACATACCACTAGGAGCGGTGAAGCCTTCTTTATGTGACAGGATTACCAGGATTTTGCAGGATTGTGGCGTGAGCCATCCTGTTTAATCTTGTTAATCCTGTCTGAAATTGGCTGCGGTAATGCGGCTGGAACAGGTTGCCGCGGGACTGCAGGCTTTCATCGTAATGCCGGAATCAACATCCTGCCTGTCCACGGATGGAGAGGCAGTAGCCGTGGGTGCGGCCTGTTTCTCGCTCATTGCAACTGCAGGGCCATAGCGTACTGGTAGTAATAAGCGCCCCCCTTGGGGCCTATCCAAAGACCAGACCGCACACATTGCCGGCCTCCCGTTGCGGCCGTCTTTTAGACTAAGTTATCCGACTAATCGGACGCTGATTGTGGCCAGTCCATGCTCAGGCGCTTCCTGTTTTGATCTCAGGTCACAATCATTATCCCAGTGCCACATCCAGGATCATCATCACCGCAAAGCCCGCCATGGTTGCCATGGTCACCAGGTCAATGTTTGCCTCGTTCCGTTGAGATTCCGGGATCAACTCTTCCACCACTACAAAAATCATTGCACCGGCAGCAAAGCAGAGCGCGTAGGGCAGGATGCTCTGCATGTGCAGGACAAATGCGGCTCCGACTACGCCTGCAATGGGTTCGACGATGCCAGACGCCTGCCCCATCAGGAAGCTCTTCGTCCGCCCCATTCCTTCTCTCCTCAACGGCAATGACACCGCAGCCCCTTCGGGAAAATTCTGGAGGCCAATTCCGATTGCCAGCGCAATGGCCCCGCCCAGGGTTGCAGAGGAAAGATTGGCCGCCACAGCCCCGAAAGCAACTCCGACCGCAAGACCCTCAGGAATATTGTGCAATGTAATCGCAAGGACCAGCAGCGTGCTTCGCTGCCAGGATGTTTTTATCCCCTCGCTTTGCCCCATCGCCATACTTGGATGAAGATGCGGGAGAACCCGGTCAGCCAGTCTCATGAAGATCCCGCCAACCATGAATCCGATGACGGCAGTCAGCCAGGGGATTTGCCCCATCTGTCCCGCCATTTCGATGCCCGGCGCGAGCAATGACCAGAAGCTTGCAGCAATCATAACTCCAGCCGCGAAGCCAAGCATCGAATCCATGAGTCTTGGCCTGACAGTCTTGGTGAAGAAGACGAGCGCCGCTCCCGCCGCCGTCACGCCCCACGTGAAGAGCGTTGCCATCAGCGCCTGCGTGATGGGGCTGTATTGCTGAATGAATTCGATCATCAGATGTGCCCTGTTTGGGACCCCTCATGGGGTCAGACCTTAAGCGTTAGATTTAAAGCTGCTGTCGCTGGGGTTTGTCCAGACGCTTTTCAATTTTCCTCACGACGCTATGCAAGACCGCGTCAGATTTTTGGAGTTGGGGCAGTTTGCGCAACTGGCAACAGACCGCCGCGCCGGTTCGCACCCCCAGCAGGGGTGCCGCGGCGCGCTGTGTCAAACCCCTATACAGAACAGCTACATGCGCACCTGGTACGTGGACGCCGCCTCCGCGATCTGTCCCAGCAGATACCGGCGGTCGTCATCATCCTCAAACAGTTCGGCCCGACCATTGCCCCTTACCGTCAGATGGTAGATCGCCCCAGGATACTCCACTCGCACTTTCCTTGCCATGCCTCCCATTCTAGCCCGTCGACGGCCACGCATGCAACCAGTTTCTAATATTTAAGGTCTGACCCCTCGGGCCCCCCGTCGACGGCCACGCATGCAACCAGTTTCTAATATTTAAGGTCTGACCCCTCGGGCCCCCAAGGTCTGACCCCTCGGGCCCCCCGTGCTCGACTTCATGATTCGGACCTCAACATTCGGCAATTTGCGGTTCGCTCCTGCGGTTGCCCGCACCGTGTACGCGGGCTTTGCAGGCCGGGGAATGGCAGCCTCGACAAAGTCTTGCGACGAAGCGTATACGACAACGCGTGGGACGAAGATGGAGGAACGTTTTTCATGCTCCGATTCATCTGGCAGCCCCACGCCAGAGGCCCGACTGATCTGAGACACCTTTTGGTTTCTCATTGCTGAAACCATCGGAATGGCCGGTATTCCGGCCATTCCGCAGCCCAACTGAACCCTGACACCTGGCACCTGAAACCGGAAACCTAAACACCTGCGCGCAAACTGTTTCCCCTCGGCCAAGTTATGATAGAATAGGCCGCGTGGGAGATAGTAACGACTCAGGAGGATAGGGTTCAGGGTTCAGGCCGGATTTCACCGCCAGTACGGTCGCGCCTTTGGGGTACGGCGATCTGGTCGAACACAGGCGGGCGCATCGCCAGGTTTTCCCTGAACCCCGAACCCTGAACCCTCGCTGAGTAGTTTCGGGAGAAATACGATATGAAGCTGATCCGCGTGTTATGCTTGGTCCTGCTAGGCGTGGGTGTGCTGATCTTGCTGCAACTGCCGGACACACCGGCCAACCGCGCCGAACAACAATATCCGCGTTTGGCGGAAAAGGACTTTACCGTGCTGGCCTCGCAAGCCTGGCTGACCGGGCAGAAGGGCGTGGCGCTGCTCTTGCTGGACTATGCCACCGAACAACAACTGGCGGGTGCCACCGCCTGCACACAACTGCGCGCCGGCTACCTGGCCGCCCTGCGCGATGACACCACGCCCGGGGGCGCGCTCACCACCTTCGGCCTGACACAGCCGACTACCGGCGCCAACAACTACCAGGGGCTGGCCGGTCAGTCCGTGGCTGACTATTTTGCCTATGGCGGCGGTGCCCGCGCCTGGCAAACCGACAGCAAGCCAGAGGCGTTCCAGACACTCGTGCAGCAAGCGCGGGGTGCCGTGACCGCCGTGTTCGCGCCCGCCGGTTCCGCGCTGACGCTGGCGGCCGCCGCACACGCCCACCACGCGCTCGGCGCCGCGCTGATCAATCAACTCAGTCAGGCTTTGCATTTCGTGCAGGCAGACCCCACCAATGCGTTGGCCGCTTTTGCCGTACAAGAGGCCGTCATGCCCATCCAGCAACTGGGCCGGCCGTGTAAGTCGTGGGCGGTCTTCCTGATCCTGTTGCGCAATGCCACCAGCGTGGATCAGGTCAAGCTGCTGACGCGCATAGCCGTAGCCACGCCGGATAGCGCCCACCAACTGGCCCAAATCCTGGCAGTCACCGAGCTGGCCGCGCCAGAACTGAACAGCCGCTGCATCGGCTTTGTGATGCAGCACGGTGTGACGGGCCTGCGCAACCTGCATGCCGCACTGGCCAAAGGGATCCCCGGGGTACAGCTCGTGCTCCACGATCCCGCACTGCCGGCCGCCACCCTCAATACGCTGTCCGCCACCGCGCCGCGCCAGGTGCTCGGCGGTGCGTGGTGGCAGGCCCAGCAGGACCAGCTCGGCCGGCAGGCCCTGCTGATCAAATACGCACTCGTGGCGCTGCTCTGCGCCGCGCTCATCGCCTTGCTCATCCCCTGGCCGCTGTTCCGCGACACCTTTGCACCTGCCACTCCGCTGGCCGGGCTCGGCACCGGACAGTTGTTCCGCGCCTACTGGCTGGCCATTGTGCTGGGCGCCGTGGCGATCTGTCTGCTGCTGATGCTCCCGGCCGTGACGCCGCTCCCCAGCGGTGCACCCGGCGCCACCCCGGAAGTGACCGCCGGCAGCGGGGGCGCCGCGACAATCACCAGCGCAGCCGTCACCCCGCCGGAACAGAGCCAAACCGCCTCGCTGGTCCTGCTGCTGCTCGCGATCCTGATCGTACAGGGGGGCTGCTACTGGATCGCCCGGCGCAAGCTGCGGGAGGTGGAACTGGGCACACCCCCCACCGGCGTGGCCCATAAAGGCGGCGCCGCGGACGACGCGGCCGGTGCCGCGCTCAAGCTCCGGCGACTGGAAAACCTGGACATCTTCTTCGATCTGCCGCTGTACTGCGGACTGGCCCTGACGATCTTCGCCTTCCTCCTGATCACCACCTTCGGCGCCGGCGTCAGCCGCTTCCTGGCCTACGGCTCCACCTTTGTGGGGATCATCTTTGCGGTGATCCTGCGCGTGGCCTACCTCTATCCGCTGCGCGAAAAGCTTATTCACCAGGTGTCCCGATGAAACCGGCCCTGCTCATCATCATCATGGATTTTCTGGTCTCCTCGCTCCTGCTGTTCATCAGCGGGCCGGGGTTGCCGGCGGAGGTGCGCCGTCCCGCGCGCCGGTTGCCGCTAGTGGAGGTGGCGCCGGAGTTCGCCCCCGCCGCCCTGCTGGCCATGGAAGAGCAGTGGGCGCAGGAGTACCAGCAGCAAGCGGCGGCCGCCCGGTTATCCGCGCAGGCCGACCAATTGTCCGCTCTCTCCGGCCATGCGCAGACGCTCGCCGAGCAGAAGGCGCAGCTCGCCACCCGCGTGGCGACCCAGGAGCGTCAACTGGCCGAAAGCCAGAACGCTATGACCGCGCTGCACAACGAGCGCACCCGCCAGGAGGAGTCGTGGCGCACCGAGCTCGCGCGGCAGGCGGAAACGCTGCGCCAGACGCAGGAGACCCGCGCCACCCTGTTAACCGAACGCGACGCGGTCACGGCCCAGAAGGCCGACGTCGCGCGCCGCCTGCAGGAGACGCTGGAACAGAAGAACGTCCTAGCCGGCCAGGCGCAGCAACTGCGCACCCGCCTGGACCACCAGGAAGCAACCATCCAGAAACAGAACGAAACACTGGCCAGCCAGCAGGCCGCCCTGCAGCGCGAACTTCACGAACTCGCCAAAGCCCAGCGCGACGTCGGCCAGACCACCGAGGAGATCCGCCGCGACCAGCGCGCCATGTGGTCCGAACTCAGCGCCGATACGATGGCGCTGGGTTCTGGCCTCAGCACCATACAAACCCAGCAACTGGCCATGGCCGGCGGGTTGAGTCAGGTGGATGCGAAACTGGCGCGCACCGAAGCGCGACAGGTGGGCCCCTTTGCCCGCTTCCGCGATGCGCGCGTGGCACTCGACATCACCCTGCGCGCCCAGCGCGCTGGCACCGACAGCGCAGCCCGGTCCGCCAAACCGTATGCCGCGCAGGCAACCCTGCACGCGCCACTCTTTGCCGCGGCCGGAGGCACCTGGCTGGCGGTGCAGGCCGAAGAGCTGAGCCTCGCCTGGCCGACGGATTATCGCGTCACCGCGGTGCATCTCCGGCTCAGGCCACCCGGCACCAACACGCCGGTACGCGCCGTGCCGGGACCGCTGATGGTGGCTGCCGGCGAAGGAAGCGTGGCCTTTGTGCGCCTGCCGGACGGCACCGCGCTACCGGGCATCACGCCGACGCCGCTGCTCGGGCGCGCGGCGCTGGACAAGCGCGGCGTGCGGGATATCTATCTCTTCAAACACTCCGCCGAGGGGCTGGGCGCGCCGGTGGAAGTCGCGCTGGACCTGAACCGGCCGGGGTTCCTGGTGATTCGCAAGACCTATCGCGGCTGGATCAACTTTCTGGCGCGCAACCTTACCGTCAGCGCCGCAGCGCGCCCCGAGGCCGGCGACTGCCTGGTCACCGCCGAAGGCGACTTCCTCGGGCTGATGCTCGACGACAGCCACGGCTGCATCCTCTCCGAGAGCGACCTCACCACGCCCGGCCGCGTCATTCCGCTCGCCGATCCGGCGGCCTTCATGCGCGAAGCTGCCGCCTGGCAAGCGCAGCGCTGATCGTAGGCGCTGGCAAAACCGCTGTTTTTGCCAGCGGAGGGTTCGGGGTTCAGGAGTCGTTGCCGGCCCAACCTCTAGCATCCGGAGCCATGTTCGTCGGGATTACCCGCCTGCCGCTTTGTCGTCTAAAACATGTAGCCTCGCACCTGGCCTCGCCCTGCGCTGCGCGAGCGAGGCACCTGGAGGGCGAGGCTCCCGCCGAGCCGAACACGTGTCCTGGCGCGGCGCCTGTGCGGCTCACCGGGAGGTTCGCCCTCCCACGCTGAACCTAATCGTAATCGTAATCTGCCACGACCAGAGGGATCGTCAGTCTGACGCCTCCTTGCCCCCTTACTTGCTACCCTTACACGTGCCCCCTTACACGGCACGCTCGACGCCCTTACACGCTAGTCCCTCACCGAGCAAGCGGGTCGTGTAAGTGAACCGTGTAAGTGTGCGCGTGTAAGTGAACCGTGTAAGTGTTTGCGGCCCCCTCACCCGCCCTGCGCCAGCGCATTCAGCGGTCCGACAGCGCTGCTGCTGTGAGGTGCGCCATGCGAGGTGTGATCCGCAACATTTTTGATGATCATCTACCTACCGTGCTGGCCGAGCGCGAAGGACACGACTTGTCTGAACGGGAATGGCGCGGCGTCTGGTGCATCGCCACCTGCCGCACCGCGGCCCAGGGCACACATATTGTGAAATCACAACCATGGCTCCACACCAGCCGCGCCTATGGTCTTTACCACCCGGCCGCCGCAACCATGCTTACGCAGGCTCGCAGCCAGATCCAGGACGTGAAGACGGATCTTCGCTACTGCCCAAAATGCCGGAAAACCGGCGTGCGGATGGCGCGTGGACCAGTCGTCGATTAGGGACTGCCGGCGGCTAGAGCCCATGCCGGTGGCCGGTGTTCGCCGCCGCGATCAAGTCAGCCATCGAATGATTCTGCGGAATACTCCGCCGGATAGGCCGTATCAAACGTATCAAACGCAGGTCGGTCGTAGAGAAAATAGGGCGGATGCGGAGATTGATGATTGGGACCAGAAGGTCTATAATTTGGAGCAATGACTACCTCCATCCAACTTGACCGAATGACCCGTGTCGAGAAACTCCAGACCATGGAGGCAATCTGGGATGATTTGTCACATGCCGAGCCCGCGGTGGAATCGCCTGCATGGCATGAGGCCGCTCTTCAGGAAACCGGAGCCAGGGTCGCCGCCGGGCAGGAACGGATCGCAGACTGGGAAATGGCCAAACGGGAACTCAGGATGCGTTTTGAATGAGAATCAAGATCCTCGCTTCGGCCGTGGCTGATCTGCACTCGGCCCGTCTCTTTTATGAGCAGCAGGGAACGGGACTTGGCGTGTATTTCTTCGATTCCTTGTTTTCGGACATCGACTCGCTCGTGCTCTACGCCGGCATTCATCCGAGGGTGTTTGGATACCATCGACTTTTATCCAAGCGGTTTCCATACGCGGTGTACTACACACACGAGCATGACTTGGTCGTTGTCTGTCGAGTGCTGGACCTCCGCCGTGACCCAGACAAGACGCGTAAAGCACTTCAAGGCAGGCGGCCCGAGCACTGACAACGTATATCTCAGACTGCCAACCTAGCGATGCACCAGCCGCCAAAGGTGGGCGCTTCCGGGTTTGTGGGGGGATTTTTCATTGAAGGTGAAGCGGGGGCCAGGCTCAAGGCGCCGAACTGGAAGAGCCTGCAAAGTGTACGACGAAGCGTAGACGACAAAGTGTGCGACGAAGTGTGGGACGAAGTGTCT
>CAIOST010000353.1 GCA_903861045.1 uncultured bacterium | reverse complement strand
TCGCAGATCTTTGCTTCCGGTGGGGCCAGCCCACCGGGGAGCACCTCCGCGCTGCCGTGTGTGGTCTGCTGCGGCACCTGATTCGTACAGCCAAAGAGATGCTCAACTTACGGTTCTAGGTTTATTCATCATCCAAGTCTTCAGGGTCGGGGGCGATGGCGCGCGGTTCGAGGCGTGGAATGGTGTCGGGGTTGACGCCGGCGGCGCGGAGTTTGTCTGCAACCGGCGGTTGCCGGGGGTCGAGCGCATAGCTGCGGATCCAGTAGGCGGCGGCCTCAGGGGTGCGTTGTAAGCTGGCCAGCACATCGCCGATATGATCGAGGATGGTGGGATCGTCGGGGAGTTGTGCCCGGGCGCGCAGGAGCAGGTCGAGCGACTCCTCCAGGCGTTGCTGGCGGAAGCGCACCCAGCCGAGCGTGTCGAGGTAGGCGCCGTTGCGAGGGGCCAGTTTTACGGCTAGTTGTGCCCAGTGGGCGGCTGTTTCGATGTGCACATTGGCCACGGCCCAGAGATAGGCCAGGTAGTTCATGAGAAGATGCGCGCGGGGGTGGTGGCGCAAGGCTTCCAGCAAGAGTTCGGCGGCTTCGTCTCGCCGCCCCAATTCGTCGAGCGTGGCGCCGTATAGGAGATAAAAGTCCGACGGTGGGCGCAGTTGTTGTGCGCGCAGGGCATCCCGGGTGCGGGCGAGCGCCGCGGCGGCGTTGGTACGATCCTGGGCCGCAAGGTGCAAGGCGGCCAGCGTGAGCAGACCGGGTACATCGGTGGCGGCATTACGCACTTGCCGCATCTGGGCGGTGATGGCGGCGGCACCGTGGGCCTGATAGAGGACGCGTGCCAGGCTGGTGACGGCGCGAAGATGCTGCGGGTTCAGCGCAAGGGTGTCCTGAAAGGCTTGGATGGCGAGATTGGTCTGTCCCGTTGCCAACGCCACTTCGCCGTACAGAAAGCGCATGGCGACGCGTTGCGTGGCACTGGTGGTAATTTCGCAGGCCAGTTCGAGGCAGGGGAGGGCGCGTGGGGCGGATGGGGCCCGACGGTTGAACTGGATCGCCCAGTAGGCGGGCAGGCTGCGGGTATCCAGACCGGGATGTTCGCGGTACAACCGCCGCATGCTTTTGAGCGCTTCGCCATCGCGCCCGTCGCCAAACAATACGCGGATTCTGGCAAAGGCTAGGGGCAGGTCATCCGGTTGCAGGTGGTAGGCTTCGTCGTATGCCTGGGCGGCGCGCGCGAATTCATGGTTCACTTCTGCGAGCCGAGCCAGATCGGTACGAGCCGTGACGTCAGCGGGGTGTTGGCGGCAGAACGCCTCTAGTTGATCCAGAGCCTCGTGTGTTTGGCCGGTCTGCAGGAGGCGAATGACAAGCGCGTCCAGCGGCGGGCGGCTGTCCGGGTCAAGTCGGTGGGCGGCGGCAAAAGCCTGCGCCACATCGGCGGTGCCGTTGCGATTGGACTCCCACAGCAACCCGGTGACATAATGGGCCAAAGCCTGCGCTTGTTGGCTATCGCGCGGCATGTCCCGATACGGGTTGCGGTGACTGCTAGCACAGCCCAGCAGGCATGTCCCGGCTAGGATAGCCGACACAATGCTTAAATACCAAACTGTCATGCGACCTAAAAGGCCGCACCGTTGGTGGCGTGCAATATGTAGACGAGCCCGCATGGCGGATGCTGCGCCTGTTCCGGCGGCCAAAAATACAGGCCGCCGGGTTTGCCGGCCTCGTGAGAGGCTACTTATTCTTGTGGCGATTAGCCTTCAGGCGCTTCTTGTACTTGTGCTTCGACATCTTCTGGCGGCGTTTCTTCTTAATGGATCCCACGGTTCTTCTCCTCGTCTAGATGTTGTGATCCGTTCGCGGATCTACAGCACCACCTTGTTCAACGGCAATTCAATAATACCTTCCGCACCCGCTTTGCGCAACGGCGGGACGATTTCGCGCACGACGCGCTCTTCCACTACCGACTCCACCGCATGCCAACCGGCGTCATTGAGCGGGCTGACGGTGGGGGTGTGGAGGGCGGGCAGAATGGCGATGACGGCTTTCAGATTGTTGGCCGGCACATTCATCTTGAGCAGGACGCGTGTTTCGGCGGCCAACGCCCCCGCCAGTAGCAGGGCGATCTGTTCCACCTTGGCGCGCTTAGCGGGATCCTGCCAGGCCTGCTTGTTCATGATCAGGCGGGTGGTGGATTCCAGAACCACATCCATGATGCGCAGGTTATTGGCCCGCAGGGAGGAGCCGGTCTCGGTCAGTTCGACAATGGCATCCACCAGTTCCGGCGCCTTGACTTCCGTGGCGCCCCAGGAAAACTCCACGGTGGCAGAGACATTGTGTTGGGCGAGGTAGCGTTTGGTGAGGCCGACGGCTTCGGTGGCGATGCGCTTTCCGTTCAGGTCCTGCACGGTCTTAATCGGGGAATCGGTCGGCACGGCGACGACCCAACGCACGGGGCGCAGCCCCTGCTTGGCGTAAAGCAGTTCCGCCACTTCCACGACGTCGGAGTTGTTTTCGTAGATCCAGTCGTAGCCGGTGATGCCGGCATCCAGCACGCCGAGTTCCACGTAGCGACTGATCTCCTGGGCCCGGATGAGGCGGCACTGCAGGTTCGGGTCGTCCACGCTTGGGATGTAGGATCGGGAGCCGACTTGCAGCGTGAACCCCGCCTTCTTCATCATGTTGAAGGTGGCTTCCTGAAGGCTGCCTTTGGGTAATCCGAGTATGAGGGGCATGCGACGCTTCTCCGGTGGTGAAAAGAAAGTGCGGCACTATAGCAGGTTGTGTCGGGTGAGGCAAACCGGGAGTGAGAATCATTTTTTGTGATGTTGGCCGGTCGTGTTCGCCCCGTCGATTGGCACCACGGTAGAGGGGGGGAGGGAGGGGGGACGCGACCCCATCCGGGTTCACCACGAAGGCGGGCGCATCCTTGTTTCATTACAGAGTTGCGTTCAGTAGGCCGGAACTCCGGTTCCGGCCATGGAATGGGCCGCAACCGGAGTTGCGGCCTACAACACTACAACGCAAAGCAAGGGGAACAGGGATGCGCCCCACGAAGTCGGATTCAGTTGCAGCGGGTGGCAGGGGCGGCGTACAATGCCCACAGTTATGACACACGAAACGCGAGGGGCCTAATGGATATCTATACCCGCCACGGCGATGATGGGCGTACCATGTTATTGAGTGGACAACGGGTTTGGAAGGATGACCCGCGGATTCAGGTGGGCGGTGCGGTGGATGAATTGGTTTCCTGGTTGGGGGTGGTGGCGGCGGAGGCCCCGGTCGACCGGCCGGAACTGGCGATGCAGGTGCGACAGGTGCAGAGCGAGTTGTTTAGTGTGGCGGCCGTGGCGCAGTTGCAGGGACGGCTGGAGGGGCAAGTGCGGGTCCGCCCCGTGGGCGCCAAGGAGAGTGCCCGAATCGAGCGCTGGATTGATGCGATGGTGGCGGAATTGCCTGCGTGGGAGGGGTTCGTGCTGCCGGGGGGGTGCCGGGCCGCGGCGGTTACGCATGTCGCGCGCAGCGTCTGCCGCCGGGTGGAGCGGGAGCTGGCTACGCTGGCCCGGCAGACGCCGGCCGATGGGGCCGGGGTGCTGCTGGAGTCCGTCATGTATGTGAACCGTCTGGCCGACTTTTTGTTTGTGCTGGCGCGGTTCTGTAATCGCCTGGCGAATGTGCCGGAGTGTCGCGTGGGGCATGGGGACGAAGGAAATAGGAAGCGGGGGTGCGATGACGCAAGCAACCAACCAGGGGGCGGTACGATGTCTGATTTGTCCCAAGATGTGTCTGCTGCCACCGGGCGGGCGCGGTGATTGCCGGATCCGCGCGAATCGTGAGGGGCGGGTGCAATGCTTGACGTACGGCCGGCCTTGCTCGCTGGCCGTGGATCCTGTTGAAAAAAAGCCGTTCTTTCATTATTTGCCTGGCTCCCGGATCTTCTCGCTGGCGACCGTGGGGTGCAATCTGCATTGCCAGAACTGCCAGAACTGGGAGATCTCCCAGGCGCGCCCCGAGGAGGCGCCGGCACACGACCTGCCACCGGAGCAGGTGCCCGTGCTGGCCCGGCAGCAGGGGTGTGCTGCCGTGGCCTACACATATACCGAGCCATTGGTCTGTTTTGAGTATACCTGCGATTGCGCCCGCGCTTGCCGGGAGGCCGGGGTGCGCAATGCCATCGTCACCGCGGGCTATGTGAACCCGGAGCCGTTGCGCCAGCTTTGCCGGGTGTTGGATGCGGTCACGCTGGACATCAAGGCCATGTCCGATCCGTTCTATCGGGAGGTTTGCGGCGCCTCGCTGGCACCGGTGTTGCGCACGATCGAGATCTTGCTCGCGGAGGGGGTCTACCTGGAGTTGAGCAATCTGGTGATTCCGACGTGTAATGACTCGGATGACATGTTGCGGGATTTGTGCCGCTGGGTGGTGGCGCACGCGGGTGCGGAAACACCGTTTCATTTTTTGCGCTTCTTTCCGCTGCATGAGATGACCGAGCTACCGCCGACGCCGGTGGCAACGCTGGTGCGGGCGCGTGAGATCGCGCATGCCGAGGGGTTGCGGCATGTGTATGTGGGGAATCTGGATCTGCCCGGTGGGGAAGACACCGCGTGTGCCGGCTGCGGGCAGGTGCTGATCCGCCGGCGGCGCTACGCCATTTTGGAAAACCGGCTATGTGATGGCGCCTGCCCCGCCTGCGGCCACGCCGTACATGGTGTGTGGAAGTAAGAGCCAGCGGAAGACTGGAAGACTGGAAGACTGGAGATGGGGCAGGCCCGCGTCAGCCTGGTCAATCTACATCCGCGGCCTGGAATTGCTGCATCACGCGCCGCGTGCGGTTGCGGCCCCGCTCAGGGCTCGCAGGAAACTGCCAGTATTCGTGGTTTTCCCAATCTTCCATGCATCCCCCCCCCAATCTTCCGCCCTCCATAAGCATCATCGCGTGTTGCGGTTTGATGGCGCAAACGCTAGAATGCACGCTATTTAACAGGGAGTTGTCATGTCGCTTACGCTGGCTGATCTGAAGACCGAAAAAGTGGGCGCCTGTGTGTCGGGCGGGTTGGATAGTCGTACCATCTCCAAACGGATGATTGAAGAGGGTGTCACGGTGCTGGCGTTTGCCGCGGACCTGGGGCAGCCGGACGAGAAGGATATCAACGATATCCATGCGCGTATGGCACCCTGTGGCGTGGACACGGTGATTGTGGACCTCAAGGAGGCCATGGCGCAGGCCTGCTTTGAAGTGTTGGAAGCGCAGGCGATGTACGATGGCGGGTATTGGAACTCGACCGGCATTGCCCGGGCGGTTACGGTGCGCGGGTTGCTGGCGGAGATGCAGAAGCGCGGCTGCACGGTGCTTTCGCATGGCGCCACGGGGCGCGGGAATGATCAGATGCGTTTCGAGCGCTACACCAATGTGCTGGCGCCGAAGATGCGCGTGTATGCCCCCTGGCGTGATCCGGAGCTGTTGCGGCAGTTTCCCGGACGAACACAGATGGCGGAGTATCTGGTGCGCTTTGGCATTCCGGCACCGGTTGGCGGCAAGAAGAAGTATTCGACGGACGCCAATCTGGCGGGGTTGTCGCACGAGGCCGAGGATCTGGAGAGCATCGAGACGCCCATGACCATTGTGCAGCCGACGATGGGCGTGTGGCCCATGCAGGCGCCGGACCGGGTGGAGGAGGTGACGGTGCGTTTTGTGCACGGCCGCGTGGTGCAGATCAACGGCCGGGAAGTAACCCCGATCGAAGCCATGGTACTGGCCAACCAGATCGGCGGGCGCAATGGCATCGGGATGAAGCATGCGCTGGAGAATCGCGTGGTCGGCACGAAGAGTCGGGGTGTCTATGAGGCGCCCGGCATGGAGTTGCTCGGTACGGCCCTGCGGTTCCTCTACCAGGCGGTGTTGGATCGCCGCGCCACGTTGCTGTTCCAGCAGCTCTCCAAGCTGGTGGCGGACCAGATTTATGACGGACGCTATTTTGATCCCGTGACGCAGGCAGCGCGGGCGGCCATCGGGGTGTTCGCGCAACATGCCAGCGGTGTGGTATCGGTCGGTCTCTACAAGGGGAACGTTTGGTTCCATGCGCTACGCGAATGCCCGGCCTCGCTGTACAACGAGGCGGACTCTTCGATGGAAGCGAGCGCCGGGCTCAATCCGGTCAGTTCGCAAGGTTTTGTGGAGATTCAGAGTGTGGAAGCCCGCGCCATGGCGCAGGCCGGCCAGATCCGGGTGTAGAAACCGGCAGGCTGGAGTCGCGACCAGACCGGAGCTCTTTATGTCAATCCGCTTCCTGCGTGGCATGCTGTTGGTGGCGCTCTTGCTTGGCGTGACGCCGGCGGTGCAGGCGGTCTGGCCTTTTAATGAGACCGACACAGCGAAAGCCGAGAAACTGGCTAGCCAGGCGAATGCCCAGGTGCAGGCCGGGGACGAAGTCTGGCGTGCCGGCGACATGGGTAAGGCCGCCCAGTATTACCAGGCGGCCGCGGAGCAGTACCGGCAGGCCGAGCAACTCAGCCCCAACCTGCAGAACGGTCTGGTGCGCTTCCGCCTCTCGTATTGCGCCAGTCAGGTGGAGCAGATTCAGAATGTCGCGCGGGAGAAGGCCAAGCCGGAGGGGCCTGTGGCGATCACACACCCCACGGGGCTGGCCCGCGAGCGCGAGGTGCCGACACCGTCGCAGGCTGAGGCGCGCATGGCCATGCTGGAGGAACCGGTGGATGTGCGTCGGGAGCTGGCGATTGCGCAGCGCTTCATCACGGGCGATCATCCGGCGGAGGCGGTACCATCGTTGATTAAGGTGCTCCGGGCGGAGCCCACGAATCGTCGGGCGCTGCTGCTGATGGCGACGGTGCGGGTGCAGCAGGGGCGGTATGATGATGCCATTGTGACCATCGAAGGGGTGCGCGACGCGGAGGAGGATGAGGCCGTGCTGTTGCTGGCGGCCGGCGCGTATTGTGGTGCCGGTCGTTACTTCGATGCGCTGCTGGCCCTGGACAAGGTGTTGAAGGCGCATCCGGAGCTGCCGCAGGCGCATATCAATATGGCCTATCTGCTGCTGGAGATGACGCCGGAGAAACGGGCCGACGCCGAAGCGTACTATCAGCATGCCCGCCGGTTGGGGATCCCACGGGATGCGATGCTGGAGAAACGCTTGGGCATGTCGCCCTGATCAACTAGAGCAGCACGCCTCTCGGCGACTCGGCGTCGTTCTCCCACCAGCGCGGTTTCTGGGTGTCGATCTTGGCGATCGCCTTGGAGGTCATCTGGATACCGCGGGAGGCCACACCCTTGACCATCACTTCCGAGGGGGTGAAAGCCTGCTGGTTGATACGCTGTGATTTGGCAGGCCGATACTTGAGGTAGAGGGTTTCCGGCGTCCCTTCCTGTAGCAACAGTAACTCGCAGTTCTCGGGCGCGAGACGGTACTCCTTGTTCTGAATGGCACCGCCGAAGGTGAACCGTTTCACGTAGGAGAAACCGTGATCTTTCTGCGTGTAGACACAGGTCATCTGCCGGTCGCGGTCGAAGATGGCGCAGTAGCGCATGTTCTTGTCCACGAAGAACTTGTCAGGCGGGGGCATGACCTTATAGCGGCCATCCTCCCAGCAGACGATGATCTTATCGAGGGATGAACACTGGAAGAGCGCTTCGGCGTTGCGAATGTCGTGGCCGATGTACCCGTTTTCCCGGTCGATTTTCAGTGTCAGTTCTGTGGCCGTGAGAGAGCGGATCTCGATCTCGCCGAAGGTGACGATGCCGGTGCGGCGGGGGTACTGGTCTTTGTATTTCTTGATCAGATTCTTCAGGTATTTGACGGCATAGGCGCGCAGCGACGTGAGGTTCTCTTCGACCTCGGCCAGTTCTTTGAGGATGTTCTCGATCTCCTCGCGGTTCTTGTTGATGTCGTAGAGGGATATGCGGCGGATCGGGATCTGGATCAACTTGGCGACATCCTCGTGGGTGACGTCGCGGCGCAGGCGTTTGCGGAACGGCACAAACCCTTCGATTACGGCCTGCTGCACCAGTTCGTAGGTGCGGCACTCTTCGATGCGTTTGTAGATGCGTTCTTCAATAAAGATGCGTTCCAGCGTCTTATGGTGGAACTCCTCCTGCAGTTCGCCCTGGCGGATTTCGAGCTCCCGTTGCAGCAGCACGAGCAGTTGTGCGGTGTTGGCTTTCAGGATCTCGGAGACCGGCATTTCGCGCGGGCGGTTTTCGAACAGGACCACCGGCCGGCTGCTGACCGAAACTTCGCAGTTGGTAAAGGCGAAGAGCGCCTTGGTGGCCGATTCCTGCGGTGCGCCGGCCGTGAGGATCAGTTCGATCTCCACGTTCTCGGCGGTGAAATCGTTGATCTGCCGGACCGGCACCTTCTTCTTGCGGATGGCTTCTTCAATGGATTCCACCAGCGCTTCGGTGGTCTGGCCAAAGGGGAGTTCGGTGATGATGAGGCGATTGTTCTGGCGGGGGGCGATCTTGGCGCGGACTTTGATGCGTCCGTGGCCATCCGTGTATTCGCGCACGTCCATCTGCCCGCCGGTCTGGAAGTCCGGTAACACCTGAAACGGCTTCTTCTGGATGATGGCGATCTGCGCCTCCAGCAGTTCGATAAAGTTGTGCGGCAGCATGGCGGTGGAGAGGCCGACGGCAATGCCCTCCGCCCCTAGCATCAGTAGCAGGGGTAACTTGCTGGGGAGCAGCAGCGGTTCCTCGTTACGGCCATCGTAGCTCTTGGTATAGCGCGTGGTCTTGGGGTTGAACAGCTCGTGGCGCGCCAACTCGGTCAGCCGGCATTCGATGTATCGCGAGGCGGCGGCCGGGTCGCCGGTGTGAATGTTGCCGAAGTTTCCCTGCCCCTCGATCAGGTAGCGCTTGTTGGTGAGGTTGACGATGGCGTCGGCAATGGACTGGTCGCCATGCGGATGGTACTGCATGGCGTGACCAACGACGCTGGCGACCTTGATGAATCGCCCGTCATCCTTCTCGTACAGGGAGTGCAGGATGCGCCGCTGCACGGGCTTGAGACCGTCTTCGACGGTGGGGATGGCGCGGTGACAAATCGTATACGAGGCAAACTGCAGGAAGTTGCTGTCCAGCAGACGACCGAGCGGGCCGCGTTCGCTGGGGTGCACGAAATGCTCGGAGGAGGGGTCGGTGTGCGCGGCGTGCGTCACGGCTAGGTGGTCGGAGATGGGGGCCGACGGGTCGGTGGGGAGCAACGGCTCCTCGGCTGAGGCGCGGGCGTCTGGCTGGCCCGCTTTGGCGGCGGCTCGTTCCGCGGGGAGCGTGTTCAGGTCGAACAGCAGGTCTTGTGTGACCTGCACGGGTGGCAGGTCCTGGTGCTCGTGCGCCGCCGGGCCGGCGGCCGCGTGGGGTGGCGGTGTGGATGCTTTGCGCTGGGGCTTGCTCACGACAGTACTTCCTCGCTGATGACCAGATTGTCCATGATGTACTGCCGCCGTTCCGGCGTATTACGGCCCATGTAGAATTCGATTGTTTCGGGTACGCCGTAATCCTGCGTCATGTCCACGGGCGTCAGGCGCATGCTGTCGCCGATGAACGCTTCGAACTCCTTGGGGGAGATTTCCCCCAGTCCTTTGAAGCGGGTGATTTCGTGCCCCTTGCCGAGGCGGCCGATGGCGACGTTGCGCTCAGCCTCGTCGTAGCAGTAGATGGTTTCCTTCTTGTTGCGCACGCGGAACAGGGGGGTTTCCAGGAGGTGGAGGTGCCCTTCCTTCACGACACGCTCAAAATAGCGCAGAAACAGGGTGATCATCAGATTGCGAATGTGCAAACCGTCCACGTCCGCATCCGTGGCGAGGATCACCTTCTGGTAGCGCAGGTTGTCGACGCTCTGCTCGATATCGAGGCTGCACATCAGATTGTAGATTTCAATGTTCCGGTAGAGGGCGTCGCGCTTGCAATCGCAGACGTTCAGCGGTTTGCCTTTGAGCGTGAAGATAGCCTGCTTGGCCACATCGCGGCAACTGACGATGGAACCGGCGGCGGACTGCCCCTCGGTGATGAAGATCATCGTGTCGAGGCCGGTCCCCTGCAGCTTTTTGAGGTGTTGCTTGCAATCCTTGAGTTGGGGGACGCGGATGGTGACGGACTTGGAGCGTTCGCGGGCGAGCTTCTTGACGGAATTGAGTTCGGCGCGCAGCTTGCTGGTCTCTTCGATCTTGGCGAGGAGCTTGGCGGCCTCTTGCGGGTCGCGGTGGAGCATCTCCTCGATCACGCGCTTGATTTCGGACACCAAGTCGGATCGGATTTCCTGGTTGCCCAGTTTGTTCTTGGTTTGCGACTCAAAGATCGGGTCTTTCAGGCGGATGGCCACGGCGCCGATGAGCCCTTCGCGGACGTCATCGCCTTCTAACTTTGCGCCCTTGTTGAACTCGTTGACGGCTTTGACAAGCCCTTCCTTGAAAGCGCTCAGGTGCGTGCCGCCATCGTTCGTGAACTGTCCGTTGACGAAGGAGTAGTAATCCTCGCTGAAGCGGTTGGTGTGGGTGAAGGCGATTTCGAGGGTCTTGGAGCGGTAGTGGAACGGTTGATAGATTTTTTCAAACTGAGCTTCGTCGTGGATCAGGTCGAGCAGTCCGTTTTCGGAGACGATCGCCGTGCCGTTGAACTGGAGCGTCAGGCCGGCGTTGAGGTAGGCGTACATGCGCATACGCCGCAGAATGTGCTCTTCGTGAAACCGGTATTTGGGAAAGATCGCTTCGTCCGGCGTGAACTGCACCAAGGTGCCGTCCCGTTCGTTGGGGCACTTACCACGTTTCTCCTTCTGTAGTTCGCCACAGGCGAAGAGGGCCTCAGCGAACTCGCCCTCGCGGTGGGCGCGCACAAAGAAACTGGTAGCCAGGGCGTTGACGGCCTTGGTGCCCACGCCGTTCAGGCCGACGCTGAACTGGAAAACCTCGTCATTGTACTTGGCGCCGGTGTTGATCTTGGATACGCACTCCACGACTTTGCCGAGGGGGATGCCGCGACCATAGTCGCGGATGCTGACGGCCCCGGTGTTGAAGTCCACCTGGATCTCCACCTTCTTGCCGTGCCCCATGATGAACTCGTCCACGGCATTGTCGAGGACTTCCTTGAGGAGGATGTAGATGCCATCCTCATACTGGCTGCCATCGCCGGTGCGGCCAATGTACATGCCGGTGCGCTTGCGGATATGCTCGACAGCGGAGAGCGTTTGAATCTTGCTTTCGTCGTACTGGTGCTTGGGCGTAGCTGACATGGGCGGGGGTTCGGGGTAGGGGTTAGGTGGTAGGTGGAAGGGGGCCGTGACAGGTGGCAGGTGAGAGGTGTTAGGTGTCAGGTGTTAGGGGGCGCAGGGGCGAACACGCGCCGACCCCACCATTGCGAGGAGGGGGTGGCGCGCTCGTAGAAAGCCGAGATCTTACTTCGCCGGGGCGGCGGCCTGGCGGCGGATGCACTTGATCTCGACCGGTGTGGTCGGCACGTTCTGGAATGAGCCGGCCGTGGCCGTCTCCACGGCCGCGATCTTGTCCACGATGTCCATGCCTTCGGTGACCTTGCCGAACACGGCGTAGCCGTAGCCTTGGGCGTTCTTGGCGGTGTGGTTCAGGAAACCATTGTCCTTGTGATTGATGAAGAACTGGGCTGTGGCGCTATCCACGACCATGGTACGGGCCATGGCCAGCGTGCCGCGGTCGTTCGTGAGCCCGTTATCGGCTTCGTTCTTGACGGGAGCCTGCGTGGCCTTCTGTTTCATCTGGGTGGTGAAGCCGCCGCCCTGGAGCATGAACCCCTTGATCACACGATGGAAGATCGTGCCGTCGTAGAACTTGGCATCCACGTAGGCGAGGAAGTTGCTGACCGAGAGCGGGGCTTTGTCGGCATAGAGTTCGGCGGTGATATTGCCGTGGGTGGTTTCGATCACGATGGTCATAGGGGTCTCCTTGGCGGCCGGAGCCGCGGGTTGTGCCGCGACCGGGACGGTGGACGTCTGGGCGGCGGCGAGGTAACACAGCACAGCAGGGCGCAAAGCAGGTACTTCATGCGGCGTAGACTCCGGTACGGTGCCGACGGCCGTGCGGACCAGCCCGCGCGGCTAGGGCTTCGTATCGCCGGACAGTGTCGTATCTTGCGGCCCCGCTGTCAATAGGGAACCGGGCTGACCAGCCATTCTCAATATGGCACTCAGCGGGTCCGGCGGCCCCGCCCTACCTGCCATAATTCTTCGATTTCACACAGTATTGGTAGGGTGGACCCGCCGGACCCGCCGCCATAAGTCCATAATGAGAATGGCGGGGGGGGCTATTGGAATATCAGTTCATCGAGTTCCGGGACGGTGCCGAAGCTCTGGAGGGCTTCGCCGTAGCGGTAATAGACTTCCAGGCAGAGCGCGCCGATGGAGGTGGTCATGACGCGCGACTGCATCCACTTTTCGCGCTCTGGGTTCCAGCTCCCTTTCTGATGGCCTTGCTTGGACTGGTTGTTCAGCAGGAGTTCGCGCATTCGGCTGTTCCACCAGAGGCGGTATTCACCCCCCATGTTGTGCATGGCATAGGTGGCGTAATACCAGCGGTAGAAGTCCTTCTCCTTCCAGGCGGGCGGCTTGGTTTTGGTGATCTCCGCCGCGCTCTTCAGCAGGGGGTGGTTGACACCCATGCCGTTGAACTGCCGGATGACCATGCCGGCGCAGGTCAGGGCCGGGGTTTCGTTGCCATAATCCAGCGAGGGGTTGTATTCGTACCCCACGGCGCCGCTGGAGTTGCCCATGGCGCCGTTGTGCGTGACTTGATCGAGGTAGGTGACGCCGCGGGAGAAGACCGCATGATCGAACTTGATGTTGGAGAGCTTGGCGGTCTTTAGGGCCTGTAGGAACCAGCTCGTTACGGAGATGTCGCTGGAGGGCGGGTTGGGGGCGTAGCGCCAGCCGCCGTCCTTGCCGGGGGAGCTGACGCAGGCGTCCACGGCCTTGCGGGCAGCCAGGCCGACCTTCTCGTCCGGAGCGCGGCCGAAGGCTTCGCAGATGGCAATGGTGGCGATGGCATGCTCGTACATGTTCTCGCTGAAGAAGCCGGTCTTGGTGTTCTGGACGCCGATTAAGTGTTGCACCGCACGGCGCACGTTGTCGCGATACTCGCCCTTGCGCAGGGTATTGCCGCCGCCCATCAGGGCCAGCGTGGCCAGGGCGGTCGCCGCGCCATCGTTTTTCTGGATGCTTGCGGTGGCTTTGGCGGTGGCATTTGAGCTGTCAAAAGGGGCGCTCTCCGCATCCCAGCGACGGGCATCCCAGTGTCCATCCGGCTCTTGGTGCAGCGCCAGCCAGCGCAGCGCTGCGTCCACGGCGGTCTGGGTTTCGAATCCGGCGCGCTTCATGCCGGAGAGGGAGTTGCCGGTGCCGAAGAGGTTGATGTCCATGGGGCCGAGTTCGCCGATGGTGTCGGCGTTTTGGGGGCCGATTGCGCCCAACTTCACAGTGGTCTTGGACCCCGGCCGTGGGGCTTTGCTGAAGAGTCCGGCGTCCGCCTTGGCCGTGGGGTTGGGCTCCTTGTAGGCGTAGATGTCGGCGGCCGCCTCTGTGAGCACGGCGATGGGCGTCAAGGCCTCCTCCTTGACCGCCGCGGTCTCATCGGCCTTGTCCATGGGTTCTTTGATGTCCAGTTTTTCGAAATCAATCTTGACGTCCTGCACGTCCATGGTCGTACTTTTGACCACCTCTTCCGGGGCGGCCACATCCTTGATAACGGTGGTCATCTGGATGTTGGGCGTCTCGGCCTCCTTTTCGGTCATCTCCGGACGGTCGGGCAGTTCTTGGCGAATGAGGGTTTGCTGGGGGGGCTTGACCTCGACTTTCTCCTTGGGCGGTTCTTTGGGCTCAAACACCATATCCTTTATTTTGTCCAGTTTCTTGGAGTGGTCGTGATAGGCAACCTTCCAGACGGTTGCCGTGGTCAGCACGAGCGCGGCGAGGCCGATGCCGATCAGGATCGACCGCTTGTCGAACATCGAGTCGTGCTCGATCATGCCCGACAGCGGCCGCTGCGCCCCGTTTTGTGGCCCTTGGTTCATGGTGCGCCCTTCCTATTCATTCACTTGCAGACTGGCGGACACCTTGGTGATGCCGGCCTGGGCGCAGCATCCCATCACCTTGGCGATGTGGTCCCACTTGACGTCCTTGTCGCCGCGGATCACGACGGATTGATCTACGTCACGGACCCGGGCGCGGGTCATGTTGATGGTCAGCATGGTGAGCGTCAGCTTCTGGTTTTCCACATGGTAGTAGGCGTTGCCACCGGGCAGGTAGCGCACGTTGACGGTGATGGGGCGCGCCGGGATCTTGACCACCTTGATCTTCGTGCCCATGCTGGGGAGGGCGATGTTAACGTCCTGCTCCAGGGATTCGAGGTAGGACGAGGTGACCAGCAGGAAGAGGATGATGGCGAAGATGGCGTCCACCATGGGCGTCATGTCAATGTGCATGACTTCTTCGGCTTCGTGTTGAAAGCCCATGTTCGGTTCTCCTTAGGCGGCAGGTGTCTGCACGCGGGTGGGGGCAATCGTAATGATGGTACGGCGTTATTCTTCGTCGGCGTCCCGGCGTTGCGAAACCGCCCCGTGCTTGTTCTCCGCCGTGCCGGTGGCGCGCCGGCGCTGGGCCAGCAGGGTCAGGAACCGTTCGTGGATCAGTTCGCACTCGTGGATGATCACGCCCAGTTTCTGGTTAAAGATAAAATAGATGAAGAGGGCCGGGATGGCGACCATGAGGGCTGAGGCCGTGGAGAAGAGCTTCACGCGGATACCGGCCGCGAGGATCGAGGCCTTGGCCGCGCCGCTGGTACCGGCCACGCCCTCGAAGACGAGCACCATGCCGACGATGGTGCCGAGCAGGCCGAGCAGCGGGGCGGCCACGGCGATCAGGTTCATAGCGCGGATCGGGATGCGCAGGCGGTTGATGTGGACCATGGTGGCGACCTCGACGCGGCTGCGGATGTCGGCAATGCTGGAGGTCTCATGGTCCAGGATCATGTGCCGGCAGATGAAGGGGAGCAACCCGCGGTTGGTGCGGGCGAGGTCCTCGAACTTCTTCAGGTCGCCCTGGCGCAGGGCTGCTTCGCTGGCGCTGACGAACTCGGGGGCGCACTGGGTCTTGCGGCGGTAGACCAGGCAGCCGTTGATGCTCAGGATTACCATGATGACGAAGAGCAGGGCGATGGGGTGTAGGAATGGGCCGCCCTGGATGTAGAGGTCCAGCAGGGTGGTGCGGGTGATGATCTGTTGCGGGCCGTTGCCGGCGACCTTGGTCCAGCGGCGCTGGGGGTCGCTCTGGCCGGCGATGCGTGTGACCGTGAAGAGGCCCCCCTTGTCGCTCTGCCGGGGGATGGCCGTGACCTTGAAGGCGGTCTCCTCGTTCTTGTAGAGGTCGCCGACGCTCAGGGTTTTGATGTTGTCGTCGGTCTTGATCGTGAAGAGTTTCCCGTCGCCGGTCTTTTCGCCTCCTTCGCCTTTCAGCAGGGCTTCCACGTTCTCCTTGGCGCCGTCGGCCAAGTCATTCTTGGTGACGCCGGGCAAGGAGTCGTCCAGGGCGACTTCCTTGGCGTCCTTGAGGGCGGGCGTGGCGGCGGCTTTGCCGGCGGCCGGGGTTTGTGCCTGCAGGGTGGCGGCAGCCGCGAGGGTGGCCGCCCAGATTACTGCTGTCGTGATGAATCGCACCTTCATGCCTCTATTCTCCTTTTTCCTTTTCAGCCGGACCATCCGCCACAAAGCGTGTGGTCCGTCCGGTGATTGTTTTTGCGTGGCGGGCTAGCGCCGCGCCTCCATCTCTGCGATCTGGATCTGCCGGCGCAGTTGCTGCACCTGGTCGATCAGGGTTTGATCCGCCTTGGGGAACTGCCGGACCAACTGGTCCAGGAATTCCCGTGCTGCGGCAAAGTTCTTGGTCCCCTTGGCGCAGCGCGCGGCCTCCATCAGCGCCGGTGCCAGCGGATACGCCGCGATGCTTTTGCGCAGCAGGGGGAGGGCACCCTCCTGGTCGGGTGGGGTCTTCTCGCCCAGTTTGCGCACTGCGAGGCGGTAGTAGGCCTCGGCCTTGACGTCCTCAAACGTCTCGGCCTTGGAGAGGTCGATCAGGGTTCGCTCCCCGGTCGCCTCGTTCGTGCCGTTGAGCTGGGACACGGCCTGGTAGAGGTCCATGTGCGACCGGTAGCGCCCTTCCTTGTTCCGGACAAGGTAGTCCTGGTAGGTGCGGGTCACGGCCGGCCAGTTGGCGGTGTCGACGTGGGAGCGGATCAGGTCCAGGTAGATCTCCTCGGCGGCCTTGTAGTCGGGGTGGTCCTTGAGGCTGCGCTCCATGGTGAGCTGGCCGGCGGTGAACAGACCCGTCTTCATCTGGCAGCGTCCCAGCATGAACAGGGCCTCCGCGCGGCTGGGGGACCTCGCCAGGATCGGATCGATGAGGAAGGGCTGCAGGGCGGTGATGCACAGGGGCCATTGTTCCTTCTTCCAGTAGAGGAGGCCGAGCCCGTAGCGGACATCGCCGATGTCGATCTTGTCCGGGAGCGGCATGCGGTAGCCATCCCATTTGCTATTCTTGCGCAGGCGCTGCTCCGGCTTGAGGTAGACGCGGCTGGCGATGTTCGTGACGGTCGCGGCGGTGTTGGTGACGGCGGGCGAGTATTCGTCCAGCAGGGCGGCATAGGCCTCTGCGGCTTCGTTGAACAGTTCGGCCTGCGTGCCATAGTGCCCCATCAGCTGCAGGGCGGCGGCCCGGAACTTCGATTCCCGCATGTCATCCACGTAGATGTTGAAGGCCTTCACCATCGACACGAAGTTCTTGTCGAGCACCAGTTCGCGTCCGAGGGCGTAGGATGCCATGTAGTACATGTCGTCGCGGGGGAAGAGGGGGAAGCCGTCGGCGTTGCGGAGCTTGGGGTTCTCCGGGGCGTAGATCTCTACGAAACTCTGGTACATCTCAGCGGCGCGCTGGTGCTTGTTGATCTCGGCGGAGAGCTGGGCCGCCTTCATGAGGGCCACGCGCACGAAGGGAGCGGCCCGTCCGTCGTGCATCCAGCCGTAGAACCCCGCCTTGAAGGCCTTGGAGCCGAAGTCGAGGGAGGGGTTGACCATGCGCGTCCAGAAGGCGCGGGCCAGTTCGTCCTTCTTGTCGTTCGGGAGTTTGGCCGGGTTCTCGCCGCGATCAATGACATAATAGAGCACTTCCGGGATGCGTGGGTTCAGGTAGTTCTGGTTTTCGATCATCCACGTGCAGGCGGCCAGCGCGTTGCTGCCGTAGGGTTGGGTCGAGGCGCGCCAGCATTGCACCACGCGGTAGCCGCATTCGTAGACCTGGTCCAGCACTTCATCCACGCCTGCGGGCTTCTTCCATAATGCGGAGACGCGGCCGTCCGGGTCCTGCGGAGGGCCGTAGCGCTTGATGAACTCCTTGTAGAGCTTGATAGATTCCTGGTAGCGCTTCTTCATGAAGGCGAGTTCCGCGAGATTAAAACGCGCTTGGCGCACCTCCGGGCCGTTCTCGGGGCCCTTGGCGACGACTTGCTGCATGGTTGCGATCGCGTCATCGGTCAGGTCGTCGCTCCGGATGAGTGGCATCATCTGGCGCAGGAGTTCCGGGGCGGTCCGCTGCGAGCTGGTCGGGTCCTGGCCGGTGAGTTCCAGGAGTTTCTTCTGGGTCTCGAAGGCCTTCTTGTTCTCGGCGCTGTTGGCGTAGAGGAAGGCCAGGGACTGCAGCGCTTCCACGCGGAACAGCGCCTGGGGGGCCTCCTGCAGCGATTGCTCGATCAGTTCGATCCCGGTCTTGAGCTTGGAGGTGCGGGCGGGGTCGGAGGGTTGGGCATAGGCGTAGAGGTTGCCCATGCGCAGGCGCAACACGGGGCGCATCTCTTCCTGGTTGAGCACGTCGCCCGGGTATTTCTTGAGGAGTTCGTTGTACTCGTCAATCAGGATCTGCACGGCGCCCCAGCCGATGCCCTGCCGGTCGGAGACGGAGGCGAACGTCTTCTGGACCTTTTTGTCGAGCAGCAGGAGTTCATACTGCAGGGCGATGAGCGCACCGGGGTTGTCGGCGATCTGCTTGCGGATGTGGGCTAAGTCATCCTCGTTATCAACCTCCAGACCGGCCTTGCCGTCGGCGCTCATCTTGGCCTTGCACTGCATGATCCGGCTCGTCAGGTTCAGCCTGCTCTTCATAGCGCGCAACTGGGCATAGAGGTCGTAGGCGGAGCTCCACTGCTCGCGCTGGTAGAAGTATTCGGCGGCGTAATAGAGGCTCTGCTCGAGGATCAGGACCTGGCGTTCCGACGGGTTGATGCGCGCGACGGAGGCGGCACGGGTGTAGAGGTCGATCGCCCGTTCCATCTTATTGGTTAGCGATTTGCGGCAGATCTGGGCAGCCTCGAAGAGCGACTCGCTGACCATTTCGGCGTTGCGTGCGGCCTGCGGCATGCGCGAAACATCCTCAAGCCGGTCCACGGCGAGTTCCAGCTTGTTGGCTTCGCGGTAGCAGAGGGCCACGATGAGGGCGGCTTCCATGGCCTCCGGGGTTTCCTTGTAGTCGGCGATCACCTGGCGGGAGAGTTCAGCGGCGTTCTTGTAGTCCTTTTTCTCGAAATAGCTGCGGGCCATGCTCACGAAGAGCTCCACCACCTTCGGGTGGGTGGGGTAGCGCTGGGCGAACTCCTCAATGGCGTTCTTGGCCATCTCAGCGTTGCCGGCCTTCAGCCAGACAATCGCCATCTTGTAGGCGGCCTCCTTGGCGTAGATTGAGTTGGCCTTGTTGCGCAGGATGTTGAACAGGATGGCGGCTTCGTCATACTTACCCATGAGGGTCAGGTAGCCGGCGCGGAGGTTCTGAGCCTCGTCCTCGTACAAGGCGGCGCCCTCCTTGAAGAGGAGTTGCAGGGTGTCGGCGGCCTCAGCGTACCGGTTGTTGTGGGCCTGCAGCTTGGCCAGGCGCATGTAGGCGTCGGGGCGGTGCTTCTCGCCGTTCTTGTCGGCGGGGATGGCGACGGACTGCTTCAGGCTGGCCATGGAATCTTCCGACAGCCCCTGGTTCTCCTGCACCAGGGAGAGGCGGTAGAGCACCAGGGAGCGCTGGATGTGCTCCTTGTTTTCAGCGAGGAATTGCTTATAGAGGTCGGCGGCCTGCGTGAGCGCGCCGGCTTTCTCGGCGCTTTCGGCGGCGCTGACCAGTTCCTCCGGCGAGACGGCATAGGCGGCCAGCGGGAGGGCCGCCAGTAGCACGACGGCCAGCCAGGGGCGTGGGAAGAAGGACGGCATGTTCATGGGGAGCGGGCTCCTCCGGTGTTGGTGGCGGCCGGCGAGGCGGCTGCGGGTGTGGCGGCGGGGGGCAGCGGGACGGCGGGTTTGCGCTGCAGGTAGAGCGGTTCCTGCCGGACTAGATCCGCATACGGCGAGACCGGGTAGCGGGTGACGAGTTCGTCGTACCGCTGGAAGGCGGCATCGAGGTTGCCGAGGGTTTTCTGGCAGCGTGCCAGTTCATAGGTGCCCTTGACGGAGGCCTCGACTGACTTGGTGGTGAAGAGGAGGTGCTCGAGGCATTCGCGGGTCTTGTCGAACTCCGCGCGCCCGGCATGGATCAGGGCGGCCTGGTAGAGCGCGTCGCCGGAGAGGTAGGCATCCGGCGAGGACCCGGCCGCGTTAAACTTCTCCAGGGCGGCCACGTTGTTGCTGTCCACCAGGTCCATCCGTCCCAGGAGGTAATAGATCCAAGTGGCGCGGGCCACATCCCCCTGGCTCAGATCGGCGCGCTCGCTGTCCGAGGCCTTTGTATAGAGGGTCATGAACTCGGCCTCGGCCGCCGGGACCGGTTTGCGGGTGCGCGGCGCGGGGAGGAGCGCGTATTCGAGCCAGTAAATCGTCATGGCGTTGATGGTCTGGGCGAGGGGGGCGGTCTCGAGGGTGATGTTCTGGCGGTAGAGGGCGAGCGCGTCCGGTTCGCGCCCCGGCATGCGCAGGTAGGTCTGGGCCAGGGCGCTGCGGATCGGCAGCCAGTCCTGCGGATTCTGCGTGCCGCCGATGGACTGCACGAAGCTGTCCATGGCGTTGGTATAGTTGCACAGGTCGAAGTAGACGCGCCCGATCTCGTAGTCGAGCTGGAAGGGGGCGATCCGGCCGCCGGCGCAGGCCTTGAGCTGTTCGAGCGTCTTGAGCACCTCGCTGTAGTTACGCAGCCCCTTGTAGATCTCCAGCTTCAGCGAGAGGGCATCCACGCGCCGGGGGCTTTGGGGGAAGCGGGTGAGGAGCGTCTGGACGTTCTCCAGCGCCTCGCGCATCAGGTTGTCCTCCTTGTAGACCAGGGCCATGCGGTAGTAGGCCTTCTCGGCCACGCCCTTGTCGCCGTTCTCCGTGCGCAGGTCCAGCCCGTTGGCCACCAGCACCTCGTGGATCAGGTTGAGGCAGGGGACGCCGACGAACGAGGGGCGGTTAATGGAGCGCGCGAACTCCTTGGCCGAGGGGTCGATGAGGATCTCCAGGTTGGTGTGGAACCGGACGAAGGACAGGAACTCCCGGTCGATCGTGGCATCCGTGAACGAGCCGTTCCCCTTGCGGGAGAGGTTGTAGAGCGTATCGTAGCTCAGGCGCGCCTTGAGTTCCTCGATCGTCGGGGTGGGGGCGCCGGAGTCGGAGTGGAAGATGATGATCTTCTCGTCGGCGGCCATGCCGTAGTACTTGAGGGCCTCGCGGTAGTTGCGCTCGATCTCGAATAGGCGCCCCAGCCAGTAGCAGGCGTCATAATAGTGCGCAAAGGAGGGGTTGTCGTAGGTCTTGAGATACTCCTTCAGCAGGAGCTTCATCTTGGCGTAGTCCCGGATGACATAGAGATTGACGGCGATGTTGAACATCGCGTCCTCGGCGTAGGTGGTGTCCGCGCCAAACTTGCGCAGTTCGTCGAAGCAGGAGATGGACTCCATGATCAGCTCGCGGCTGTGGTCGCAGGGGACGACCTCGTAGCGCAATCCCACGGCTTCCAGGGTCTTGTCCAGCACGGCGCGCACCGTGAGGTTGCTGGCGGGCGCCACGCCGGGGAAGGAGGGGAAGTCGCGCGACAGCGCCTCGTCCTTCTGGATCCCCTCGCCCCACATGATCCGGGCGCCGGTGAGTTCCTCCACCCGCTTGATTACGTTGAACATCATGGCCGGCTTGCCGTGTACGGTGGCAAACGAGCCGTACATCCGCGCCAGCGGCGCAAAGCGTTCCCGCTGGCGGGCGACGATCTCCAGGACCTGATCGTCGGTGTCACCGAGTTCGGCCAGCTTAGGAATGAAGGTGAGGGTGCCGCCGGACAGGCCGATGTCGGCCACCACGGAGAACTCCTTCCGGTCAAGGACGTTGTATAGGGCTTTCTCAAAGGTCATGGATTGGCGCCACGAAGCGACGGTTTCGCGCGGGATCGTGGTCTGCGCGAGGAACGCGGCGACGGAGCCCGGCGCGACTTCCGGCGACCAGACGAGCGGGACGCTGAACTCGCGGGAGATGCGCGCGACGGCCTCCGCAGCCGAAAGGGTCGGTCCGGTCGGTTCCCACGGGATGAGCTTGGTGCGCTTTAAGGCCGAGAGGGCCTCCTGGGTGTTGGTGGTGCCGGTGCGCAGCACGATGCGCGGCAGGATCTGGATGCCGAGGGTGATGTTCTTCTCGCGCTTCTCAATCAGGGCGCGCCCGCCGCGGCCGTAGCTGGCGCCGGCCAGATGGAGCAGGTGGATAGACTGGTCGCGGTCCATGGTCGCCTTGCGCGCCACACTGCGGTAGATTCGGCCGGCGTCCTCGTAGAACCCTTGCTCGTCCTGCCAGTCGGCGGTGATGATGGCCAGTTTTTGGTAGACGGGGTCGAGGCTGTACTTGGATTCCACGGCGGCGTAGCGTTTCTCGCCCTGGCTGCGCACGACGGCGTCCGGCGACTTCAGCATGGCCTCGATCGTGGCGAACTCGAGGTTACGCGTGACGTCCGGATTGGTCTGCGGGGTGACCAGAGTCTGGGCCTCGGTCAGGTTTTGGAGGGCGCGCACGGCGCTTCCCCCGGTCTTGATACGCACCGGTTCCGCCTGGTTGGGGCGGAGACGCCGGGCGCTGGCGCCGGGCGGGATGCTGCCGAGTTCGGCGCGCGCCAGGAGGAAGAGGGCGATGCAGCGGTTGTCCCGCCACCACTCGGGCGTGACATTGGCGAAGGGTGTCTTGCTCTGGACGAGCGGCAGGCAGGCCTTGGCGCAGGCCTCCCAGTTGGGCGCCTTGAGCAGGTTCTTGGTTTTGGGGTCCTGCACGGCCTTGGCATGGAGCTGCGCCAGCCAGAGCATCGCCTGTGCCGCCGGGAAGGAGTTGGGGTTTTCGGCAATCAGTTTCTCCTTGGCAGCGATCTGCTCCTTCTCCGTGGCTTCCACCACCACGATGATCCCCCAGTTCTGCAGCTTCTCGATCATGGGCTTGGCCTGCCGGGCCAGGTCCGTATTGGGGTACTTCGTGAGCAACTCCTGGAAGTGCTCGGCGGACTTCTTGCACAGGGCTTCGCGCTGCTTCTTCATCTCGTCCGTCGCCCCCATCAGCAGGATGGTGGTGGCGCGTTCGTAGAAGCCGACTCCCAGGCCAAAGCGCGCGGCGGCAGCGAAGCGCTTCTCCTTGTCATTGAGCGCGTTCAGGTAGCACGGTTCGGCGCGCTCGTGGTCCTTCTGTTCGCGGTAGATGTCACCCAGGGTTTGCTGGGCCTGGCAATAGGAAGAGGAGGCGGGCGGGATCTTTTTGAGGGCCTCCTTGGCCTTTTCCGCATTGGCGGTGGCCGGTTCACGCCAGCAGAACGCCATCAGCAGGTACATGGCGTTCTTGGTATCGCCTTCCGCGATGCGCGCCACGACCTCGTCGGGGAGCTGGAAGAGCGCCTCGGCGAACTCCCGCCGCTGGTAGGCGATTTGGGCCAGCATGTACTTGGCCTGGGCCTTCAGGTCCTCCGCATAGTCAACGTTCTCCAGCCATTTCTTGGCCTCGCCCCATTCCTTCCGGGACATGTTGTAGCGGGCGATCTGCAGCGCCATGCCGTCCACGCCCTGCCCCAGATCGGACGGGATGGCCTTGCCTTTCCCTTTGAGTTCGGTGATCAGGCCGCGCATCTCGTGCACGGCCGTGACCAGCAGCCCGACCGCCTTATCCTCCTGCTTGTTCTCGATGTACAGGTCGCCCAGCGCCTGGGCCGCCAGCACCGCGTTGTAATAGCCGAAGGCCTCCTTATCCGCGGCAATGACCTTGTGCTGCTCCTCGACCTTGCGAATCTTTTCCGCCAGGGGGATGGTGCTGTCTTCCTGCGTTATCCGGATGCGGATCACGGCCATGGTGCCGACTCGGCTGTCCTTCGGGTATTTGCGGATGAAGTTTTCGATGCGTTCATCGGCGCCCTTCTTGTCGCCCAGCCGGTAGTCAATAATGGCCAGACGTGACTCGCAGACGATGCGGGCCTTGGGCGAGAGGCTGTCCGCATTGGCTAGGGCGCGGGAAAATGCGGTGCGCGCCTTGCCGTAGTCCTTGAGCAGGAACTGGCACTCGCCGATCAGACGCAATTCGGTCGTGGAATTGTCCGGGCCCTGTTGCTCCAGAGACTTTTCCAGCAGTTTGATGGCATCGCCATACTGTCCGCGATCCATCAGGGAGGAGGCGGCCGTGATATTGCGCTCGTCGGCCCGCGCTTGATGTGCGCCTGGCAGCAGCAGCGCCGCGGTCAACAGGCCGAGCAGGCAGAAGGATGGAGGGCGGACCAAGCGGTGGTTGCGGATGGACGTCAACCCGGTTGCGAAGGATGTTGTTGTTACCATGCGTTTCCAGCCTGTATCCCGTGTTCCGTTATTCCTGGTCGGCTTGCGGCACCACCCGGTTCACGCCACCATGCCCATGCGCGTTGATTTATAGCAGGAAGCGGGCCAAGTTTCGAGGGCGATTGTGTTGGCGATGCCTCCGTGAAAAACGTGTAGATTGCCGAGGCGGGTCTAGCCGTGCCGTCGACCGGGGTGCTTCCGGCAGGTTGCGATTGCGTACTCGGGTAGGCGTTCGTTTGTCAGCACGCGCGCGTTCACAAACCCAAGTCCATTTGTCCGCTGACCACAATCTTGCGTCCTTTCTCCAACGTTCGGTCCGAGGTGTCGTATACCACAAAGCGTACGCCGGGGAACTCGCGGCCGAGTTCCGACTGGATGTAATCCTGCACGGCCTTGACGTTGCCAGGGTCGTCATCCGAGAACCCTACGCTCACGGCATGGCGCAGGCGCCCCTCCTGCGTGCGGGCCAGAATTGCAATAATGTGCTCTACAAATGAGCGCACCGCGAACTGTTTGCGCTGCTCGGCCGACTCGGCGCCAGGGGTTGGTGCGGCTAACTGCTCGCGAAAAACCGGGGGAGGTGACGGCATAATAGTGGTTCAGCGATAAATAGTAGGTCAGCTCTTCCTCGTCCGTGCCAAACTCGTTAACCTGGTCGAAGCAGGCGCGGTAGCCATGCAGGTTGGCCATCATGCGGTTGCGTTCGTCGGGGGTGAGCACCAGGTCCACAAAAAGCCGGACCCCGGTGCGCAGCGTGGCCGAGGCGTGACCGCGTGCGGTAACAATCGCAAACAGGCGTCCCTCCACGAGGGTTTGCCGAAAGGTCTGGAAGCTGGGGGGGGGCAACTCCATGCCGTTCAGGATGCGCAGGATGGCCTCGCGCGCGTCACGCAGAAATTGACTTTCGGAGGTCCCGGCGCAGTCCTGGAACTCCACAAAGGCTTCGCTCCAGTTGCCGTGCGGGGGGCGATAGTGCTGTGCGTCGTGCCGGATCAGGCTGAAGATGGAGGTGGAGACCAAGTGCGGCGCCCAGGTGCCATCCGGTTGCCGCTTTTCCAGATGAATGCGCGTGGGCATGTGCAGGATGTTGTCATCCCAGTCGAAAATATAATACTTGAGATCCCGGTCGGCGACCCGAACATTGACTGAATGTGCCGTGTCTTCGTGCATCGCAGGCGTCGAGCAGTCGGTTGGCGTGCAGTCCGCGGGAAAAAATGGCGGAGAGGGAGGGATTCGAACCCCCGGTGCCCCGTTAGGAGCACACAGCATTTCCAGTGCTGCGCCTTAAACCAGGCTCGGCCACCTCTCCGTACAAAGTGCAAGGGCAATGTACGAAAACGGAGATGGACATGGCAAGAACGAACCGGTTGAGGGGGCAAAATTGACATGCCGCGGGCAAGTTCGTAGGCCACCTTGTGGGCGCGGGTCGGGGAATCCGGTCCGGCGGGCGTAGGCCGCCGTTGCAGGATGCCGACGAATCCGGTACGCTACTGACCTATGCCATTGCTGGAAATAGAGGATCTGGAGGTTCAGTATGCACGGGCGGGCGGTCCGCCGGTCAAGGCGGTGCGCGGGGTATCGTTGCATGTGGCGGCCGGGGAGACACTGGGCGTGGTGGGTGAGAGCGGGTGCGGCAAGTCCACGCTGGCCAAGGCGATTGTCGGGTTGGTCCGGCCTTGTGGCGGACGCATACGGTATGACGGGGTGGAGGTGACGCAGCGTGCCTGGGCCGGGCGCGAGGCCTATTGCCGCCGGGTGCAGATGGTTTTTCAGGATGCGACCGGGTCGCTGAACCCCAGGATGACCGTGGCGGCGATGCTGGACGAAGTGCGACGGGTGCATCATCTGGCTGCCCGGGAGGAACGCGGTCAGTCGGCGGTGGCGATTACGCGGTTACTGGCGCAGGTGGGGTTGCCGGCGGAGACGGCAGGGGCCTATCCGAGGGAACTCAGCGGCGGGCAATGCCAGCGGGTGAGCTTGGCCCGCTGTCTGGCGTTGGAGCCGCGGGTGTTGGTGGCGGATGAGCCGGTTTCGGCGCTGGATGTCTCGGTGCAGGCGCGGGTACTGAATCTGCTGCGCGAACTGCAACAGCGGCTAGGGCTGGCGCTCATGCTGGTTTCGCACGATCTGGCGGTCGTACGCACGGTTTGCGACCGGGTCTGCGTGATGCATAACGGCGTTTTGGTGGAGCAGGGGGCGGTGCGGACGATTTTTGAGCAGCCGGCGCATCCCTACACACAGGCGTTGCTGGCTGCCGTGCCGGATGTGGACCGAGCCTTGCAGGCCCGGGAGGCATGACCGTAGGGCCCCCGGTTTTTCTGGGCGTGACCGCGGCGGGGGTTTTATGGCAGACTGGGCACGATTGCAGGCCGTGATCGGTTAACAACAGGAGCGTGGGTATGGATAGCCGGAAAAAAAGTGGGCGTCGGGTGGAGATGACGGCGGAGTCGCTGTTCGAGGATTTTAGTTGGCATTTGCGCTATACGCTGGCTAAGGACCGCTTCAATGCGACGGACCATGATCGCTATACGGCGCTGGCCTGGGCGGTGCGCGACCGGCTGGTGGAACGGTGGTCGTTGACCCGGCAGACCTACCGGGGGCAGAACGTCAAGCGCATCTACTACCTGTCGCTGGAGTTCCTGATCGGCCGCCTGCTGGGCAATAACGTCATCAATTTGCAGATGGAGGAAGACTGCCGGCAGGCGATGTCAGACGCGGGGTTCGATTGGGACGTGCTGCGTGACTATGAGACGGATGCCGGGTTGGGCAACGGCGGCCTGGGCCGACTGGCGGCATGCTTTCTGGATTCCATGTCCACGCTCAACCTGCCGTCCATGGGGTATGGGTTGCGCTACAATTACGGTATCTTCAAACAGAAGATTGTCAATGGCTGCCAGACGGAGGAGCCGGATCATTGGTTGAAAAAGGGGTACCCCTGGGAGATCGTGCGACCGGAGCACACCCAGACGGTGCCGTTTGAGGGGCGGGTCGAGGCCGTCACGCTGGAAGGGCGCACGGAATGGCGCTGGGTGGACACGAAGCCGGTGCTGGGGGTGCCGTATGATCTGCCGATTGTCGGGTACGGCGGTAAGGTCGTCAATACGCTGCGCCTCTGGTCCGCGCAGGCCACGGATGAATTCAACTTTGATGATTTCAACAGCGGTTCGTATGTGGCGGCCGTTGAAAACAAGGTGCTGGCCGAGAACCTGACCAAGGTGCTCTATCCGAATGATAATGTGCTGGAAGGGAAGGAGCTGCGCCTCCGGCAGCAGTTTTTCTTTGTATCCAGCACGCTACAGGACATTTTGCGCCGGTTCCGCGCGGATGGTAATCACTGGACGGCGCTGCCGGACAAGGTGTTTGTGCAGTTGAACGAGACCCATCCGGCGCTGGCGATCCCGGAGATGATGCGCTTGCTGGTGGATGGGGAGCGGATGGACTGGGATGAGGCCTGGCGTATCACCTGCTCTTGCATGGGGTACACCAACCACACGATTCTGCCGGAGGCGCTGGAGCGCTGGAGTGTGCCGTTGATGGAGCGGCTGCTGCCGCGGCACTTGCAGCTCATCTATGAGATCAACGGGCGGCATCTGTTGCGCATTTCGGCGGCATATCCCGGCGACGTGGAGCGACTGCAGCGCATGAGCTTGATCGAGGAGGGTGGGGAGCGCTTTGTGCGCATGGCCTATCTCGCGATTGTCGGCTCATCCTCTACCAATGGCGTGGCGAAGCTGCATACCGAGATCCTGCGAAAAACGCTGTTCAAGGATTTCTACGAGATGTTTCCCGGGCGCTTCAGCAACAAGACCAACGGCATCACCCAGCGCCGCTGGCTGTTGTATGCTAATCCGCGTCTGGCTTCGTTAGTCACGCAGGCGATCGGGCCAGAATGGATTACGAACCTGGAGCGCTTGCGCGACCTGGAGAAGTTTGCCGACGACGAGAGTTTCCTGCGCCGGTTCCGTGAAGTGAAGCAGAGCAATAAACGCGCCCTGGCGGAATACATCCGCGCGCAGAACGGTATGCAGGTCGCGCCGGATGCGATCTTCGATGTGCAGGTCAAGCGGTTGCATGAATACAAACGGCAACTCTTGCTGGCGCTCTATATTATCTCGCGGTTCCAGCGGCTGATCGAGAAGCCGGGTACGGACATGTGGCCACGCGTCTTTGTGTTTGCCGCCAAGGCGGCCCCCGGTTATGGGATGGCCAAGCTGATCATCCGGCTGATCCACGGCATTGCCGATGTGGTGAACAACCACCCGATCACGCGCGATAAGCTGCATGTCGTGTTCCTCCCCGACTATTGCGTCTCGCTGGCGGAGCGAATCATCCCGGCGGCGAATGTCAGCGAGCAGATTTCGTTGGCGGGCACGGAGGCCTCGGGCACCGGCAATATGAAGCTGATGCTGAACGGTGCCCTGACGTTGGGCACGCTCGACGGCGCGAATGTCGAGATTCTGGAGGAGGTCGGACCGGACAACATCATTATCTTCGGCATGAAGGCCGAGGAGGTGGCCTCGCGCCGGGCCAATTACAATCCGCGGGCGATCTATGCCAAGAATCCGGTGGTGCGCCGGGCCATTGACATGATCCGGCAGAATGTGTTCTGCCTGCTTACCCCCGGACTGTTCGACCCGATCGTCAAGTCGCTGCTGGATTTTGGCGACTATTACATGCTGCTGGCGGATCTGCCGGCCTATATTGCCGCGCAAGATCGCATCGAAACGCTCTACCGGAAACCACGCGTCTGGGACCGCATGGCGTTGATGAACGTGGCGCGCGCCGGTCGCTTCTCTTCCGACCGCACCATCAAGGAGTACGCGGAAGAGATCTGGCATGTGCCGCCCTGCGAGGTGGCGCAACCGGACGTGCGCTGAGCCTTACGTCTGCAACCACTGCTCGGTGACGTGCAGAACTTCCCGTTCCCAGGCGAGGCCATAGTAGCTGTGGCCGGCCTGCGGGACGGTGTGGCAGGTGTGCGGGATGCCGTGGATGCGGCAATAGCGCGTATAGCCTTGTGAGGACCCTGGCGCATCCGGGTCGGAGCCTCCGAAGATCAACAGGACCTTGCCGCGGTATGCACGGAAGGCCTGCAGGGTGGCGTCTTCGGCGCGCGCTTCGGCCGGTGTGCGAACTTCGGCCGTTGTCAGCGCCTTGCTGATCATGTCAGCGCGCACATGTCCGCGCAACAGTTTACGCCAGGTTTCCGGCAGGAGCAACTTGCGGGCATAGGCCTGCACGGCGGCGAGGCGCTGGCGCGACGTGGTGGCGGCGTGGCGCAGCGCACCCATGGATTCCGCGGACCAGAGTGCCAGGCTGGCGATATCCGGCGCGGTGGCGGCGGTACTGATAGCCACCTTGCAACCGGAGCAGATGGCCAGTAGCGTGATTGGGCCGCCGGCTGGCGCGGCCGTGCGCACCCAAGCAAGGGCGGCGTGCGTGTCGGCGATCATGCTGGCAATGGTCACGGTCGGCACGTCGTCGCTGTCCCCCCGTCCGCGGAAGTCGAAGCGCAGGCAGGTGAACCCTTGCGCGCACAGTTGCCGGGCGGCATGCACGAACATGCGATGCGGGCCGGTGCGATCGCCTGACCAGCCATGCAGCAATACGATCCGGCCGCGGCCGGCCTGGGCGGGTGTGTGCAAGACACCCCGCAACGGACCATCGGGCGTGGGGATGGTTAGCAGACTTTCGGTGCCGTCCGTGACGGCTATCTGGAGCAGCGGTGACGTGATTCCGGCTTGTGCCGGGGGCGGGGCGGTCAGGCGGGGGGCGTGGTTTTGCAACCACTGGCTGGTGGCCTCCACCAGTGGGTGGGTGTCAACGTGGCCGACGGTGTTCCAGAAGGGGGGGAGGCGCAGTGGAAGGCGGGTGGTGGATGGCGCCATTTGGTGGCAGGTGTCTGCGGTGCGGGTGTCCGGGCTGGTAGAGAGGATCAAGCCCTCACCGTGCCAGGGGGATGGTTGTAGTTGTTGCAAGTCACGGTACAGTTGGGCGTGCAGCGCATAGCCGTCGCAATCCACGGCGTCGCCGGCTTGCCAGGCCTGCTCTAGCTCCCGCCGGCTGCGGCGCGCCTGCCCGTACGCCAGCATCTCGTTCACCTGGCGGCGCTGGAGCAGCTGACGCAGAAACTCTGGGCCGGTCACTGGCTCCCAGAGAATCAGGGCGTCCGGCTGTTCGCCGGGGGCGGCGGTGGCGGCCTGCTGCAGCGCCAGGAGCGCGCTGGTGCGAATCCCCAGCCAGATTTGTGGTACGCGCGGAGCGCGCTGGCGGAGCGCGGCGGCCGCTGCGCGCCATTCCTGCATCCAGTCGCTCAGGGTAAAGGGCGCATCCGCTACGGGCGAGTCGCCGCTGCCGCGCAGGTCCACGCGCAGGACGGCGGTACCGTGCCCCGCTAGGCGCCGGCAAAGGGTGGTCACGGTCCGCTGGCAGCACTTGCGTTCCTCGAACAGGGGTGGCATAATCAGCAATGTTTGAAGCACGGAGCTGTCGGCGTGAAGCAGCACCGCCAGAGCGCCGGTGGTTGTATGCAGATAGCCGGCGCTTTCATAGCTGTTTCGCATTGCCATGCCAAGAGAGTAGGGGCTGATCGCCCGAGCGTCAACAGTTGCTTCAATGGGTTCTGTACGTGTCCCGGATGCAACCCGACTGGTTGTGCCAGTGCTGCTTTCGGACGGCAAGAGAGGAACAGACAGAATGAGCGTGCGGATGAAGCTGGCATTGGCAACCAGCATGGCGTTACTGCTGCTGTTACTGATCTTTTATGTGGGTGGCCGGCTGATCCTACTGGAGTCTTTTCGCAGGACGGAGATGTCGGTTGTACGTAGCGCGCCGGATCTGGCGCGAACCATCCAAGCGGAGATGCGCCAATTGGGGCAGACGGCCGCTGCCTGCCGCAGTGACCCCGGGATTGGGGCCGCATGTAGCGAGCGGCAACCGGAGGCAGCCGGCCGGGCGTTTCCGGCGGCCGCCTTGGCCAAGCACGATTTACAGATGGCCGCCCTGGTTGACCCGGCCGGGCAGCTTTTTTCCTCGATCTATCTGCCGTCGCGGCAGGCGCCCCCCTCGACGCTCTCGGCATCCTTGCAACGGCATCTGCTCCCGCAATCGCCCCTGCTGACGTTCACCAACCAGTCGGTGCGGGTCGGGCTGGTGGTGCTGGACGAAGGACCGATGCTGGTGGCGGTGCAGCGTATTCCGGACGATCTTGCCCAGCCGATGGCGGGCGTGCTGGTGCTAGGGCGGGATTTGCACGGTAAATCGGTGGTGCGTCGCCTGGGGGCTGCGTTGCCCGGCTTGCGGATCGGGGTGCCGTTGTTTGAGGAATTGCAGCTAGCCCCGGTTGTGTCGGATGAGCAGCCGTCGTCACCCCGGAAGGGGGCGGCGGTGGATGTGGCGTGGCGCGATGGGGTGGCCGCGCCCAGCGCCTGGCGGGTTGCCGGCCTGGATGGGTATGAAGCCCGGTTGCCGGTGTTCGATGTCTATGGAAACCCCTCGGTATCCCTGGTCATTACAATGCCGCGCACGTTTGCACCGCTGGCAAAGGTGTCGCTGGACTGGCTTTTGCTGTTTGTGGCGGCGGTCGGGATCTGTTTTATCGTGCCCCTGCTTTATATGCAGGGGCGGGCGGTGATCAATCCGCTGACGCGGCTGGCCGCCGAGATTCAGGCGCTGCCCTTTCGCGAATCGGCGGGGCGGCGCTTGCATGAGGCGGGGCAGAACGAGTTTGGCGTGGTGGCACGTGCCGTCAATACCCTGTTGACCGCCATGGAGCATAGTCGGCTGCGGCTGGAGCATAGCGAGAGCCAGAGCCGGGCGCTGCTGGCCGCTTCGCCGGATATCATGTACTTCTTTGAGAAGCGCGGGCGGTTGCTATCTGTCAAGTGTCCCATCGGAGCAGAACAGTTTCTGGCCATGACGCCGGAGAAGGCGATCGGGTGTGACTTGCATGATGTGCGCGTGCTGCCGGCCGATTTACGGATGCAGTTGCAGGAACGCATTGACGCGGTGTTTGCCACGGGGCAGTGGCAGTCGCTGGAGTTTCATGCGGAGTATTCGGATGGTCTGGCGTATTGGGGAGAGTTCCGGATTGTACCGGTCAATGAGCATTGTGCGCTGGCCATTGAACGTAACATGACGGACCGACACAAGGCGGAACGGGATCGGCACCTGTTGGAGGTGCGCATCGGGCAGAAGCAGAAGCTGGAAAGCCTGGGGCTGCTGGCTAGTGGCATTGCGCATGATTTCAACAACATTCTGTCGGCCATTCTGGGGCACGCGGAGGATGCGGCGATCAAGACCATGGGCGGCGAGCCGGTGGTGGAACCGGTGACGCAGATCCGCAAGGCGGCGATCCGAGCCTCGGGGTTGACCCGGCAGTTGCAGGCCTATGCCGGCCAGGGTAGCGTGGAACCGCAGACCGTGAATCTCAACAGCATGCTGCGCGATATGACCCTGCTGCTGCAGACCTCGTTATCGAAGAAGGCGACGCTAGAGATAAACATGGATCCACGGGTGCCGGCCATCATGGGTGATTCGTCACAATTGGGGCAGGTGGCGATGAATCTGCTGATCAATGCTTCGGATGCGCTGGGCAACAAACCGGGCGTGATCACGCTGACGACCAACCGGCTGGAAGCGGCAGCCGATGAGCTGGGGGAATTTCTCGGCGCCAACCCGTTGCCGGCTGGCGTGTATGCGCTGCTGGAGGTGCGTGATACCGGGCGGGGGATGCCACCGGATGTGCAGGCCCGGATCTTTGACCCGTTCTTCTCGACGAAAGCCGCCGGGCGCGGGTTAGGGCTTTCGGCGGTGATGGGGATCGTGCAGGCGCATGGCGGCGGCATTGCGGTGCGCAGCACCGAGCAGGTTGGCACGGTCTTCCGCGTGGTTCTGCCGCAGGGAACGGCGCAGGTGCAGGCCGATGCGGTGCCGGTGGCTGTCCTGCCGACCACGTTGCCGACCTTGGTGCCGCCGGTCGTTGGCAAAAGTAAGCGACTGGTGCTGCTGGCCGAAGATGACATGGACATCCGCAAGGTCACTACGTTGGCGTTGAGCTCTTCCGGTTATGAGGTGCTGGCGGCGGAGAATGGCCGGGTGGCTGCCAGCCTCTTTGCGCAGCGCGCGCAGGATGTGCAGGTGGTGCTGCTGGACCAGGAGATGCCGGAAATGACGGGCGAGGAGTCCTTCCGGGCCATTCGGGCGATCCATGCAGACGTGCCGATTGTGATTATGACGGGGTATGGCATCCACGCGGCCCAGACGCATTTTGCGCCTCTGCACCCGTCCGGCCTGTTAAGCAAGCCTTTTACGCGTGTGCAGTTGCTGGAGGTGTTGGACCAGGTGGTGGCCAAGTCCGCCGCGAGGGCGGCGAAATCGCACAATCATGTGAGCGGAGAGTAATCAAATGCAGATCGGATCAAGCAACAAACCATTGCCCGGCGGGATAGCGCCGGCAGGTCCCATGGGGTTGGGGGCGACGCCGCCGCCGCTGGATGCCGTCGCACCCGTCGTGGCGCTGGACGGACGGGTTCAAGAAAGTAGCGTGGGTAAGAAAGTGGTGCTGGTGGTGCTGGCGGTGGCGCTCTTGGTGGGGGGCGGGTTGATGGCAGTTGGCCACGGACAGTGGGGGGACGGCATCGCCACGGTCCAGACGTGGGCGCAACACTGGGCGACCCGCTTGCAGACGAAAACGGCGACGGCGAAAGAGCCCATGCCAGCCACGCCCACGGCGGCACCGACAGCCACGCTGCCTGCCTCGGCACCGCATCAGGTGTCGGCAACTTCGCTGGCCAAACCGCTGCAGGATGCTAAGGCGTTGAAGGCGCAAATTCGCAACGGGGTCGAAGGGGCAGGGGCCGAGATGACTACGGCCCCCGCGGGCGCGCCTGTGGCGGTCGTGGCCCCCGTGGCCGTGGTGCCGGCGGTAGCGGCAGAAATACCAAAGCAACCACCGGTGCGGGCTGTTTCCAGTCCGGCGCCCGGCGCAGAGAAGCCGTTTGTTTGGCCGACCATTAAGATCACGGCGGTGATTGGCGGCGCGCAGACCAAATCGTTGGCACGCATCAACGGGCGTTTGGTCTCACAAGGCGATAAGATCGAAACCATGACCGTGGTGGCGATTGCCCCCCAGTGTGTCACGCTGGCTTCGAGTACGGGGGAACGGCGCGACTTTTATGTGGGCGCCAATCATTGAACCGCAACGCTCCGGGAGCCGCAACGCTCCGGCTACTTGTTGCCGGACGCGGCTTCCGCCTGCGTCTGTTTGCGGATCCTGTCAATCGAGATGTCAAACTCGGACGGCTGGACCAGATAGAAGTGGCAGCGGCGTCCGGTTAATTTCTCGAGCTCTTCATGCAGGGCCTCGTTGAGCGGGTTGAGGGTGGCGACCAGCAGATCGCGTGCGATCAATTCAAAGGGGATGACGCCTTTGATGATCAGATAATCCAACGGGAGCAGGCTGTAAGCGGCGGCTTGCGGTTCGAAGGAGGAGAGCGGCAACAGGGGGGCGCCGCTTTTCTCGGCGGCAAGAGTCAGCACGCGGTCTATATTGGGGAGTTGGCGATCCTGGAAGAGGTGGAGCACGGAGATGGGGAGGGGGGTGTCGCTGGCAGAGAGGTCCGTAATGTCGCTGACGACGGAGGCGTACTGATCTTCCGAGAGGATCCCTTGTTCATGCAGCAGCCAGGCGAAGTCCAGTTCCTGCGAGACCATAGAGCGGCGTTCCGTGGCTCCTTGGATGCGCTGCATGGCCTGGGAGAGGTTGCTGGGCGAGGGCGCGGCGCTGGGTGCGGTTGCGCGGGTGGTGGCTGCTTGGTCGCCGCCGGTTCCGGCGAGGAAGCGCCGCAGTTGGTCCAGCGCGGTGTCCGTCTCCGCGTGTCCGATGTGCAGGGTGAGTCGGGGTTGCAGTTGCCGGGCGGCTTCCAAATCGCCATCGCGTTCGATCACGCGGGCCAGGCGCACCAGCAGGTCGCGGACTTTCTCCGCTTCCCCCGTGCCTTCGTAGGCCTGCGAGAGTACTTCGAGCGAGACCCGGTCGTCCGGCATGCTTTGTAGGATCTGCTCGAAGAAAGAGATGGCCTCGTTGTCCGGGACGAGCCCGCTGACGGCGGCGTTGTTGGTAGAGTCTGGCATTGGTGTTTGTAATTAGCTATTCTGTTCTTTGGGCGGCGCAGATTCAAGCCTGCTTTTGTCTTTTTTGCAATCTTTGCAAGAGCGGGCAGGCGCGGTCGTGCGGCGGCGGCGTGACACCTGGCACAATTCCTGCCATTATCACGTAGGAGGTTTCGGCATGGCAAACGAGTCAAGCGGTAGCGGCGTGGTGGATATCCTGCTCCAGCGTGGTGTGATCACGCGGGAGAAGCTCGAGACGGTCACTTCGCAGGATTCAGGTCCGATTGAGAAGCGGCTGTTGCACAGCCAGTTGGTCTCGCAGGACGACATGACGCTGGCGGTGGCAGAGTATGTGCGGATGCCGCCGATCAAATTGGCGCATTTCATACCGGACCCCGCCCTATTGGAGCTGCAACCCCGCGAGATCTGGGAGCGCACGCGCGCTTTCCCGGTGGGGAAGAACGGTAAGAATCTGCTGGTCGCGCTGGCAGATCCGTTTGATATCCATATCATCGAAAACCTGCGCATGACCACCAGCCTGCTGGTGATTCCCCTGGTGGCAGCCGAGAAGGAGATCAACGATCTGCTGGGGCGGGCGACCGCTGCGAATGCGGCTTCCAGCGGCCAGAACCTGGATCTGGAAGATGTGATGAAGGCCGGGGACGGGGAAATCGAGGTCGACAGCGCCAAGGATGGGCACGAGGAGAGCCTCGAGAAGACGCTGGAAACCGCCGAGGGCGCGCCGGTCATCCGCATGGTGAACATGGTTATGATCGAGGCGCTGCGCACGAAGGCCAGCGATATCCACATTGAGGCTCTGGAGAAGTGTTCGCGGCTGCGCTACCGGATTGACGGGTCCTTGGTGGAGCGCCCCAGTCCGCCCAAGGCGTATCACAACGCACTCGTCTCCCGCATCAAGATTATGTCGGATCTGGATATCGCCGAGCGGCGTCTCCCGCAGGATGGGCGCTTCAAGATCAAGGCCTTTGGCCGGGAAGTGGATATCCGTGTCAGCATTCTACCCACGGTCTTTGGTGAGAAGATCGTCATGCGTATCCTGGATAAACAAAATCTGGCACCCGGTTTGGGCTCGTTGGGGCTGGATGATTTCGCATACAAAGCCATGCAGTACGCCATTGAGCAACCGCATGGTGTGCTGCTGGTAACCGGGCCGACCGGTAGCGGCAAAACCACCACGCTCTACTCCTGCATGCAGGACCTGAACAAGCCGGATGTGAACATTGTCACGGCGGAGGATCCGGTCGAATATCAGATTGCCGGCATCAATCAGGTGCATGTGAACACACAGGTGGGACTGTCGTTTGCCTCCGTCTTGCGTTCCGTGCTGCGCCAGGATCCGGATATCATTCTGGTGGGCGAGATTCGCGACGGGGAGACGGCCGATATTGCGATCAAGGCGGCCCTCACCGGCCATTTGGTGCTCAGCACGCTGCACACCAATGACGCGGCGGGCGTGATTGCCCGTCTGGTGGATATGGGGGTGCCGCCGTTTATGATCGGGTCTTCCCTCATTCTTGCCCAGGCACAGCGTCTCTATCGCAAGCTGTGTAGCGCTTGTAAGAAGGAGGGGACCGTGGCTGCGGATGTCTTTGAGATCAACCATATTGAGCCGCAGTTCTTTGATGGGGCGCCGGTCTACTTTCCCACAGGGTGCCCGCGCTGCAATGGCACCGGGTATAAGGGGCGCGGCGCCATCATGGAAGTGCTGACGGTGGACGATGTGATCCGTGAGGCCATCGTACATGGCCGAACCACCGGCGAACTGCGCACGCTGGCCGTGCGTAATGGCATGATTCCTCTTAAAAATGTTGGATTGATGAAAGTGCGCGCCGGCTTGACCTCGCTGGCGGCGGCCTTGGAAGTCACGGGTGGCGAATAAGAAGAAGGAGTTTCCCATGCCAGTTATTAGCAAGAGTTCCGCTTCGTCAGCGTCATCTCGTCCGTCCAGCACGACTCCGGCGCGGCCGGCGGCGGCCGGCAGTGGCAAAGGCGGGGGACGCGGCGGCGTGGTGCACGGCGCCAAGAAGATCGTCAACAAGGAACTGGGGCCGTTCACACGCCAGATCTCCAGCATGATGACTTCCGGCATGTCCTTGGTGGCTTCGTTGTCGGCCTTGCATGATCAGGCTGAGACGCCGGCTTTCCGCGTGGTGCTGGGCGAACTGCTGGCCTCCATCGAGGGGGGCGCAACGTTCTCCGATGCCCTGGCGCGTTATCCGCAGATTTTTGACAGCCTGTATGTCAACATGGTGCGCGCCGGGGAACGCAGCGGCGAGTTCGCCCCGACCCTGAAGCGTCTGGCCATGATGATGGAGACCAGCGCCAAACTGAAGCGCAAGGTCAAGGGGGCCATGACGTATCCCGTCGTGGTTATGACCATGGCGCTGAGCATTGCCTTTGGTATTATCACCTTTGTCGTGCCGGTTTTTGCCAGCATGTATGCGGATTTTGGCGGGAAACTGCCGCTGCCGACACAAGTGCTGCTGAGTATCAGTAATGGCATTCGCGGCAATATCCTATACATCATCCCCAGCGCCATGGTGGGAATTTTTCTCTTCCGACGCTGGGCCAAGACACCCCAGGGGCAGTGGACGATTCACGCCAAACTACTCAAAGTGCCGGTGTTCGGGGTGCTGACGCAGAAAGTGGCCGTGGCCCGCTTTACAAGACTACTGTCGCAGATGTTGCGCAGCGGTGTGCCGATCCTGGAGGCGCTGGAACTGGTGGCAAAAGCCACGGGCAATCGCGTGATCGAAAAGGCCATCATGGATGCGCGCCATTCCGTGGAGCAGGGGGGGACCATTACCAGCGGGTTGCAGGATAAGGAGTGCCTCCCCAAGCTGATGATCCGCATGGTGGAAGCAGGCGAAAAGAGCGGTCGACTGGATGAGATGCTGGATAACATCGCGGATACCTACGACGATGAGGTGGAGACCATGCTGGCGGCCCTCACGTCGCTGATGGAGCCCTTGCTGATGGTCTTCCTTGGCGTGGTGATCGGTGGTATCGTCGTGGCGCTCTTCATGCCGCTCTTTAAGATGGGCCAGTTGGTATCCAACGGCTAGGTTTCTCATTGCCGCGAAGACAGTTCTGGTTTATCATAATTGCGAATCAGGCGTGTGTAGTCGCTGGTTCGCATGCCGGAAACTACGAACTGCTAGCAGGGCCTATGCCAAAAAAGATTCTTCTGGTTGACGACGAGCCGCGGATTCTGTCGTTGCTGCACAGCGTGCTGCGCGTGGAGGGGGTGGAGTCTGTCTCCGCGAAGGATGGCCCCACGGCCGTGGCGTTGCTGCGGCAGCAGAAATTTGATCTGCTGATTACCGACATCCGTATGTCGCCCATGGATGGCATGGAGTTGTTCCGCGTGGCACGCGCCGAAAGTCCGGATCTCCCCGTGATTCTCTTGACCGCCTATGGCTCCGTGGAAACCGCCATCGAGGCCATGAAGAAGGGGGCGTTCGATTATCTCACGAAGCCGTTCAAAGTGGATGAGCTGATCTTGACGGTGCGCCGGGCACTGGAATATAGCGAGATCAAGGCCGAGCGTGACGAATTGCGCGAAACACTGGTGACGCAGTGCAAGTTTGATGTGGTGGTGGCTGAAAGCCAGCCTATGAAACGCGTCTGTGAACAGGTCCGGCGTGTCGCTCCGACAGACGCGACGGTCTTATTGACTGGCGAAAGCGGGACCGGCAAGGAGGTGCTAGCCCGCGCGATTCACAACAACAGCCGGCGCCGGGACAAACCATGGATCGCTGTTAATTGCGCGGCCTTGCCTGAAGCGCTGCTGGAATCCGAGATGTTTGGCTATGTCAAGGGCTCCTTTACCGGTGCTAACACCGATCGCAAGGGGTTGTTCGAGGCCGCCGATGGCGGGACTCTGTTTTTAGATGAGATATCGTCAATGCCTATCTCGTTGCAGGGGAAGCTATTGCGCGTTTTGCAAGAGCGCGAAATGCGCCCGGTCGGTGGCACCGCTACGATTGCCGTGAATGTGCGTGTGCTCGCCGCGAGTAATGTCAACTTGGAGGAGAAGGTTAAAGAAGGCTCTTTTCGGCAGGACCTTTATTACCGACTCGCCGTGATCGCCATTGATATTGCCCCCCTGCGTGACCGCACGGAAGATGTGTTGCCGTTGGTGCAGTTTTTCCTTCGTAAGGAGACGCCGGCCGGCACGGCCTGCCCTCGCATCTCGCGAGAGGCGGCCGATGCGATGATGCGCTGCCCCTGGCCGGGTAACGTCCGGGAACTCGAGAATGCCATTAAACATGCCATGGCGTTTGTGCAGAGCGACGAAATTACGCTGGAAACCCTGCCGACGCGGGTCGCGGCCTACGCCTTGCCAGAAACCAGCGAGGCGACGGATGCGACCGGGGCCGCACCTGACGCGATCGAGCAATATCGTAATGTATCCCTGAGGGCCTTTTTGCGCCAGAAAGAGAAGGAATACCTCGAGCAGGTGATCGCGCGCGCGCATGGTGACAAGGAGAAGGCGGCTAAAACGTTGCAAATATCGCTGGCGACTCTCTACCGAAAGATGCCGACGGAAGAGAAATAGGCGGACGATGTCTGCGGTTTGCGAAGTTGAGAAGAAACCATCGCAATTTTGCGAAAAAGGCGCCGGCAGTCTGGCGGCTCGCAGGCGCGCAAGGAAATTACGGGTGAAATGCCATGCTAGTTAGGTAATCTTTGTAATGCCTGGCTGGCCCGCCTAATTGGCACAGATAATGCTTTTAAAATGTTCATGCCTACGTTGGTCGGCCAACGAAGGCAGGGAAACCGTGGCACCTGCGTAGCCTGGGAAGGCGGAAAGAACAGGTGCCATGCACAACAACAACGCCTGCGCGGCTCCGGGAGGATCCCCGCAGCAGGCCTTACTGGAGAAAGACAATGACTCAGCGCAAAGGTTTCACCTTGGTGGAAATCATGATCGTGGTCGCGATTATCGCCTTGCTGGCGGCGATCGCCATTCCGTCGTTCATGCGGTCCCGGCAGGATGCCCGTAAGAGCTCCTGCATTAATAACCTGCGACTGATTGACCATGCCAAGCAGCAGTTGGCCACGGCTACGCAGACCATGACGGACGCGTACGAAGCGAAGATGAGCGAATTGACCCCCTACATTAAGGGCGGGGCAGATCCGATTTGCCGCGATGGCGGCACGTATACGGTTGGCGCGATTTCCAACAACCCGTCGTGTAGCGGCCCGGCGGACCATGTGTTGGCGGTCGGTGGTTGATCCCAGCAAGGGCTCGGACGGCCTAGCAACGGGGGCGGCGTAAGCCGCTCCCGTTCTTTTTTTGTCAGCGGCGCGTAGGGGGGGGCATTTTTTCGCCGGTCCGATGTTGGTTGGGGGGGGCGCTTTTGTCCCCCGCGCGCATGACGAGCGCCAGCAGCGGCGCAAATAAGGCGGCCTCCGAAAGCGTCAGGGCCATCACGCAGAGTAGCACCACGCCTACGGCCATCAGTGGCAGCCAGCTCTGCAACAGCCAGCTAACCAAGGCCGCCAGCCCGCCAAGGATGAGCGCGAGCACCAGAAAAAGTCGGGATAAGGCACGATCAGGAGTCATCAGCCCAGTGTAACCGGTTAGCCGCGTGCCCGGCAAAAAAATATTTCTCCGGTACGTGTAAGATTTAGACGTTTGATTGCATATACCAGAGTAGCAGACGCGCGTGGTGGCGCGGCTGAAACCAAATAACACAGGGGAGGAGCAACCATGAGTTCGCTGAGTATTAACCATGTCTGCCTGGCAGGTCATCTCACTCGCGACCCGGTCCTGCGTAAAACCAACGGCGGTACGCCGGTGTTGGATATGGGATTGGCCATCAATGATGAGTATACCGCCAAAGATGGCAAGGTCGTGGAGCAGACCTGCTTCGCCGAGTGCGTGGTATGGGGGAAGTCGGCTGAAGCCAGCAGCACGTACTTAAAAAAGGGGGATCCGGCACTGGTGGAAGGGTGCTTGATTACGGAACAGTGGGAGACACCCCAAGGGGAGAAGCGCAGCCGTCTGCGCGTGCGGGCCCAACGTGTGCATTTTCTTAAGCAGCGCACGAATGGGACCCCTGCCGGCCGGGGCGAGGGTGATGGTGCGGCCGCTGCGAACGGTGGCCCCGGCGGCACGGCCGCGGCCGAAATGGATGATCCCTTTACATGAGACGCACGATGGCTGTGCGTGCTCGGCATGATCATTTTTTTATGAAAGGAACTAATCATGAATCAGATCGCTGATGCAGCGGTACGCCCTTGGAGCGGACGACTGGCATTTTATCACCCCACCCAGAGCGGCGGCGGGGCCGCTGCCCGCTTGGAGTTTCACCCGGCGCGGCCAGAACGCGAGGGGTGCTTCTTCCTGGAAATGGCCCGACAAAAGACGGTGGCCGCCCGCGACGGGAGTGGCCGACATGCGGCGACGTTTGACTGGGAGAAGAAAATCACGGTCAAACTCGGTCTCGGCGATGTCTGTAGCCTGCTGCTGGTCCTGGATGGGAAAAGCGAGCAGGTGGGGAATGGGCGCGGCGGCCTATTTCACGATACGGCGGATGCCAATACGGTGATTCAATTACGCCACCAGAAGGAGCCTGTAACAGGTCTGGCACTGGAAATATCGCGGAAATCCAAACGCGCAGAAGGCGACGTGCAGCGCACACGCCTGCTCCTTACCGAGGGCGAGTCCATGGGGCTGCGTTGCGTCTTCCAGCATGCCATCTTCCCCATGGTTTTCGGCACAGGCGCCGGGCAGGTGGTGTCGCCCAAGGAGCTCAAAAACGAGGCAAGCGATCACGCCGCGTAACCATGGCGGGCCGGACTTTAACACCGGCCCGCCCCCATGAGCTTTCCCTGAAGCGGGAAAAGCCGTTGCCGCCGCCCAGCCGCTATGTCATCATCTGTGCCTTTTACTCTGTGGCGCTGAATAGATGCAGTCGGCACGTCCGTTTTACGACGAAAGGGCAGGTAATATGCAGACGTTGGATTTGAACGGCTCCTGGCAGTTGTGCGAAACCCCGTTGGCCCCGGCAGGGCAGGCGGGACCCGGTCCCGCCGAGGCGTCATGGACCACGGCGCTGGATGCGGTTGTGCCCGGCGATGTATTGCTGGATCTGCTGCGCCATGGACGCATCGCGGAGCCGCTTTATGATCGCAATGCGCTGGCCTGCGCCTGGGTGGAGGAGCGCTACTGGTGGTTTCGGCGTAGTTTTATGTACGAGGGGGGGAGCCACGCTCGCGTCGAACTGGTTTGTGAAGGGCTCGACCTGAACGCCGTGATCTGGCTAAACGGGGTGGAGGTCGGTCGCACGGGCAATGCCTTCATCGCGCATCGGCTGGATGTTACACAGGCTTTGCGGCCCGGCGCGAACGAATTGGTCATCCGCCTGGATACGGGGGTAGCCGAAGCCAAGCGCAAGCCGCTCGCAAAGTACGGGCTGGGCGACGGCGCCGCGGAGAGCAAATGGCTGCGCAAGGTGGCCTTTACGTTCGGCTGGGATTGGGCACCGCGTCTGGTTAACTGCGGCATCTGGCGTCCGATCCGGCTGGAGATCCTGGATGCCGTGGTGTTGCGCGATGTGTGGGTGCGTACGCGCCTGGCCGGCAAGGGGCGGGCCGTGGTCACCGTGGCGGTGGAACTGGAGAACGTGACGAATGCGCCGGCGGACGCCACGCTGGATCTGGATATTCCCGGGATTGGCGAGCAGAATCTGGCCCTGGGGGATGTGGCGCCCGGGCAGCGCCGCGTGGAGGCCGTGTTCGAGGTGGCGCGCCCGCGGCTCTGGTGGCCGCGGCCGTTGGGTAAACCTAACCTTTATACGCTGACTACCCGGTTGTCCGGCAACGCGGCACCCCGCGCCACACGTGTCACACGCTTCGGCATCCGCGAAATCAAACTGCTGCAGGAACCGCTCTCCGATGCACCGGAAGGGCGGACGTTTACCTTTGTGGTCAACGGCGAGAAATGCTTCGTGAATGGTGCCAATTGGGCACCGTCCGACTGCATCCTGGCCCGCATTACGCCGGCCCGGCGGGAACGGATCCTCACGATGATCCGCGATGCGAATATCAACATGCTGCGCGTGTGGGGCGGCGGGATCTTCGAGGAGGATGACTTCTACGATTATTGTGATACGCATGGCATCCTGCTTTGGCATGACTTCATGATGGCCTGCTTTATCCACCCCGGCGATGATGCCGGCTTCCGGCAGCAGATTGCCGAGGAGATCACGGTCGCCGTCCCCCGGCTGCGCAACCATGCTTCCATCGCGCTCTGGTGCGGTAGCAACGAAACGGATTGGGCCTTTGACAACAACTGGTACCCCGGGTGTGAGGCCAATACCAGCCTGGTGCTCGAACATGAACTGATCCCAGGGCTCATGCAGACCTTGGATCCGGACCGGATCTACCGTCCGACGAGCCCCTTTGGCGGCGTGGATGTGAATGATGAGGATCAGGGGGACCAGCATTGGTGGTCCATCAGCATCGCCACGGGCGGCAACGACCAGATTGACTACCGCAACTACCGCCGCATGCACTGCACGTTCAATTCGGAGTTCGGTTATTTCGGTATGCCGGCGCTGGAGACCCTCCACGACTGTCTGCCGGAGTCGCAGCGGGGCGTGGATTCCGAAGGGTTCCGCTTCCACACCAACCGGCATGGTTTCATGGAGAAGGGGCAGAAGGGACAGATCAAGGTCTTTGCCGCGATCGACCTGCTGGCCGGCGATTCCGCGTCCATGACGCTGGAGCAGCTCATTGAGGCCTCCCAGCTCTTGCAGGGCGAGGCGCTGAAGACCGCCACGGAGCAAGCCCGCCGGCGCAAGTTCGATTGCGGCGGCAGTATGTTCTGGATGTTCCCGGATGCCTGGGGCGAAATCGGCTGGTCGGTGGTGGATTACTACTTACGCAAGAAGGCATCGTACGATTACGTGCGCCGCGCCTGTGCACCCGTGCTGGTGTCCATCAAGGAAGAGGAGTGCGGCGTCTCGACCTGGATCGTCAATGACAAACGCGAGAGCGTGCAAGGGACGCTGGAGTGTTCCCTACTGTCGTTCGAAGGGCAGGTGCGGTCCCGGAAGACTCAGGCGGTGAAGATCCGGCGCAATGCTTCCGTCCGCTGTGTGATGGATCGGATGAACCTCATGCGCAGTGGCGATTTCTATCATGCGCGCTTGAGCGGCCCGGATGGCGCGGTGATCGCGGAGAACGTCTTTTTCTTCATGAACTTTAAGTCAACCAAGATGGCACCCGCGCAGGTGACGGTGGCCGTGACGGAGCGCGATGCGGTGGCCGGCCGGGCGGTTATGCGCCTATCCACCGATGTCTTCGCCCACTTTGTGCGGGTGGATCCGCCGGCGGGGCTGGATACGGAGGAGCGCTGCTTCGACCTGCTCCCTGGCAGTTCGCGCGAGCTTGTTTTGCGTGGAGATTTGGCCGGGCTGGACGCCGTGCGGGTGCGGTGGCGCAATTGTAAATGATTAGCGCCCCGGCGTGATGCGCAGGTATTTCTCCATGCCGTAGGGGAAGTCGTGGGGGAGGAAGTTGCGCAGGCGGTCCGGGTGGAGGCTATAGGCGCGGGGGAAGTGCAGGAAGAGCCAGGGGCAGTCCTCGCGGATCATGGTTTGCATCTGGCGGTAGAGGTCGTAGCGCCTGGTCTCGTCGGTGGTGGCGCAGGCTTCTTCGTAGAGTCGATCGAAGGCGGGGTTGCTGTATTGGCAATGGTTGGGGCCAGGGGAGTGGTTGCGGCCGTAGAAGAGTTGGAGGAAGTTCTCTGCGTCCGGATAGTCGCCCACCCACCCCAGTCGGAACATTTGCGTCTCGTGGCTGGCGATCTTGCGTAGGAAGGCGGGGAAGGTTTGGAATTGCGGTTTGAGCTCGATACCGACGCGGGCGAAGAAGGCGGCCAGCAGTTCGGCGGCTTCGCGAGCCTCCTGGGTGGTCTGGCCGAGGTCGAGTGTGAGCACCAGACGCCGGCCGGTCTTGGGGTCGCGGCCGCCGGGATAGCCGGCAGCGGTCAGTAATTGCTGCGCGCGGGCGAGGTCGAAGGCATAAGCGAACGGTTCGCGCGCATAGCCGTCGGCACCGGGGGGTACGGCACCGTCGGCACGCACCACCCGGCGATTGAGAAATTTTTCCCATGACGGGCTGTCGAAGGCGCAGTTCAAGGCCTGTCGTAATTTTTTGTTGGGGCCCAGGACCGGGTCTTTCAGGTTGAAGCCGATATACGCCACTTCCATGGTGGGCATGCCGGTCAGGTGCACCCCCTTGCGGGCCAGTTCTGGACGCAGGTTGGTCTGGTCGTCCACCACGGCATCCCAGTTGTCACGGGCGATTTCTCCCAGTAAATCCAATTCGCCGGCCAGGAAGGCGAGCCAGCGCGTGGCCGGGTCGTCCATAATGCGGTAGACAATCCGGTCGAAGGGTCGCTCGCGGCCGGCGGCGATCGCCGCCGGGCCCCTCTGCCAGCCGCGCCAAGCGGGGTTGCGCGTAAAGACCATCTCGTAGTTGCGCCGCCAAGAGGTGAGGCCATAGGGGCCGGAGCCGACCGGGTGTTCGCTGAAGCCGCGGCCATAATATTCCACCGCTTCCTGCGGCACGGCGGCCGAGTAGCTCATGGCCAGGAGCCAGGCGAATTGCGGGAAGGGTCGGGTAAGCTCGATGCAGAGGGTCTGGTCATCCAGCGCGCGTAACCCCTCGGGCGGACAGCGATAGTCGGTGGGCTCGCTCCCTGCGGACTGTTCGGCAAAGGCACGCATGCCGCGAATGTTGTCAAGCACCAGCCAGGCGCCGGAGGAGGCCAGCTTGCGGTCCGCCAGGCGTTGGAGGGCATAGACAAAATCCTGCGCCCGGACCGGGCGGTCGCGGGGGGCGCCGTTCGTGTTCATGCCAAAACAGGGGTCGGGCGTAAAGCGCGCGGCCGGATCGAGGTGGAAGACGTACCGGTTGGAGGTGACTTCCGGCAGTGCGCTGGCCACACCCGGTATCAGTCGGTAGGGGCGCGCGGTGTAGTCATACTCCAACAGAGTTTCGTAGACCAGCGCCGCAGCCCGTGAGGCGGGGACCGAGTCGGCATTGGCCGGGTCCAGGCTGTTGACACGGTCAAGGTGGCGGCGGAAAGTGGTTTGGGCGAAGAGGGTGGGGGCGGCCAGCAGCAACGCGAAGAGCGGTAAGAGGTGACGCACATGTGCCGTGCCCCTCATGCCCGCGCCTCCGCCACGGCAGGGTGCAGATAGATCGGTGCCGGTTCCTTGCGTGCGGCGTCTGGCTCTGCCAGGTAGAGTTGGCCCACATCCATCGCGGTCGGCAGGCGCTCAGCCGGTTGGAGTTGCTGGGCGGGGAGCACGGTGGCGAGGCGGGTGCCGATGCGTGGCCAGTCCGGCGAGACCACCATGGTCTCGGGGGGCAGGAGGTTGGGTAGTTCCGCCACGGTGGTGAGCTGGAAGTCGTCGGCGTCATGGGTGAGGGGGCGGACACCCGCCACGGTGCAGGAACGGAGTTGGCCGTGGCGCAGCGTGTAGGTGCCGCACCAGAGGCGTTCCCGGCGGGCGTCGCCGACCACGCTCACGGGGGTGTGGTGACCGCTGGCAGCGCGCTCGGTGAGGAGGGTGAAAGCCAGGGCGGCGGCGCTGCTGATCCCCAAGAGCGGCGTGCCTCCAGGCAGTGCCATGCCTTGCAGGGCCGCCACGGCGGCGCGGATGCCAGAGAAGGAGCCGGGGCCCAGGCCGACCACGAACCGGTCGATCGTGGCAAGGGATACGCCTGTTTCGTCGAGTGCGGTGCCTAGCTCTGCGAGCCACGCTGGCGCGCGCGCCGGTTCGGTATCGGTCACGGTCGCGGACAGGCAGGTGGTGTCGCGGAAGAGCGACCAGCCGGCGTGGCGGGTGGAACGTTCGATGATCAGTGTCAGCATGGGGCCTCGTGTCATGAATGCCAATGCAGGGTCGTGGTAGCGAAACCACGCAGACCTGCAGTGTAGCCGGATTGGTCCGGACTGTCAGCAAGGCGCTATAAGACAGATGCAGAAATTTTAATGGTTGCACTCTTCCGGTTGACGGCGGTGGGAAGGCGTGGTATAAGGTGGGCCTCTTTTGCGGGCTCGTGCCTCTGATCGTGGGGGTATAGCTCAGTTGGTAGAGCGCTTGAATGGCATTCAAGAGGTCGAGGGTTCAACTCCCTCTACCTCCACCAGTTCTGGCACGGTTCCCGCATCTGGCAACCATCCGATCCGGATGGTTGACCTTCCTCACGCAGGCTGGCGCAACACAGGCCCTGCCTAGGGATAACGGGCAAAGCTGACGTGGCGCGCGAAAATAGGCGAAGGGGGGGCTCCCCGCATGCGTCTCGGCCCATCTTCCAAACTGCTGCCTGCGCGGTTGCTAACATGCTTGCTTGACCGCGGTAGCAGTATTATGTTATATCGCCGCGCATGTTTTCGGCTGAACGGGCACTTCGGATCGCGACGCATGCCAAGATAAATCTCTCGCTGGAGGTTTTGCGCAAGCGTGCGGATGGCTTTCACGATTTGCGTAGCGTGATGGTGCCGGTTTCTTTGGCGGACGAGATTTCGTTGGCGGTGGCTGGCACGGACCTCACGGTGCTCGTGGAAGCGGAGCCGGGCTTTGATTTGTCGCGCCTAGGGCCCAGCGAAGAGAATCTAGCCTACCGTGCGGCGCGGTTGCTGCAAGCGCGGCATGGGGCCCCAGCTGGCATTCAGATCCACATCCATAAAAAAATTCCGATTGGCGGCGGCTTGGGCGGGGGCAGTGCCGATGGTGCGGCCGTGTTATGGGGGCTCAACCGGTTATGTGCGTTGGGGTTGTCTGCCGCCACGCTGCAGGCTTTGGGCGCGGAGCTGGGGAGTGACCTCCCGGCGATGCTGCATGGCGGGGCTGTGTGCATGGAAGGGCGTGGCGAGCGGGTGCAGACGATCCTGGCAGGGGTGCCCCGCCCGGTGCCCGGTTTCTGGCTCGTGCTAGCCAATCCGGGCATTTGTGTCCCGACCAAACATGCTTATCAGCTATGTTCTTGCATTGGAGGCTTGACGGAAAGCCCGAATAGTTTTAATAATATCGTTTCTTCGGTCCGCAATGGCAATGTTCTCGGCGCCGCGGCGGCCCTGTTTAACGGATTGGAACCGGGTGTGTTTGCGACATACTTGGAAACAGCCCGGTTGGCCGAACGTCTGCGAGACGCTGGCGGCCTGGGCGTGTTGATGTCCGGTAGTGGGGCTTCTGTGTTTGCGTTGGTGCGAGATGAGGCCCACGGAGAAGATGTGCGCCGGAAATTGGGCGCCGGCGTCTGGAGTATGCTGATAAGGACGCTGCCCGATGGTGTAATGGTAGCACACGGGCCTTTGGAGCCCAGAGCCATGGTTCGAATCCATGTCGGGCAACCACTTGACGGACAGCATGGTACACAGGAGCGGTTTTGTGGCGGTTTATGAAAACATGAAGATGCAGGTGTTCGCCGGTTCCTCCAACCCCGTGTTGGCCGGTAAGATCGCCGCGTATCTGGGTATTGCCTTGGGCGAACTGGATATCCAGCGGTTTCCGGATGGCGAGACCTTCGTCAAGATTCGTGACAACATCCGTGGCGGCGATGTGTTTCTCGTGCAGTCCACTTGTCGGCAACCGAACGAGATGTTGATGGAGTTGTTGATCATGGTGGATGCCATGCGGCGCGCTTCAGCGGCCCGCATTACCGCCGTGCTCCCCTATTTCGGGTATGCGCGCCAGGACCGCAAGGATCAGCCGCGCGTGCCGATCACGGCGAAGTTGGTGGCCAATCTGCTGGTGGCGGCTGGTGCCAACCGGGTGCTGACCATGGATTTGCATGCGCAACAGATCCAGGGTTTCTTCGACATCCCTGTGGATCACTTATATGCGGCACCGGTGATGGTCAAGTATGTGCGGGATCTGCAACTCAAGAAACCACTGGTGGTTTCGCCGGACACAGGCGGTGTGAAGGCGGCGTATGCCTATTCACAGATGCTGGGCACGGGTCTTGCGATTGTGGCCAAGGAACGTTTGGGGCCGACGGAGGTGGATGCGTACAACATCGTCGGCAGTGTGTCCGGGTGCGACGTGCTGATGGTGGACGATTTGACGACCACCTGCGGCACGTTGTGCGCGGCGGCGCGGATTCTTATGCAGCATGGCGCGGCGAGCGTGCGCGGAGTCGTGTCGCACGGACTGTTGACGGATCAGGGGCTGCAGCGCCTGAAGGCGTCGCCCATTACGGAATTGGTGGTAACCGATACGGTGCCGCCGATCGATGCGCAGGGGTTTCCGGTTACGGTGCTTTCGGTGGCGGAACTGCTGGGCGAGGCGATTCTGCGTATTCACAATGACAAGTCGGTTAGTTCGCTCTTCCGGCTCGCATAATGCGGCGGAGCGCAGTGGAAAGAGGAAGACATCATGGCGAAAGAGATCAAGATCAAGGCCGAGCTACGCCGGGAGCAGGGTTCGGGAGCGGTACGCCGTCTGCGGCGCCAAGGGGTTGTGCCCGCGGTGATCAATCGGATTGCCGGCGGTTCCACGATGATGCAGGTGAATGCGCATGATTTTGAAAACATGCTGCGTCATCACAGTAGCAAGCAGTTGCTGATCACACTGGAACTCGACGGCCAGAATGTGCCGGCCTTGCTGCGCGAGGTGCAGTCCGATGTGTTGAGCGGGCATACGATTCATGCGGACTTCGGCGAAATTTCGCTGACGCGCAAGCTGCGCGTGTCCATTGGCCTGCGTCTGGTCGGCGAACCGGACGGCGTCAAGAACGAGGGTGGTATTCTGGAGCAGACGCTGCGTCAGGTCGACGTGGAATGCCTGCCGGCAGATATGGTCGAGTTCTTTGCGGTGGATGTCAGCGCACTGAAGCTTGGCCAGTCGCTGGCGGTAAGCGAGTTGAATTTGGGCGACCAGTACACCTTGCTTTCCCATGGGGATGTGTCTGTGGCCACGATTGTCGCCATGGCCGAGGAAGAGGTCGCCGCTGGCGCGACACCGGCCACGGGCGCCGCGGCAGTGGCTGGTCCCGAAGTCATTATCAAGGGCAAGAAGGAAGAAGGGGAGGCCGGCGAAGCAGCGGCCGGTGACAAGAAGGCGGGCGGTGACAAGAAGGCGGCGCCGGGTGGCGACAAGAAGGCCGCCGGTGGCGACAAGAAGAAGTAGGATCGATCTCGAGGCGGTACTTGAAGGTTATTGCGGGACTAGGCAATCCAGGAGCCGAGTACGAGGAGACGCCCCACAATGTCGGTTTCGACGTGGTGGCACTGTTAGCCAAAAGGTTGGCAACAGATTGGCGTCGCAGTACGGGGTTTCAGGCACGGGTCGCCCGGGCGCTTGGCGCGGGCGAAACGTGGATGTTGGTTCAGCCACAGACCTTCATGAATCGCAGCGGTATATGCGTGGTGCCGCTGTTGCGCTATCACGGCGGCGCAGCGGCCGATTTGGTCGTAGTGCTAGACGATGCGGATTTGCCGCTGGGAAGATTGCGCATTCGTCCCGGTGGTGGGAGCGGCGGCCATCGCGGATTGGCCTCGGTGATCGAGTCGCTGGGTACGGAGTCGTTTGCGCGCGTGCGGCTGGGCGTCGGACGCACGCGGACGGCCGAGGGCGGGTTGGTGGAGCATGTGCTGGGCCGGTTTGCCCCGGCACAGCAAGTGGTGGTGCGGCAGATGGTCGCAGCTGCCGCAGATGCCGTGCAATGTTTGGTGGAGAATGGTTTAGCTGAAGCAATGAACCGGTTCAACGGCTGGCAGGTTGACTCTGCCGAACCCGTAACCGGGAATTAAGGTTGGTGGACTCATGGCGAGAAAGTATGACGGTTTGTATATCTTTGTCGGCGCGGCAAAGGATGAAATGCTTGATAAGACTGTGGAGAAGATGCGTAATGAGATCACGCGCTTGTCCGGTGCGATTCTCAACACGGAAGTGTTGGGGAAGCGGTCTTTCGCGCGCACCATGCAGAAGCGGGATCATGGCACCTATGTGCGGATCCGCTTTGAACTGGATGCCGCGAACCTGGCTACGTTGCGCGAGCGTTACCATTTGATGGAGGACCTCTTCCGTGTGCAGATCCTGATGGTCGATGAGCGCCGGGAAGCGGTCATTGCCGAGCAGGCCGCCAAGCGGAAGCTCCGCGAAGCAGCGGTGGCGGCGCGTGCCGAGGTGGTGTCCGCCGAGGCGTGAGCCGTGGCAGTCTCGGACTGGCCCGTGGTACATCGAGTACCTAACGGGCGGGAAGGTATCCAGCTATGGCATCCTTTAACCGCGTGGTGCTGATGGGCAACCTCACCCGCGATCCCGAAATGCGTCAAACGCCGTCGGGCGCGCAGGTGGCGGAGTTGCGTCTGGCCATCTCCGAGACCTATCGGGATCGGCAGACCAATCAGCCCAAGGAGATCACCTGTTACGTGGACGTGGTCGTATGGAACAAGCTGGCAGAGCTCTGTCAGCAGTACCTGGCCAAGGGACGTCCCGTATTGGTGGAAGGTCGCCTGACGTATGATGAATGGAAAACACCGCAAGGCGAGGCGCGCAACAAGCTGCGGGTGCGCGCCGACACGGTGAAGTTTCTGGGTACGCCCAAGCGTGGCGAGGCTCAGGAGGGCGCGCCGTCGGCGGCAGCGCCACGGGCGGCGGTGACGGCGGGCGGCTTGCCGCCACCACCGGCCCTGGCGGCGGGGTTGGAGCCCGCGCCGGCCGAACCGGCTGATACGGATGATCTGCCGTTTTAACAGGTGATGTAGGTGTACAAGCGATAACGGGAAAACAACATGGCAATGATGAGGCGAGAGCGGGACAGGGATCGTGACAAGGAAAAATCGGATAACGCAGGACCGCGCCGGCGTACGCGCTACCTCGATCCGAATGCAGTGGTCGATCGTAACGATGTGGATTTTCTGCGTCGGTTTGTAACTGAATACGGCAAGATCATTCCGTCGCGACTGACGGGCGTAACGTCCGCGCAGCAGCGGGATGTCAAGCGGGGCGTGCGCCGTGCGCGCAATATGGGATTGCTGGCGTAGCAGGCTGCGGGTCGGTGGACGCTCCCTCCGCGGAGGACCGGCCCCGTGCCTGCGAGAAAAGGACGGATATCATGGCGAAGGAAGTGCTTTTGATGGCTGACGTGCCCGAGTTGGGCAAGGCCGGCGAAGTCGTGAAAGTGGCGGATGGCTATGCGCGCAATTATTTGCTGCCGCAGGAAATGGCGGCGGCGGTAACGCCGGCGTCCCTGCGCCGGTTGGATAAACTGCGCAAAGAGCGCACGGCGCTTGCCAAAATCCAGTTGGCGGAGGCGCAGGCCAAGGCTGCCAAGATGGATGGCATGACGGTTACCATTCGCGCCAAGACCGTGGATGGCGAACGGTTGTATGGCTCGGTGTCGACCGTGGAGATCGTGGCGGCGTTGACGGCACAGGGCGTGGCTCTGGACCGCTCGCAGGTCGAACTGGCCGAGCACCTGAAGCAAATCGGCGCGTTTGATGTGCCGGTGCGGTTGCATCCGGACGTGGCCATTTCGATCAAGGTAATGATCGTTAAGGAATAGCTCCTATGCCGCAGCCAGCCACGGCCGATGGCGTGGGGGCGCCCTCCGGGCGCATTCCACCGCACAGCGCCGAGGCCGAGAAAGGCGTGCTGGGATCCATCCTGCTTGATTCCGGCCGGGTCATGGACCTGTGTGTGGCCGAAGGGTTGGTCGCGGATTCCTTCTATTTTGAGCCCCATCGGCGTTTGTTCGATGAGTTGATCGCCATGCAACGCGCAGGCGTGGCGATTGATCTGCTGACCACGGTCGAGCGCCTGCGCAGCGCGGCAAGGTTGGATTCCATCGGCGGGACAGCGTTTCTGGAGTCGCTGATAGATGCGACCCCGACCGCCGCCCATGCTGAATACTACATTGATATTGTCCGTCAAAAATATCTGCTGCGCGCGGTCATTGCCTGCGCCCGGGAGACCGAGCGCACCTGTTTCGAGAGTAACCAGTCGGCGGACCTCATCCTCGGCCAGACCGAACAGGCCTTTCTGGATATCACAGAGCGTCAGCATGGACAGCTGACATCATGGCCGCTGGTCATCAACAGCACGATGCAGCATGTGGAGCGACTATTCCAGCTGGGGCCCGGTGGCGTGGCGGGGGTACCCACGGGACTGCGGAATCTGGATAAAAAGTTGCGTGGCCTACGCGCCGGCGAGCTCATCGTGTTGGCGGCCCGTCCCTCCATGGGTAAAACCTCGCTGGCTATGAATTTTGCCGAATGCGTGGCCATTGGGCGGGATATGGTCGGACAGCGCTTCAAGGGCGATTACGCCCGGCCGCATCCGGTGGCGATTTTCAGCTTGGAAATGTCTTCCGATGCGCTGGCGTTGCGTATGCTATGCGGCATGGCTGGGGTGCCCGCCTTCCAAATCGATAGTGGCATCGGCAATTCACAAAAAATTACGCAGCAGTTGACGCGCGCCGCGTCCGAGCTCTGCAAGGCACCGATTTATGTCGACGATACCGGTGGCCTCGATGTCATGGAGATGCGCGCCCGCGCTCGGCGCCTGAAGAAGAAACATCAGATTGAACTGATCATCGTGGACTATCTGCAGCTGGCGAACTGCCGCGAGGTGGCGCGCCAGGGCCGGCAGCTCGAGACCTCCGCGGTGTCCGCCAATCTCAAGGCCATGGCCAAGGAATTGAAAGTTCCGGTGGTCGTCCTGAGTCAGTTGAGCCGGGCACCCGAACAGCGCGGTGACAAGAGCGCCAAACCTAAACTCTCGGATTTGCGCGATTCCGGCGCCATCGAACAAGACGCCGACGTGGTGCTGCTGTTGCGCCGCCCGTGCCGCAATCAAGGGGATCCGGAGTACGATGATAAAACCCTGGCGATTGTGGATGTGGCCAAACATCGCAATGGACCTACGGGGGAAGTGCGCTTGAACTTCAATGATTCGCTGACCCGGTTTGGTGATCGGGCGGATGACGGGGTGGGGAACGCCGATTACGTGCCGGTCGATGGCGCCGATGTCGGAGTGGATGCGGTGATGTAAGCAGGAGAGTCCAATGTTTGCAGGTGTATGGCGCGGTTTGTTGCTGGTGACGCTGCTGGCCGGCTTGGCGCAAGGGGCCGGGGAGAGTATTCGCGAAATCCAGGTTACGTCTTTGGATGCCTTTGGCGTGGACGACGGCGATGTGCGCGCGATTATTCGCGCCAAGGTCGGCGATACGGTTACGCAGGCCAATCTGAATAAGGATGTCACAGCCTTGCTGGCGACCAAGCGGTTTGCTGCCGCCAATACGGCCATCGAGACGATGCCCGACGGCGTGCGTGTCATCTATACCGTGGAGCGTCGCCCAACCCTCTTTGGGGAATTGGCCATCACAGGCTTGGATTATTTCAGCCGCGGCAAGGTGGAGGACTGGCTGGCCTTGCCAGAGGGTTCGCCCGTGGATCCCGCCATCCTGAAAACGCAGTGTAACAAAGTCCGTAGCGAATATTTGAAGCGCTATTTCCCGCAGACCGAGGTGGCCGCCACCATGACCCCCGTGAATGAACCCGGGCAGCGCAAAGGCCTCGTACGGGTGCAGGTGAAGGTGGTCGAGGGGCCGCGCCTTAAGCCCGATGCCTATGTCTTCGAGGGGAACAAAAACCTGGCGGAGAAGGATCTGCGAGCCACGTTCGGCGATTATGCCTGGTGGAATCCGCGGGGGTGGTTCACCACGGCACCCTATAGCCAGGAGCAACTCGTTAAAGCCCAGCAACAGGCGGCGGAGTCCTATCGTAACGCCGGCTATCTGGATGTAAAGATCAACGATGCCCGCTTTGTGCCGTTGCCGGAGAACCCCAAACGCGCCAAGGTGCTCTTTGTCGTGGAGGAGGGGGTGCGTTATACCGTGGCCGGGGTGGTGCTAACCGGGATTAAACTCTTCCCGGAAAGTGACGTGCGCGCCGCTATTCGCACGCTGCCGGTCGGGGCCGTGGCGTCCCGGCAGGAGATTGATGCCGCCGCCAAGGCCGTGCGCGAATATTACACCGCGCGCGGTTATATTGACACCGCCGTACACGTCAGCATCAAGGCGCATGACGTCGCGGAGCCTAGTAAGGCTACGATCGTGCTCGATGTGCAGGAAGGGATCCTGGTCAAGGTTCGCAAAATCATCATTCGTCACAATGAACGCACCAAGGATAAGGTGATTCGCCGTGAAATCCAGCTCAACCCCGGCGATGTCATGGACGGGGTCAAGATTGACCAGAATGAGAAGCGCATCAAAAACTTGAACATCTTTGACAAGGAGCAGGTTCGCCACTCCATTCCGCTCAATCAGCCCGGCGAGGAGCCCGGCTTCCGGGATCTGATCTTTGATGTGAAGGAGACGCGTACCGGCAGTTTCATGATCGGGGGCGGCTACTCCAGTGTGGACAGTCTGGTGGGGTATGTCCAAATGCAGCAGGGCAACTTCGATATTATGAACTGGGATACCTTCACCGGCGGCGGACAGAAGGCCCGCGGTTCCATGGAGATCGGGTCGAATCATCAGTCCTATGAACTCGGGTGGACCGAGCCGTGGTTCCGCGACAAGCCCGTCGCGCTGACCGTGGACCTGTTCTACCGCACACGGGAGTACGATGAATATACCCAGCAGAACTTGGGTGGCGATGTCGGCATCAAGTACCCCATCAAACTGGCAGGCATACCCTTTGGTGCGTTTGGGCTGAAATACACCCTGGAACAGATCACATTGGATAGCCTCGCCACCAATGAGTATCGGTATGCTGATGCGCCACATGACCGCTACGCGTTTTCGGACGAACCTGATTCAGCGCTCAACAGTGCGGTGCAGGCTTCGTGGGAGTATGACACGCGCGACCAGGTCTTTGTCCCCACGCGCGGCACCATGGCCGACCTCTTTGGCGAGCTCTCCGGTGCCACCTTCGGGGGGGATAACGACGTCGTGCGCGTGGGGGGCAATTATAAGCACTGGTTTAATCCGTGGTGGCATCATGTGCTGAATGTACGCGGCCGCGTGGAGACGGTCAGTTCGTACAGCGGCGAGCCCGTGCCCATCTATGACCGCCTCTTTTTAGGCGGCGGACGCACCATCCGGGGTATCCGCTATCGGGACGCGGGCCCCAAAGTTGTGGATAATGTGAATAATCCCAGCGAGCAGCATCCCGTCGGCGGTGCCACGCTGGGTATGGTCTCGGCCGAGTACAATATTCCGCTGTTCGAGGCGGTACGGATCGCCTTCTTCAGCGACGCCGGCAGTCTTCACCGGGATGAATATGACATTGGCAATCTCGCCAGCGATTACTGCGTGACCTATGGCACCGGGCTGCGCATCGATATTCCGGGATTCCCCATCCGGTTGGATTATGCGGTGCCGATACAAACGGATAGCGAGCTGACCCGCACGGAAAACTTTGTCTTCTGGATCGGGTTTGAATAATAACGAAGCAGGTGTTCTAAACGAACGTACAAGGAGTTAAAGATGAGACAGATCGGTATGCTGGTGGCAAGTGTGGGCGTGTGCGCGGTCATGGCCGCCCACGCACAGAGCGTGGCGGTGGTGGACATGGAAGAGCTGTTCCGGTTGCATCCGAACACCGCGTCGGACAAGAAACTGCTGGAGCAGACGGTGAAAGACTTCCGTGCGGAGAATGATGAACTGCGCCAGAAACTGGAAACGGTGCGCGATGAGTTTGAGAAAATTCGCAAAGAGGCTCAGGATCCGGCCTTGAGCGAAAAAGCGCGCAAGAGCGCGGAGGAGCGCGTCGCCCGGGGAGGTGAAACCCTGATGATGGCAAAGAACGCGGCGCAGGAGAAGATGCAGTCGCGGCAGGATCAACTGGCGGATATGCAGGCGCGCATGCAGAAAAAAACGATCGCGGAGTTGCGCGAACTGATCGGCAAATATGCCGAGGAGAAGAAAATTCCGCTGGTGCTGGCGGCCGGGCAGGTGATGTATAACGATAAGACCATCGATATCACAGAGGCCATCCTAAAGCAGTTTGCTGTGCTGCCGGCACCCAGGGCGACGGAGAATTCCGCGAAGCCGGCACCGGCCAAGGGGAAGGACGCCGGGACCCCGGCGACCACGAAATGAACTGGACGGTCGCGACGTTGGCCGACCGCGTGGGCGGCATGGTGGAAGGCGATGGCACAGCCGAGATTCGCGCGCTCTCCGCATTGGTCGAGGCGCGGGCGGGGGATATTTCCTTCCTGGCGAACCCCCGCTATGAGCACCTGATGGCGACCACCGGCGCTACGGCCGTGGTGGTGGCGCGTGGCTGGACGGGGGTACACAAGTGCGCGACTTTGATCCGTGTGGACAACCCGGATAAGGCCTGCACGGTGCTGGGGGGCTTGTTGTGCCCGCTGCCGGTGGTGCGGACCCCCGGGGTGCACCCGACGGCGCTGGTCGCATCGACCGCGCACGTAGGGCGGGACGTGTATGTAGGCGCGTACACCGTGATCGAAGACGGCGCCACGATCGGGGACCGTGCCGTGATTGAGGCCCAGTGCTATGTCGGACGAGGGGTGGTGCTGGGTGCGGATGCGCATCTGTATCCGCAGGTTTGCATCCGCGAGGACTGTCGCATCGGCGATCGGTTTATTGCGCATTGCGGCGTGGTCGTGGGTAGCGATGGGTATGGGTATAACGTGGAGTTTCGCGACGGCCGGCCGGTGGTGACCAAGATCCCGCAGATCGGCATGGTTGAAATCGGCCATGATGTGGAGATTGGCGCGAACACGACGATTGATCGGGCCCGTTTCGGCCGCACTCGTATCGGCAATCAGGTGAAAATTGATAACCTGGTGCAGATCGCTCACAACGTGCAGATCGGTGATTGCTCCGGGATTGTGGCGCAAGCCGGGATCGCCGGCAGTTCACAAATTGGCTCCGGCGTGATGGTCTGGGCACAGGCGGGCATTGCCGGGCATTTGCACGTGGGGGACCGCGCGCAGGTTGGCCCCCAGGCTGGCATCAGCAAGAATGTGCCGCCCGGGGAGTTTGTCATGGGCTCACCCGCCATGTCGAAAAAGGAGTTTGTGGTGGGGCTGGCGACACCGCGCGCCGTCGATAAGCTGAAGCACCGTGTCGCGGAACTCGAAGCCCGTTTGGCGGCGCTGGAAAAACAGCAGACACCGCCTGCGTGAGTGACGCACGCACTTGCCTGGGCAGGGGGATGACGTGACACGCGAAGCGCAACTGGTGGCGCGGCTCACGCAACGCGGTGGGTGGCTGGCGCTGGCGGAATCCTGCACCGGTGGCTTGGTGGCGGCGCGCCTCACCGCTGTGGCGGGCGCCTCCGCGGTCTTTGCCGGCGGTGTGGTCGCTTACCATAACGACGTGAAGCGCGATTTGCTGACCGTCCCGGCTGCGGTGCTGGAAGCTCAGGGGGCCGTCAGTCCGGAGACAGCCCTGGCCATGGCGCACGGGGTGCAGCGACTATTACACGCCAATCTGGCAGCAGCGATCACGGGGATTGCGGGGCCCGGCGGAGGCACGGACACGAAACCCGTGGGGCTGGTTTTTATCGCCGTGACCAGCCCGGTCGGGGTGTGCGTGGAGCGGTTTGTCTTTGGTGGCACGCGCGCAGCGGTGCGGGCGCAAGCGGCCGAGGCCGCCTTGCAGATGTTGTTGGCACAGACGGCGCGCTGAGGCTGACCAGCGCCGACGACGGTTTCACGACCATGAACGTGCGGAGCTGGCATGGATCCTTTGCTACAGGTTGAGAATTTGTACGTCCGCTTCCGACGTAACGGGGTGCTGACCACACCGGTGCGTGGGGTGTCGTTCTCCCTGGCGCCGGGCGAGCAGTTGGCGCTGGTGGGGGAGAGCGGTTGTGGCAAGAGCATGACGTGCCTGGCGCTGACGGCGTTGTCGCCCACGGATCGCGCGGAGCGTACCGGGCGTGCCTGGTTTGGTGGACGTGATTTGCTGTCGCAGGATGCCGAGGGCTTGCGCGCGATGCGCGGGCGCGATGGCATCGCCTACATTTTTCAGGACCCGGCGGGGGCGCTGAATCCCGTCATGCGCATCGGGGATCAGATTGGCGAGTGTCTGACCGGTACGCCGCCCGCACGCCTGGCTGAGGCGGTCAGGTTGCTGGAACGGGTCGGCCTGCCGGATCCGGAACGCGCCGTGCGCGCCTATCCGAGTGCCTTGAGCGGGGGCATGCAGCAGCGCACGATGGTGGCGATGGCCTTGGCTTGTCGTCCCCGCCTGCTGATTGCCGATGAGCCCACCACGGCACTGGATGTGACGACCCAGCAGCAGGTGCTGGCATTGATTGCGACGCTGGCGCGGGAAAATGGCATGGCCGTGCTGCTGGTTACCCACAATCTCGGGTTGGTGGCGGGGCAGTCGGAGCGGGTGGCCGTAATGTATGCAGGGCAGGTGGTCGAGATGGGGCCGGTGGCGCGCGTGTTGCGCTCCCCGCGCCATCCGTACACGGCGGGGTTGCTGGCCGCCGTGCCACGTCTGGACGCACCTTGGGGGAGCGTGCTGGCCGGGATCCCGGGTACCGTGCCGTCGCCCGATCGCTGGCCGTCCGGGTGCGCCTTCGAACCGCGCTGCGAGCAGCGACGGGCGGCCTGCGCACAGCCGCCGCCGTATCAGGACATCGGTGATCATCGTCAGGTCCGCTGCTGGTTGCCACCGCCTGCCGGCGATCCCGTGTCATAATCTTGTGCGCCGCCACCCCTCCTTGGTTTGACTCTGCCCGTCGCTTTCTTTATAGTCATCTACCTGCTTTCGCGTGGTGCGGCGGTGGTTAGCTTCCTGAGGATTTGCATGGCGAAGGAATTGGCGTTTGTCTTAATCAATCCGTACCCGATTCGGAAATCACGGACGGGTGGCATCATGGCGCGCTATTTAGCGCGGACCGATTTGAAGTTGGTCGGCGCACGTCTGTTTGGCCCGTCCCGAGCGTTGGCGGATGAGTTTTCTGCGTATCTGCGCGTGATTGATCCCAAGGACCCGGAAGTCGGGGAACTGCTGGCGAACTATGTGCAGTCGGCCTATGCGCCGGATCCGGCGAGTGGGCGTCCGCATCGCTGCATCTGCCTGCTGTTCGAGGGGGAAGACGCCATCCGCAAGATTTGTGAGGTCACGGGTAGTTTGCGACAGCGTTGGTGTACCGGGTTGACGGTGCGCGATACCTACGGTGATTTTGTGCGCGATGAGGTGACGGGCAAAGTCATCTATTTCGAACCGGCCGTGATTGTGGGCACGACACCGGCCGAGGTCCAGACCTGTCTGCGCATCTGGCTCAACTATGCGACTGCCGACGCCGGGATTGTGCGCAGTGCCTCGGATGTGCTGGCAGGGGAGGGCGTGCAGCGGACGTTGGTGCTGCTCAAGCCGGATAATTTCCGCCAGCCATCGCTGCGCGCTGGTAACATTGTGGATCTGCTCTCCAGTTCCGGGCTGCGGATTGTGTGCGTGAAGAAGTTTGCCATGTCCGTGGCACAGGCGGAGGCCTTTTATGGGCCGGTGCTGGAAAGTTTGCAGCGGGTGTTTCCGCTGTTTGGTAAGGATCGTGCCGCGCAGGCACTGGCGCAGGAGTTCGGGTTCCCGGTTGATCCGGCCGCGATGGATGCGGTCTGCGCCCTGCTGGCGCCGAGTTTCGCCGCGCGGGAATTCGAGAGCATTGTGGAGTTCATGAGCGGCCGGCGTCCCTCCACCTGTTCCCCCAAGGAGAAGGTCGCGCCGGGGAATGAGGAGTGCCTGGCTATCGTGTATGAGGGGGTCTCGGCGGTCAGTAAGATTCGCGATGTTCTTGGTTCCACGGACCCGCGTAAGGCCCGTCCGGGTTCGATCCGGCGTGAATTTGGCACGAACATCATGGTGAATGCCGCACATGCCTCCGATTCCCCGGAGAGCGCCGTGCGCGAGATGGGCATCGTGGACGTGGCGCACGATCCCATGTTTGATGAATTGATCGGCCGGTACGCCGCTTTGTAAACCGGTGTGCCGTAGCGCGGTGGCGGTGCGTTGGCCGACCGAGGCTGATGAGAGCAGGTTGGGGGGCGGTGGGCGGCTTGGCACGTCCATAGTGATCTACGACTTTAGGCGCGTTGCGGGCGAGTGGTGAAATTGGCAGACACGCAAGACTTAGGATCTTGTGGCGCAAGCCGTGCGGGTTCAAGTCCCGCCTCGCCCACCATGTTTATGATCAACGAGTTACGACAGCAAAAGATCTGAAACCCGTTGTTCGCCACCCCTCCAGAATAGGCCTAAAACGGCATAGTTAGGCAGTAAGTTTCCTAACAGTTTCCCAACAGATGGCCGGTGGCATGACTGTACCCGTATTCTGGCGGACAAAGGCAACCATGATGCCGCCACCGGGGGGACGAGGGTAATCGGGGTCTATGGACACCGGACGCTGGCGCTGGACACCCTCACGTAGCCGGCAGCTCCGCCCAGTCCGCACAGAGCAGCTCGGCCTGCTGGAGCACCGTTTTGACCGCCTCCTCCTGTAGATCCGGGGGGTAGCCGTAGCTGTTTAGGATGCGCTTCACTATCACGCGAATCCGGGCGCGGGCGCTTTCGCGCAGGGTCCAGTCGATGCTGACGCTCTGGCGGACCTGTGTGATCACCGCGGTGGCGATGACCTTGAGCTCATTGTGGCAGATAGGAGCCGAGGTTTCTTTTTTGGCGAAATCACCCGCCATGGCCCGCTCCTCTCTGCGCAGAGTCTGGCGCGGGGGGGAGCACCTCCCAGCGGCCGCCTTTGTCGGGACCGATGCGGCGGAGGCGGTTGGCAGCGACCAAGGCCTTCAGCTTCCGTTCAATCGTGCGCGTGGTTACGCCGGTGGCGCTGGCCATGTCGGCAATTGAGGCCTTGGGTTTGTTGGTCAGGATCGTCAGAATTTTCTCCGACATTTTCTCCGACATTGCCAAGGCGTCCACCTTGTCTTTTCTTGGGGTTTTCTTGGGGTTTTCTTGGGGTTTTCTTGGGGTTTCTCCGACACTTCGGGTTCGCTCTGGAATGACGGTCGGGCGAAAGCGACGATGAAGATACCAGCGATCTCCTTGAACAGGACATCCGGCGCATTACTCAGGATCAGCGGCATGCCACGCCCCCACGCCTCGACCATGTGGATGCGACGGAACATCTCGCAAATCAGGGGGTTGCGACGTTTGGAAACGTGTCCGCTGCGCAGGGACTCTAGCGTCAGACCGCCGTACAGGCAACCGGCGTTGCGGATTTCCACACGATCCTTGTAGATCGCCACCTGCACATAGTCTGGATCACGGTAATCGCGGTGATAGCAACCGAGAGGGCCACCCGTGAAAAATGACGTCCGAGCGATTTTTAAACTTTTTTGGGAAGATCCGCCAAGTTCAAACGACTATATAGATTTACACACTGATACTGGGTTTGCTTAAGAAGGTGAGGCTGTGGGTTGGTAGCAAGCAAGGTGTGAGCGAGTTGTTCTGACCTTATACCGGCATTTCCCCTCTTCTGAAGGCGGCATTGGCGACAATCTCGGCAGCCGGCATAAAACTTCTTTAGCTTTTCCGCGACCGCCTGTATTACACAATGAGCCGGTAGGCTGCAGTGCCAGGCCTCCTGTCTGACATACAAGGGGCCGAAGCGCGCCTCGCCGGCTGCAACCCCTTGGCCATTCCCGCATGAGGATGGATCTAATCTTGCCAGACCGTCGCCCCCCTCTGGTGAGATGGGTTCCCAGAGCAGGCGCCATCACACGATATCGTGCGTGGCCAGCCTATGGGGTGGGAGCAATCTGCTTAAGAAGCTCGCGCGTGGCAGGGAAGATCTGTCGGTAGAGCGCCGCCTTCTCTTTGTACAAGGCGTGGCGCGCCGGATCCGGCAGGAAGGTACGGTCTTCGGCCACAAACCGGCTGGCCGCTTCGCCGGCCGAGGCGAAAACGCCAGTACTGATCCCGGCCAGCATGGCCGCCCCCAGCAGGCTCCCCTCCGAGATGCGGGGGCGGATGAACGGGATGCCAAAGATGTCGGCCTTGATCTGCAGCCAGGCATCAGAGCGCGCGCCGCCGCCGGTGGCGATAAAGCTGTTGGTGTGCACGCCCATGCGCTGCAGCGATTGCATGGCATCGGCGAAATAGAGCGTCTCACACTCCATGATGGACTTCAGGATCTCGCCACGGGTGGTGCTGGTGCGCAACCCTAGAATGACGCCGGCGGAGTCCGGGATGCTGCGGGGCCAGAGCGGCGGGGTGAAGTGCGGCAGCGTGAGCAGGCGCGTGGGCTCCACCGGGAGTTCCGCATTCAGCCGGGCATAGATTTCCTCGTCGCCTGCGACGTCGGCGGCAAAGGTGTCGCGGAACCATTTCACCAGCGCGCCAGCCTGATTGAAGAGGAAGGAGACGTAGAGCCCCGGCAACAGATGATGCTCGACGTTGAGGTTCTCGGCCAGCATCTGTGCCGCCGGCGGGATCTGCGCGTAACATGGCGTGATGCACTCGAAGGTGCCGATGCCGCAAACAGCCGTGCCTGCCTCGATACAGCCGCTCCCCAGCGCATTGCAGCACTGGTCATGGCCGCCGGCGACCACCTTCACACCGCGCGGCAGGTTCAGCTCCGCCGCCACGGCCGGGGCTACCTCGCCGATTACAGTGCCACCGGGCACCACGCGCCCCAGGCGCTGCCGGGCTATACCGCTCCAGGCCAGCAGTTCGTCCGACCAGTCGTTGCGTGCCAGGTCGAAGAGCAGCGTGCGGTTGGCGAGGGAGTTGGCGGTGACCGGTTCGCAGCCGAGCAGGAAGGCTACCAGATCGCCCCAGAGCAGGAAGTGGTCGGCCTGCTGGAAGAGGGCCGGTTCGTGTTCGCGCAGCCAAAGCAGCTTCGGCAGCGAGTATTGCGGCCCGAGGATGTTGGGGTTGATGCGATAGAACGCCTCCTGCCCCAGCTCCTGTTCCAGTCGCGCTACATGTTCGGCGCCGCGCGCATCCATGCAGAGAATGCTGTTACCCAGGATGCGGCGATCGCGGGAGACCGGCACCATGGCTTCGCCAAACGAGCTGGTGGCCAGCGCCGTGATGGGATCATGGCTGGTGCGGGACGCCACCTCGCGGATGGCCTCCCGCACCCTGGCCCACACCTCGTGACTGTCCAGCACGGCCCAGCCGGCCTGTGACTGTCGCATGTCATACGGCCGGCTGGCCTGGGCCAGGCACTGGCCATGCGCCGCAAAGGCCGCCACCTTGCAGCCGCTGGTGCCGAGATCGATGCCGAGCAGGCTCATATGGTGGTCTTGGTGTAGCCGAGGTAGCGGGTGAAGGCTTCGTTGACGGCCGTGGCGACGTGGCCGACCGTGAGGCCGACATGGTGGCGGTACCCTTCCTGGCCGATCACCTGCAGCTTATCCTGCAGTTTGTTGATCTGCGCCACGCCGGCGCAGCCAAAGAAGTCGTCGGCAATCGGGTCGGCGGTGAAAGCCCCTTCGCCCAGATAGAAGCTGAGCTTGCCATCCTGCGTCTTGGTGCTGGCGAAGGTCATCGGGTTGGCGGCGATGCGCCCGACGTTGCAACCAAAGCCGCAGCCGGCGCCGAGCGCTTTGGCAAACATCGGGTGCTCGATGACCTGCCCCTTGGCGGTCATCAGCGACTGCGGCACCGGGCCGCAGTGGAAGAGGATGCACTTGTCCGGGTCGTCGCCGTAGTTGTTGTTCCAATCCAGACAGGTGGAGGGGCGGCCGGAGGCCAGCGTGAGCGCGCGCATGGCCACGGCGTTGCCGACGTCCAACTCGCAGGCGGCCGGGATGCCGCGGTCATTGATTTCGCTGAGCAGCACGCAGGGGGAGACCTTGAGGATCTGCTCGAGCTCGATCCAGCAGCGCAGCGCCATGGCGTCCATCTTGTATTCCGCCATGAGTTCGTCCAATACCACGCCCAGCTTGACCAGCGTCTCGAAGGCCTTGGCCGGCACGCCGCGCCAGTTGGTGTACCCCTTGAGGCGGGTGGCCTTGGCGCGGTAGGCGGGGGCGGTGGTCTTGACGCGGCCCGTGCGCTGGATCACGTCGGAGAGGTCCAAGGCCTCGGTGGTGATGCCGAGTCGCTGCAGGGTCAGTTCGTCAAAGCGCACGGTCTTGAAGGCCGTGGTGCGGGCGCCGATGGCGCCGATGATGGTGCGCCGCATGCCATTGACCACGCGGCAGACGGCGGCAAAGTCGTGGACGTGTTGCGCGAAGATGTCGGCGGCGGGATGGACGGTGTGCGGCTGGAAGGTGGTAAACGGCAAGCCGTACTGGCAGAAGACGTCCATGACGGAGAACTTGCCGCAGAAGGCGTCGCGGCGGTGCTGGAACCCCATCTTATCGTGCTCATCGGGGTAGGCCTGGATGAGGATGGGGACGCCGGCGTCGCGCAGGGCGCTAATGGCGCCGGTCTCGTCGCCGAAGTTGGGGAGGCAGAGGATCACGCCATCATACTGGCCGCGGTGGGCGGCCAGGAAGGCAGCGTAGATGGCGCCATCGGCGGGTGATTCCACGGCGCCGTGCGGCGTGGCGCGGGCGTCGAGCAGGAGCGTGCCGTAGCCGAGCTGGTTCAGGCGCTGCTGCATCTCACGGCGGGCGCCCGCGATCAGGGTTTCGGGGAAGAAACCGCGGTTGCCGAAGTAGAGGGCGAAGGTGGTCTTTTTCATGGTGTGTCCTTGGTGGTCTGGTGAATGTCCGATTGGTGAGAGAATGTGTGGCGGCGGGTCCGGCGGCCCCGCCCTACCGGTGCTGGTGCGCGAAACGATTATCTTCCCTTGGCTGTTTCAGCCGCCAACAACTGCTTGGCCGTGCCGGCGATCTCGAGATCCTGATGGATGACGACGAGCATGGCGTCGTAAACCGCCTGCTGGGCCGCCGCGACCGACTGCTTGAGGGCGCGTTCGTACGGCTGGCGGATGGCGGTGGCCACGTTGATCTTGGCGATACCGTGGCGGATCGCCTGCTGGATATACTCTTTGCGGATGCCGGTGCCGCCGTGCAGCACGAGCGGGACACCGGTGGCGCGCTGAATTTTGGCCAGGTGCTCAATGTTCAGGCGCGCCTCGGTCTTGGCTTTGTCCTTCTGGGCGGCGGAGATGGCGCCATGGATATTGCCGATAGCCACGGAGAGCCACTGCACGCCGGATTCCTGCACGAACTTGACGGCTTCGTTCGGATCGGTGAACCCGCGACCGGACGCGAAGAGCTCCTCATAGGGCGGCAGGGGACCGGCCTCGTGCCCCATGACGGCCCCGAGTTCGCCTTCCACGGCTACGCCGGCGGCGCGGCCCAAGTCGGCGGCCTGCCGCGTGCAACGGATGTTCTCGGCCAGCGACAGCCGCGAACCATCCACCATGATCGAATCATAGCCGGCCTGCACGGCCCGCCCTAGAATCTCCAGGAAGTCCACGGTCCGGTCATCCTCGTCAATGACCGGGACATGGTCGAGGTGCAGGCGAGTGTAATTCCGGTCGCCGACGCGCAGGTATTCGTCGCGGATGGCTTCCAGGCTGCGGGACTCGAACTTCTCCCATTCCAGGCGGGCCACCATGATCAGGCCGAAGCTGCCGGTGTCGCGCAGGGCGGCCACGACCGGTTGCATCATGGGCAGGTAGGGGATGTTGAAGCCGGGAACAACGGTGCCGAGCTGGCGTGCCCGCGCGACCAGGTCGGCGGTGGAGAGCCCGGGACGAGGAGGGGTAGTGCTGGGTGTTGTCATGGGCGTAGTGTGGCTGAAACGGGCCAGATCCGGAATGGACAGGCGGAATGAATGCATGTATATTTTGACATCGGGAGATACATATATGACACGGCCGCGGGAACAACAGGCGCCGCCGGCGGGTGCGTCAGCGGCGCGGTATGTGGTGGCGCAGCAGGAGCTGGATGCCATCATGCGGCTGCTCCATCGGCTACTGGATGTCCGGATTACCTTTTTTGACATGCAGGCGCAGGAGTGGGACCAGGTCTTGCATGCGAAGGCCATGTCAGCGTATTGTGCGGCGCGGCGCCGGCAGGCCTGTTTTCATGATCGCTGTATCGCCTGTGACCGCGACCATCTGGAGGACGCCAAGCGCACCCGCGAGGTACTGATCTACCATTGTCACAACGGCTTGCTGGAGGGGATTGTGCCGTTGTATGACAAGCACGGGGTCTATCTGGGGGCCGTGGTGTTCGGGCAATTACGCGATCCGACGCAGCCGGTGCCGGCCGAGGCCGGGCCGCAGGCGCGCCGGCTCTATCGTGCGCTGCAGGCGAGTAGCCCGGCGCGCGTGCGGGACATCGGGCACCTGCTGAAACACGTGAGCGAGTCCATCATGGAGCGGGAGGTCATCCGTTACCGCAACCGGCCGTGGGTGGCGGCGATCGAGCGGCATGTGCGGGAGCATGTCGCGCGGCGGATTACGCGCCAGGAGCTGGCCCGGTTGATCCAGCGGTCCCCCTCGTTCCTGACGCAGCGCTTCCCGGTGGAATTCGGCTGTTCCCTGTCAACATACGTGCAGCGCAGCCGGATGAAGCTAGCCCGTGAACGGCTGGCGGGCGGACAAAGCGTGAAGGACGTGGCGGCGGCCCTAGGGTTCTACGATGCCTTTCATTTCAGCAAGCGCTTCAAGCAGCATTGGGGCGTTCCGCCTAGCCGGTACGAAGAGGCCCAAGGGGTGTAACCCATGGACGAGTCTCATATGCATTTGCCCAGTCCGTCATCCCCATCTCGCCGTAGCGCATATTGGAACGTGCCCGTCAGGTGAATATCGGCGGCCGAGGAGCCGATCAAAACCTCGAACCGTCCCGGCTCCGCCACCCAGGCGTGCTGACGTGGGCAGAAAAACTGCAGATCCTGTTCGCGCAGGGTGAGTTCGACGCGGCGGCTTTCGCCCGCCTGCAACGCCACGGGGACGAACCCTTTCAATTCTTTGTAGGGCCTGGGCACCGAGGCCTCACAATCACGCAGATAGAGCTGCACCACTTCGATCCCGGCCCGCGCCCCCGTGTTGGCAACCTCGACGTGCACGCTCAGGGTGCCACCCGTTACCATTGTCGCCGGGCAGCACAGGTTTCGATAGGCGAACGAGGTGTAGCTGAGCCCGAAGCCGAAAGGGAACTGCGGCGGCACGCCGGTTCGGTCGTGATGCCGATACCCGGTAAAGACGCCATCGGCCAGAAGCACGCGGCGATCGCCGTCGCTATCGAGATAGCAGGAGAAGGACGAGCGATCCTCCAGTTGGCGTTCAAAGGTCGCCGGCAACCGTCCGGAGGGATTCACCACGCCGGCCAGGATTTCGGCCAGCGCGGTACCGCCTTCCTGCCCCGGATACCACGCCATGAGCAGGCCGGGCACCAGGTCCAACCAGCGACGCATATCCACATTGCCGCCGGCCGTCAGCACGACGACGATCCGGGGGTTGACCTGCGTCAACGCCAGGAGCAACTCCTCCTGCTCGGTTTGCATCGGAAAGTCGCGATCATAGGCTTCGCCTTCGGTCTGGCTGGAAAAGCCGCCGCAAAAGATGACCGTGTCGCTGGTGCGCGCCATGTCCAGGGCGATCTGGAAATCGGCCTGCCGATCCCAGAACTCCCAACCGATACAGGCGCCGTTGAACCCGCCCGAGCGGCGATACAGCACTTCGATGGGGTACTCGCGCCCGGCTTCGAGTTCCAACGCGGCGCGCGGCGGCTTGATGTTGGCGCCGTCCATCACATCGAAAATCACGTGCGCCCCAACCTGCACGCGGAAAGGGCCGCCAAACCACTGATAAAAGACGTGCCGGCCGGTGCGCTCGGGGCGGATACGCCCTGTCCAGCGGGCCGAGAAGGCCGCCGCATCCACGCCCGGCGCAATCTCGCCGCTCCCCCAGCGCTGTTCCAGGCGCGGCTCGATGCGCGCGAGGACCGGCGTACCGCGACAGTAGAGGTTGTTGAAGTACTCGGCTAGCAAGCCCGGCGCGCCCGTGGGCGTCACGTAGCACGACTGGGCAAAGGTGGCCGTACTGTTGTCCTTCGGCATCCCCGTGCTGTGCTGGATCTGTGCCGCCCCGAAAAGTTGGCGCAGACCATCGAGGAGGCTCACGCAGCGCCACGGTTTATTATAGGAAGAGCCCCCGCCGCCGATGGGGGTCTGCTCGGCAAACGGACCGACCACGGCCAGCTTCCGTGTTTGCTTAGGATCCAACGGCAGGATGGCCCGTTCATTCTTGAGCAAGACGCAACCACGGCGGGCCACTTCCAAGGCCACCGCGGCGCTGGCCGGATCTTCCAGGGGAATGGTGGCATCCTGTTGCGGGTGATCCAGCCAGCCAAAGCAGACCATCAGACGCAGGAGGCGGCGCACTTTGTCGTCAATCACGGACTCATCCACCAAGCCATTACGAATGGCCGGCAGCAACTGCGCGGCATTCATCCAGCGCGCGGTCGGCATCTCCAGATCCAACCCGGCATTCGCGGTCTGGACCGCGCTATAGGTGGAAAGCCAATCGCTCATCACCACCCCTTGAAAGTTCCACTCCCCTTTGAGGAGTTGCCGCAGCAGCCAATCATGCTCGGCGGCATGCACCCCGTTCACCAGGTTATAGGCGGTCATCAACGCCCCGGAACCCGCCTCTTCCACGGCGGCACGGAAGGCCGGGAGATAGACCTCTCGCAGCGTACGCTCATCCGCATCCGAGCTGACATGATTGCGCTCATATTCCTGGAAATTCAGGGCGAAGTGTTTGACCGTAGCGGCAACGCCCTGATCTTGCAGGCCGCGAATGAACCCCACGACGCTGCGCGAGGCCAACCAGGGATCCTCGCCTAAATATTCGAAGTTGCGGCCGCAGAGCGGCGAGCGGTAGAGGTTGACGCCCGGTCCTAAGACAACGTGAATGCCGCGTGCCCGGGCATCGCGGCCTAGGGCCGCGCCGGCCCGGTAGGCGAGATCTTCATCCCAGGTGGCGGCCAAGGCGATACTGGCGGGATAGGTCGTCGAACGATCCGTCCACCAATGCAGCCCAGTCGTGGCATCGGCGAATTTCAGCGGCGGAATGCCAGCCGCGATGTTGCCAAAAGTGTCGCCATCCATTTTGGGCTCCGGCTGTCCGCCGAGCATGGCAATTTTCTCTTCCCGGGTTAGCTGGGCCAACAGGGAATTGACGCGGCTTTCGACCTGCGGGGAGGGGGGCGTAAAATGTGGGTGATAACTTTGCATGGCAAGGCCTCCGAGAGCACCGATTGCTGATTTTGGCGGGCAGAAGATTATTCAGCCTAGACCCGTAACTTGAACTTTCCTTTGGCCTGCAAGTCATGCAAGGTCAATGAGTTACAACGTCGGACAACGAATCCATTTGGAAATGTCCGTGATCATCTGGCACATTGCCTTTTTCCGACAGCGCGAGGAGAGTCGGCACGGCCGCACCTCGCGCTATTCCTATTTCTTCGCCTTTTTTTGCGCCAGCTGCGGAACTCTTCGCTCCGGCGGCACAAGGCCTGCCCTTTACACACAAGTTCTGCTGGACAAATACTCGTCCATAACTTGAATTGTAGAAGAAGGCTTGTTCCTGGTTTAACTTGTTGTGGTTGTTGTGTTTGTTGTGGTAGCG
>CAIOST010000352.1 GCA_903861045.1 uncultured bacterium | reverse complement strand
GGATGTCTGTCGCACCCTACTTTGTCTTTCCTCTTCATCTTTCTACCTTGTCTTTCACCCCAATCTCCCGTCTCCGCGACCCAAGGTGGGGGGACGGTGCCATTATGAGAACTGCTGCGGAGGTGCTCCCCGGTGGGCTGGACCCACCGGAAGCAAAGTTCCGCGAGAGAAAGGAAGCCGCGAAATTTGACAAGCAAAAGGAATGGCGCGAGGTCAGGCCGCACCGGCCACGCCTCGCGCCGTACCTTTTTCTTCGCTTTTTCGCTGCTCACGCTGAACGTCCCGTTCCGGCGGCACAAGGCCGCCGGGGACGGCAGGCAGACGCTCACCGGAAGAAAGCCTGCAACCGTTCAGCTTCTGTATGTCCGTGCATCGCGGTTAATCGTGCTCATCTCCGTGGTTGCAGATTACGATTACGATTATGAATGCTTTGGAGTGCTTCTGCCGCTCTACTTCGCCAGGCAGAGTATGGCGACGCCGGCCAGGATGGCAGCCATGGCGATGGCTTTGCGCTTGAGGTTCCCTTCCGCAAAGAGCACCGCGCCCAGCGTAAAGACTACCACCACGCTGGAGCGCCGGATTAGGGAGAGGATCGAGATGGCGGTCCCCGGCTGGGCCAGCGCATGGAAGTAACACCAGTCCGAGAGGATCAGCAGGATCCCTACCAGCGGGATGGTCGGACGCCAGCGGAACGGCGTGCGTTGCAGGCCGACCTGGCGCTGCACAACCAACCCCGCCCCGATCAGCACCACCAGCCAGAGGGCAAACCAGAACTGGACCGTGTTGGCCGGGATCTGACGGGTCTGCAGCAGATACTTGTCGAAGAGTGCGGTGATGGACCCCAGCAGGGTGCCGATCGCCACCAGCAGGATCCCGTAGTGGCGACCGAAATTGATCCCTTCGGCTTTGCCGGCCGCCGAGAAGAGCACGTACCCGATCAGCACGGCCAGCATCCCCAGCGCCTGCCAGGCGTTGGGGATCTCCTGAAACAGGAAGATGCCGCCGACAATCGTCCAGAGCGGGGCCGAGCTGCGGATCGGCGCCACAATCGAGATCGGTAGCGCCCGCATGGCGTAGAAGACGCAGCTCCACATGGTGGCTACTAGCAGCGACTTGAGCAAGATCAGCGCATGGTCACCGCCGCCGAGCTGGAGCGCGGCGGGGAGTTCCCCCGTGACAGCCAGCAGCAGCGTGAAAAACAGCGTGCCGCTCAACGTCGAGAGAAAGAGCACCGGCATGACGGCGTTCTGGTTGACGCAGTGCTTGCGCGCCAAGTCGTAGAACGACAGGAGCAGGGCTGAGGCCAATATGAGTGGGATCCACATCAGGTAGTGGCGGCCGCCTGCGGGCTAGAACCGCTCCCACTGCACCAGCTCATCCATCGGTTTGCGCTGGCTGTGGCGACTGTTCGGGGCGGCCTCGGCGGCGGGGTAGCCCAGCGGGATCAGCGCCACCGGTTCGAGTTCGGCCGGTATCTGGAGCACCTGGCGGGCCTTGGCGGCGTCGAAGGCGCAGATCCAGCAGGAGCCCAGTCCGGCCTCGGTCGCGGCCAGCGTCAGGTGGTCCACGGCGATGGTTACGTCAATCTCGGCGTGGTTCTTGCCATCGCGGCGGCACCAGGCCTTGGCGGGTTCGGTACAGCAGACGAGGATCACGGGGGCGGTGGCCAGCCAGGCTTGCGGATAACAGGTAGCCAGGGCGGCGCGTGTGGCGGGTTCTTGCACGACCAGCATGCGCCACGGCTGGTTGTTACAGGCGGTCGGGGCGAGTCGCGCCGCCTCCAGCACGGCCAGCAACGTGTCACGGCTTACCGCACGGTCAGCAAAAGAGCGTACTGAATAGCGGGCACGCATCAAATCAAGGATCTTCAGCATGTTTTTCCTCGTCACAAAAAGGCGCGACGGCCTGAACACAACTCATTCCACGCGGCAGTGTACTACGCGGTCTGCGGCGGATACAAAAGGTATTTTGGTGGCATCCATGCGCCACCATCGCACTCCATGGTCTTTTCTTGAAGCGCCACAATTTGTCCAACCGCCAAGACGCCAAGGCCGCCAAGACCAACAAAGTCGAAGCCCCAAGGGGTCTGCCCTTAGAATGAAGATTGACGCAGCCAAAGGGTAAATACCCGCGCCATCCTGGGTTTTTCCAGCAACGCCGGCCCCCGCCGCGTCCTGCCGTCCGGCAGGCAGGCCAGGCTGGCGCGTTCCCAGGGGCGCTTTTCCCGCTCCGACCAAAACACCGCCGCCGCCGCCATTCCAATGCAAACGGCCGAGCCCGGCAGCGCATGATGAGGAGGAGAGAGAGGTGGTAGGTGCTAGGTGGTAGGTGTTAGGGTTGCTGGCGCCGGCTGACGGGCGGCAAGGGTACGCCGAGTGCGGCGCATTAGTATGCGAAAAGAAACGGTCTTACGGATAGAAAAAGGCGGTCCCACGCCGTGGCGTTATGCGCTAGGTCGTCAAGGCTCCATGTTGTTCGCGTATTATCTGCGCAATCCTCTGCGAGATTCCGTCCAATCTGCTCGAAGCTTGCTCCGGTTTCATTTCTAAGATTCTCGGGCGTAGATCTTGTCCCCAAAACAAACACGCGTGTTTTCAAGTGGTCAGGAATATCGCGCCGGATCTCCTCAATCCGTTGCTCAGGTTCGTTGTCGAAATCGACAACCAGAAGAATTCGTCTCTCCGTGTACCTTGCCATGTCCGATACTTGATTGTCTCTGAATCCGTCGACAACTTTCGTCCATCCGCCACTCGGCGGTAGAATTTGAATTACCCGCGTATTGAGAGCGTGATGATTCGTAAACCCGTTCAAGATCTGACGGTTGGCATCGTCTTCGACCAAAACGAGAAGATGTGGTGTGAATATATTGCAGCTCATTTCCCACATCTCCTCGAATCAAGGCCTCCACGAGATCGCCTTTGACATCGAGGTCTTGGAGCAATCTCACCGTCGTGGGTTCCAGATGACTCCTCCGATTGAGCACGAAGGTGCTCTCGTTCGAAAACTTGCGAATGGCCTCGGGGTTGTGCGAAGAAACAAGAATCTGTGACTCGCCAGTAAAGGCCTGCCGCAAGGCTGCCACAAAGTGTCCAACTTCAGACACAGAGAGATGGCTGTCCGGTTCGTCCCAAAAGCAAAACAGCGGCCCATAATGTCGATTTGTGGCCAGAACTGCGGCGCAAAGGAAGAAACATTTCTCGCCGTCGGATAAATCAACAAAATCGACATTCAGGCCGGCGCTCTTGGGTTCCAGTGTTTCGCCTTTCGATTCCCCCGTCACCATTCTTGGAATTGGAGACAGGATGACAGCGCGGGCCAGCCAAGATCGAAAGATATGGATCGGGTCATCTTCCGACTGCTGAACCACGGGGAGGGCAATGAGATGCCAATCCACCAGAAATCTTGACTCCTGGTTCTGGTGTCGGTCCTGGTTCTGTTGTCGGGTTTGGCGAAGATTTACCTGCGCATTCTTTCGCGAGAAGACAATGTTGCCGGCAACCGTCAATTCGACGGCGCGCACCGCCGGCGGCCGCGGCGGGGAATAGCGGCGTCCAGCGGTTCGACGGCGCGCACCGCCGGCGGCCGGCGCAGTCCAAAAGCGTGTTGCACCGGTGTGGAGTGCGGCAGCCCTTCGGCAGGCTCAGGGTATATCGCGCGACGCCGCTTTGCGGCAGGTGGGGCAACTGAAAAGCGGTGCCGCCCTGCGGTTGTCACCGCACTCCAAGCCGGCCGCGATAGGTTGGGAAGCGATTGATCGCCGCGTAGTCCGACAGATGGGGCCATGCGCGGACCGCGCCGGCGCGCTCGACCTGGAACTTGACATGGGCATGTACTGGGCGGAAACGACTCCTGAACCCCGAACCCTGAACCCTCCGCTTGCAAGAACCGGAGGTTTTGCAAGCGCCTCTCCGGTCCAAGCCTGCCGCCGCGCACCGGCGGAAGTGCCATGCGGAGATAAATCGGTTGTCACCCCGCCGTGGGGGCGGGTATGCTGCACCCCTTATGACAAATGCACTTTCAACCGTGGTGCTGGCGGGCGTGGTGGAGGGGATTACTGAATTCCTGCCGGTCTCTTCCACCGGGCACCTGCTGCTGGTGGAGAAGCTGGTCCGGCAGCCCTGCAGCGATCTCTTTAACATCGTGATCCAGTCGGGGGCGGTGCTGGCGGTGCTGCCGCTCTTTCGCGCGCGCCTGTCGCAGTTTCTCTTCCGCTGGTCCGAGCCGGCGACGCGCCTCTACGCCGCCAAGCTGGCGCTGGCCTTTGCGGTGACTGCGGCGGGCGGTATCGTGCTGACGAAGGCAGGGTTCCGTCTGCCCGAGAGTGCCCTGCCGATTGCCGTGGCGCTGGCTGTGGGCGGGCTGGGGTTCGTAGCGGTGGAGGCGTGGCTGGCGCGACGGCCGGGGGGCGGGCGCGAGGATGTGACCTGGAAGATTGCCGTGGTGGTCGGTTTGGCGCAGCTTTTGGCCGGGGTCTTTCCCGGCACCTCGCGCTCCGGTGCCACGATCCTTTTTGCTCTGGTACTGGGGATGAGCCGGCCAGCGGCCACGGAGTTCTCCTTTCTGGTCGGCATACCCACCATGCTGGCGGCGGGGGGGCTCAAGATCCTGAGTGCCCTGCGCCATGCGCCGGCAGGCGCCCCGGCCGAGGATTGGCAGATGGTTGGGGTGGGGTTTGTCGTGTCGGCCCTCGTTTCATTTGTCGTCGTGAAGTGGCTGCTGGGGTATATCCGGACGCATACCTTCGTGGTGTTTGGTTGGTACCGGTTGGCGCTGGCCGCACTGCTGCTCGTGCTCTTGGCCGGGGGGTGGATGTAAGGGCGTGTCGTGGACTGGCAGCGCGCCGGGGAGAAGGTGGCAGGTGTTAGGTGGTAGGTGTTACTGTCATGCAACCAGCAGCGTTGGACGTGCTGAATCCCGTCGGCAACTGGAAGCAGTCCTACAATGGCACCACGGGCATGGCCAACGGACAGATCGTCTACATGGAGTACGCCGATCCGCTGCATGTGCCGCTTTTGATGAAACGCTGGATGGAGGCGTTCAACCAGGCTTACCGGCGGCTGTCGCGTGTGCCCGGGGATGCGCTCGGCGCGTATCTCCAGGCGCACATGGCTTTTGTGCGGATCCACCCGTTCTTTGACGGCAATGGTCGCGTGGCGCGTCTGGTGGCCAACCTCCCCGTGTTCCACGGAAAATGCTTGCCCCGCCCCGCCCCGATTTGCGATGCTCAGCCCACTATGAAAACATTCTGCTGCGCCCTGCTGCTGCTCCTATCCTGCGTTGCCGCTCTCCACGCCGAGACCGTGGCGGATATCAGCAAACGCTTCGCGAGCGATAAGGCCAAGGCCTTGGAGACCTACCTCGCTGCCAACCCGCAGGCGGCCGATAGCGCCGAGGCGCAGGCGCTGCTGGCCGACTGCTACGAGGAGACGGGGAATGTCGCGCAGCAGCTAGTGGCACTGGACCGGCAGTATGCGACGATGCCCAAGGGCGCCGAGGGTGACCTGCGTGCGGCTGCGATGAACCTCTCCAAACGCATGGCGCTGCTAACCGACAAGGCGGCGGCCAAGGAAGCGCTCGCCACCGTAAAGAAGGATTTTGCCACGCACAAGGATTTCTCGCAGGCCAGCCGCTTCCTGGATTCGCTGGCCACCAAGCTGGATCAGCCGGGTGTGGGCGATACGCTGACGATTGCCTTCACGGCCGTGGACGGGCGCAAGGTTGACCTGGCCGCGCTGAAGGGGAAGGTGGTGTTGGTGGACTTCTGGGCGACTTGGTGCGGGCCGTGCGTCGGGGAGATGCCCGCTGTGCAGAAGGCCTTCGATGCCTATCATGCCAAGGGGTTTGAAATCATCGGTATCTCGCTGGACCAGGAGAAGTCCAAGCTGGAGAGTTTCGTGAAGGAGAAGGGCCTGCGCTGGCCGCAGTCGTTTGATGGCAAAGGGTGGGAGAACGAGATCGCGCGCAAGTATGGCATCCAGGGGATTCCGGCCACGTTCTTGATCGGCAAGGATGGCAAGATTGTGGCCAAGGATTTGCGCGGCCCGGCCCTCGAGAAAAAACTAGCGGAGCTGCTGAAGTAGGGCAGGGCGTTGGTTGCTGTTGGGTGCACACGTGTCCGGGTTTCACCTATACCCCGCCCTCAGAAACCGAGACGGGAACCCGCGCCGCAGAGTGTGGCCACACCCAGGCCCGCGAAAATAGCTGCCGCGATCGCATGCACCACCCGTACCGGGATCTTGTGGGCAATGCGGTCACCCAGCAGGACGGCCGGAACATTGGCAAGCAGCATGCCCAGAATGATCGGCACGGGCTTGCGGAATTTTGCGGCCAAAATAAAGGCTAGCAGTTGGGTCTTGTCGCCAATTTCTGCTAAAGCCACCACCGCTGTCGACAGCCATCGGCTTGGCTCGGTCGCGCTCCTCCAGCTTATCCCAATACTTGGACGACTACACGCGGCGTCTATGCGAAAACCGGTGGCTCCGCCCGGGCGCTGCGCCCTTCCCGGTGCGCCATCCAAGCGCCAAACTCGACACCGTCCCACCTTCGCGCCCTTGCGCCTTGGCGCCTTGGCGTTGAATCGCCGCAACTACGCCGGCGCCAGCCCCGGCGGGCGGGCAGCGTCACTTTGCTTACCGGCTGCTTAGCAATAGCACGGCCAGTGCACCTGCGGCGATGGCGCTGGCAGCGGCATTGGCGCGCCAGCCGGCTTCATGCCAGAGGCGGCGGCCGTAGCAGGTCTGTCGGGTGAAGGGGAATCCGGGGCGGGATTCGCGGCGTCCGGCGGCATCGAGCAGCAGGTGCATGGCCAGTGTGGCAGCCACGGCCGCGCCGAGCCAGGGGGCACAGAGACTGGTGGCTATCGCGATGCCACCTGCCACGGGCCAGGCATGACCGACCCCTGCCACCTGTGCCAGGTCACGGCACTCCATGCGCGGGCCGCGGGTGTGCAGTTCCAAGTCCACGGGGCGGTTGGTGATTGGCAGCGGCAGCGGATGCAACGGCTCGAACGGTTCGTCCGGCGCGCTGCCGGGTGCCGTCAGGTGGACCCGCGCGCTCTTGCCGCCGGTCGGGCGGGCAAAGAGCAGCCGGTGCTGCCGATCGTAGTCGAGTTGGTAGGGGATGAAGCCGCCCCGGCGGTCGGGGAGGGGGTTGCAACGCAGGATACAGGGGCGCCCGGTGGCGCGGGTCTGCTGTATGGCCAGGCGCAGGCCAGCGGCCATGGGGGCCAGTTGCGGGTCGAGCGGGTCGGGGGTTACCGTGATATCCGGCTGCCGGTAGAGTTGCCCGGCCCACCCGTCAAGCAGGTCGGGGAGGAGTCCAGCCACGGCGCCGGCCACCAGCGCGAGGGGGCGCTGGGGACCTGCCACCACGCCGGCCGTGGCCATGCCGAGCAGAAGTTGGGTGAGCGAACACATACAAGTATGCTGACTATACCCAAGAACAGCTTGCGCTCGAAGCTTTTTCATGGGGCACGGTTCAGGGTTCAGGTGCGTGAACCACGCTTGGGGCGGGGCCGCCGGACTCACCGTGCGTGTCCTTGAGCCACCGCTTATCGCCGGCGGCCGTCCGTAGCCCCGGCCCGCCCCGGGCCGCGGGCAGCGTGTAAGCCAGCTATCGTCTTAGTCGGCGCCCGGCGTGTGTGTCGAGTTACCGCGTTGCCCGATGAGCGAACCCACGATTAGGACAACGAGGGCCACAGCCATCAGTCCGCGCAAAGCGCTGTCGCGCTTGATTACGGAAATTCTCAGCTACGGATTTCGCGGATTGGTAGTGTCAGGTGGCAATTATTGGCTTACCCAGCCGGGCGACACGCCATGTAGCGACGGTGGCTGCGTTAGCCCGTCGGAGGTTATGAGGGTAAAGGCTGCAGAGAAGGGGTAGGTGGTAGGTCGGGAGTGGTGCAACCGCGCATGGACGCTCGGAGAATGGCCGCGAATGCGAGAGTTTCCATCGCGAGGGTCGCGAACGGGGCGCCGGCAGGCCGGTAGGGTAGAAGGCGCATTCTCTGAGCGGTTAATCCGCCTGAGGCGATACGGAAGATCCTCGACTGTCTGGGTATGCCGATCCGTGCCCCGCCGACCGCCCCAGCGCTGATCGAATATTGGGGTGGTGACGAGGTCAACGACACCCCCGTCTATTCAGACGCCTACGCCTGACGGCACGTTATAGCCCTCGCGTACACATCCGGCGACCCTCGGTTCTCCGGGCAGGCTCATCCAAGCCCGCCCCGCCACCCGGC
>CAIOST010000351.1 GCA_903861045.1 uncultured bacterium | reverse complement strand
CCTATCCGGCGATCGCGACGGGGCGCGGCCGCCACCGGTGGCGCGCTTGTTGCGGCTGGCGGAGTTGCGGATTCAGGCGACGGCCCGTGTGGTAGGGCGCATCGAAGTGCGCGAAGGGTGTGTGCGCAGCTTCCGTGGCCATGCGCGCGATCCGCTGTTGCAACGCGGGCGGCTGCCGCAACTGACCGGCCGCACCGTGGATCTGCAGCTTTCGGCGCTGGCCAAACGGCTGGTCGAGGCGGCGGGAAAACGGCGCCAGAGCGGTAGGCTGGGGCCGCCGCATCCGCCGCACTCTGCGTCCGTCGCGGAAACTCGAAATCCGAATACCGAAATCCGCAACAAATCCTAAATTCCAACGGCGGAAATTCCAAAACCCATGGTTCCTTTCCATCTGCCACCCTATGCCACCGCACGTCCACCCGGCGCCAGCAACCAAGCACCATGAAACTCCCCTTGCGGCCCTCGCTGTAAAGAAATCTCGCATTCGCGTCCATTTGCGTGCATTAGCGGTTTATGCTTGCTCAGCGTATCCTTGCCGCCCGACAGCCGGCGTCAGCAACCCTAACACCTAACACTGTCACCTACCACCTAGCACCTCTCACCTAACTGGCAGGTTTTTCCAACAACGATCGTTATCGGCCCGGGATAGCAATCCGCCCTCGGCCCGGGGGCGGGCCGGGCCTACTACTGACAGCAGCCAAGGCAATGGGATATCTTCAGTCTTAATCTGTCCAGAGGCAAGACAAAGACCCAAGATTAAGACAAAAGATTAAGACCCTGGCAAGCGCTGGATAGCCGAAGAAGGCGGCGAGGTAGTTACCATGGGTAGCCATTAAAAAGACGACGCCGCGCGGCTTGGGCGGCCGCGCGGCGTCAGTGGTTTCAGCCGTAACCGGCCAGAAACTTAGACCATACCCTGGTCGATCATGGCGTCGGCGACCTTGCAGAAGCCGGCGATGTTCGCGCCCATGACATAATTATCGGGCTGGCCGTACTCGGTGGCGGCGCCGCGGGCGGCGTCGTGCACGCTGCGCATGATCTGCTGCAGGCGGGCGTCCACTTCCTCGCGCGTCCAGGAGAGGCGCATGGAGTTCTGCGACATTTCGAGGCCGGAGGTGGCCACGCCACCGGCGTTGGCAGCCTTGCCCGGTGCAAAGAGCAGCTTGTTGGCCACGAACATCTCGGCCGCTTCCGGCGTGCTGGGCATGTTCGCGCCTTCGGCCACCACGCGGCAACCGTTCAACACGAGCGCCTTGGCATCCTCGCCCGTGATTTCGTTCTGGGTGGCGCTCGGGAACGCGCAGTGGCAGCGCACATTCCAAGGGCGTTGACCTTCCAGGAACTCCGAGCCCTTGAACTGCTTGGTATACTCGGCAATCCGGCCACGACGGTTGTTCTTGAGGTCCATGACCCAGGCCAGCTTCTCGTTGGTGATACCGGCCTTGTCGTAGATCGTGCCGGCCGAGTCGGAGAGCGTGACGACCTTGGCGCCGAGCTCATTCAGCTTCTCGACGGTGTACTGGGCCACGTTGCCGGAGCCGGAGACGGTGCAGATCTTCCCTTCGAAGTTCTCTTCGCGGGTCTTGAGCATCTCCTTGGCGAAGTAGACGCAGCCGTAGCCGGTGGCTTCCGGACGGATCAGGGAGCCGCCCCACTTGATCCCTTTGCCGGTCAGTACGCCTGTGAACTGGTTGGCGAGGCGCTTATACTGGCCGAACATGTAGCCGACTTCGCGACCGCCCACGCCGATATCACCGGCCGGCACGTCCGTGTTGTCGCCGATGTGGCGGAAGAGCTCGGTCATGAACGACTGGCAGAAGCGCATGACTTCGTTATCGCTCTTCCCCTTGGGGTCGAAGTCCGAGCCACCCTTACCGCCGCCCATGGGGAGCGTGGTCAGGGAGTTCTTGAAGATCTGCTCGAAACCGAGGAACTTGATGATGGAGAGGTTCACCGAGGGGTGGAATCGCAGGCCGCCTTTGTACGGGCCAAGGGCGCTGTTGTACTGCACGCGCATACCGCGGTTGACCCGCATGCCACCCTGATCGTCAATCCAGGGGACGCGGAACATCACGGCGCGTTCCGGTTCCACGATGCGCTCGAGAATGGCGTTGTCGCGGTACTTGCGATGGCGTTCGATCACGGGGCTGATAGATTCCATAACTTCGGTCACAGCCTGCAAAAATTCCGGCTGGCCGGCATTCTTCTGACTGGTTTCCTGCAGTACGCTCTTCACATAGTCGTTCATATTTAACCTTCCTGAGGGTTGCTCGATGGATGCCTGGGTGTCTGGTGTGTCGCCTATTACGGCAAACACATGCCAAGAATAGATTCTGACGGGGCGTCTGGCAATGGGCTGAATACGCTTTGTCGTTGTTTTTGTCGGCAAAAATGCCGTATTATACGGGCTCAGGTAAGATTGGTACGGCAGAAAGGCCGGTTGGAAGGGATGCGATATGGGTGCGAAGGCGGAGCGGGCCATTACGGCGATTCTGCGGGTATTGCGCGAGGCACACACGCCTTTGGGCGCGGAACGGATTGTCGCCGCGCTGTTGGCGGCCGGGGTGGATATCAGCCCGCGCACGGTGCGGCTGCATCTTCTGGAGTTGGACCGGCGCGGGCTCACGCAACTGGTGAATCGCCGGGCCGGGCGGAGTATTACCAAGGCAGGACGGGAAGAGAGTGGCCGCGCGGATGTCATCACCAAGGTGGGGCTGGTGTCGGCGCGGGTGGATACGCTTTCGTATCAGATGTCGTGGGAGGCTCGGAGCGGGGCGGGGACGGTGGTGGTGAACACCACGTTGTTGCATCCGGCCAATCTGGGGCCGGCCCTGGCAGAGATGCGCCGGGTGCTGCGGGAGCATCTGGGGATATCCAACCGGGTGCTGGTCGCACGCGCGGGCGAGGCGATCGGCGGCGTGGTGGTGCCTGAGAATTTTGTCGGCATCGGCACCGTTTGCAGTGTGACGGTGAATGGCATCTTGTTGCACCGGGGGATTCCAGTCAACTCACGTTTTGGCGGGTTGCTGGAGATTCGCGATAAGCGGCCGTTGCGGTTCGTAGAGTTGATCGAGTACCGAGGCTCCTCGCTGGATCCTTTAGAGGTGTTCATTCAGGCGGGGATGACGCGGGTGCGGGACGTGCTGCAACAGGGCTCGGGGGTCATCTGTGCCGGGTTCCGGGAGATTCCGGCGGCAGCCGTGGATGATGTGCAGGCGTTGGTACGGCAGCTTCGTCCTCAGGGGATTGGTGGTATCCTTGCCGTTGGCCGTGCCAATCAGCCGCTGTTCGGCATCCCGGTTGCCGACGGACACGCCGGATTGGTGGTGGTCGGCGGTCTCAACCCGATCGCGGCCGTGCGCGAAGCCGGGTATGCGGTGCGGATCCGGTCGTTGGCCGGTTTAGAAGATTTCGCCCGCTTGCGCCCCGCGTAAGTCTGCCGTACATGGTCTTTTCCTGAAGACCTGGTTCTGCGGACGCCCCGCCGGGCGGAAGCTGCCACAAAAAGTACAAAAGACACAAAAGAGCCGTTTTATTGCGTTTATGTGCCTTTGTGGCCCATTTGAATGGTCTGCAGCGGAATCCAGCCTTGGCAAGCACCGGAAAAAGATTGATGATACCTGAATTTGTCGGCTGGGTCGGGTTGGCTGGCGGCGCAGGAGTAGTGTGGTTATGCGGGTTTGGATGCCTTTGGTCTACGTCGGCATGGGGGGCGCACTGGGTTCCGTGCTCCGTTATCTGCTGAGTTTGCTGGCGCAGCGATACTTCGTCACGTTTCCATGCGGCACGCTCGCGGCGAATCTGTTGGGGTGCCTGCTGATCGGGATCGTCGTGACACTAGCCACGTCGTCTGCCGCGTTGTCGCCATCCTGGCGTCTCTTTTTGGCCACCGGGATTTGCGGCGGGTTCACGACCATGTCGTCCTTTGTCTATGAAATGATGAAGTTTGTGCAGGATCGGGAGCTTTTCTATGCCGGGGGCTATTTGGCGCTGACGCTACTGGGGAGCATGGGCATGTTCTGTCTCGGGGTATGGTTGGTACAGTGGGTGATGCCGTCATAGGTACGATATGCAAACGAATAGTGAGGCGAAGCTGTTGCGAATCTTCATGGGCGAGTCGGACAAGGTGCGCCATCAGCCGCTCTACGAGGCGATTGTACGGGAGGCGCATGCCGCCGGGCTAAGCGGCGCCACGGCCTGGAAGGGGATGATGGGGTTCGGCGCTTCCAGCCACATCCGCACGGCCAAGATTCTGGACCTGGCGGCGGATCTCCCCTTGGTTGTGGAGATCACGGATCAGGAGGAGAAGATCAATGCCTTTCTCCCACGACTGCACGCCCTTTTTGAACAGGCACAGTGCGGGGGACTCGTGACCATGGAGAACGTTCAGGTGATCCGGTATACCAGAGGAAAATAAGGCCTCGCTATTGGTGTTTCCCGAGCTGTTTCTCCCCGAAGCAGATCTTGACGACTTCCGGGAAGGTGGCGACGAAGCGGGCGTCGAGCCCGCGGCGGATATGGGCGGGGAGGTCGTCAAAATCCTTGCGGTTATCGGACGGGAAGAGGATGGTGCGGATCCCGTTGCGGCGCGCGGCAATGGTCTTCTCCTTGACGCCGCCGATGGCCATGATGCGTCCGGTCAGGGTGAGTTCGCCGGTCATGGCCAGACGTCCGCGCATGGGCGTGTGGGTGGCCAGGGAATAGACGGCCGTGGCCATGGTGATGCCGGCAGAAGGTCCGTCCTTCGGTGTGGCACCGGCCGGCACATGCAGGTGGATCAGGCTGTGTTCAAAGAACTTGGTGTAGGCCTGGTTCTTGCGCAGCAGGCTGCGGACATAGGAGTAGGCGATTTCTGAGCTTTCCACCATGACCGCGCCGAGTTGGCCGGTCTGCTTGAAACCGGGCTTATCGCCCGGCAAGCCGATGGCCTCCACCGAGAGTGTGTCGCCCCCCAGGGCTGTCCAGGCCAAGCCGGTCACCACGCCAATCCCGGGGCGCTTGACATCCGGATCATCGCGGAAGACCGGTGTGCCGAGGAAGCCTGCCACGTCCGCCAGGTCTACATGGACCTGGGCGGCCTTCTTCTCCACGATGTTACGGGCGCACTTGCGCATAATTTTGCCGATCTGCTTTTCCAGGCTACGCACGCCGGGCTCGCGCGCCCAGCCATCAATGATGCGCCGAGTCGCGGGTTGTGTGATGGCGACCTGGCCGTTCACCAGGCCGTTGGCCTTGCGCTGCTTCGGCAGCAGGTAGCGCCGGGCAATCTGCAGTTTTTCCTGCAGGATGTAGCCGGCCAGGTTGATCACCTCCATACGGTCGAGCAGCGGGCGCGGAATGGTGTCGGTCTGATTGGCGGTGCAGATGAAAAAGACGTTGCTTAAATCGAAGCGCACGTCCAGATAGTGGTCCAGGAATTCACTGTTCTGCTCTGGATCCAGGACTTCCAGCAGGGCGGAGGCGGGATCGCCCTGATAGCTGGCGCCGATCTTATCGATTTCGTCGAGCATGATAACCGGATTGGCGCTCTTGCAGGTTTTCATAACCTGTACAAACTTGCCGGGCAGGGCGCCGATGTAAGTGCGGCGGTGCCCCTTGATCTCGGCCTCGTCCCGGATGCCCCCCACGCTGAAGCGGTAGAAGTTACGACCAATGGCGCGCGCGATGGAGCGTCCGAGCGAAGTCTTACCCACGCCGGGGGGGCCGACGAAGCAGAGGATCGTGCCGGAAACCGCCCCCTTGAGGATACCCACGGCGAGAAATTCTAGGATGCGCTCCTTAACGTCCTGTAAGCCATAGTGATCCTGATTAAGGATTCGTTCGGCCCGCGGCAGATCCAGGTGGTCCTTGGTGAACACGCCCCACGGCAGGCAGGTGAGCCAGTCGAGATAGGTGCGGCTGACGTGAAACTCCGGCGAAACCGGTTCGAGCAGCTTGAGCTTGTCCAGCTCCTCCGTCACGCGTTCCTTAGCCTCGGGCGTGAGGTGCAGGTGGGAGATCCGCTCGGTAAAGCGGTCCACTTCGGTCTCCTTGCCCTCCTTTTCGATACCCAGTTCCTTTTTGATGGCCTTCAGCTGCTCACGCAGGAAGAATTCCCGCTGGTTTTTAGTAATCTTCTCATCAATCTGCTTGCCGATCTTCACCTGGATGCGCGAGACGTCTATCTCCCGGCGTAGCAGAACCAGCACCTTGGCGAGGCGTTCCTGGATGTGGATGGTCTCCAAGATCTCCTGCTGCTCCGCCGCGGAGGCGGTGGTGAGGACCGTGGCGATATCCGCCAGGCGCCCCGGCTCGGCGAGATTGTTGTGCTGCATCAGCAGACTCAACTCTTCCTTGTGCAACGGGTTGAGGTGGATCAGCGTTTTGATGGCCTGCACGACGGAGACGGAGTAGGCCTTGAGCTCCGCGCTGTTTTGGGACGCGGTTTCGGTCTCGTGCAAGTATTCCACACGGGCCACAAGTACCGGCTGTTCCTGCAGATAGGCCTGCACACGGAACCGTTCGTGCGAGGCGATCAGGGCGTGCAGCATGTGCGGGGCGGGCTGCGCGAGCTGGACAATCTCGGCGAGCACCCCCACGGTATAGAGATCGGCCGCGGTCAGGGGCTTAGCGGGGTCGGCCGCGGGCGGCGTATCCCGGCGCAACAGAATGCCCACATGCCGCCCCTGCTCCCGCGTCCGCTCGGTAAGAAAGGTGATGAGATCCGGGTTGTCTATCAACACCGGCACCGTGATGCGCGGAAAGAGGGGATGCCCATTGATGGGGATGATCGGGATGTTTTCGGGGTAGTAGTTGCGCGCCAGCAGGATGCTTTTCGCGGCCGGCTCAGCGACGCCGGGCAGGATTTCATCGGGATGTGGCGGGGTGCCAGATGTATGATCGTTGCTCATGGCCACTCCTTGCGCGGGTTGCGGGTGGGGGCCCGCTGCTCGTACCAACGTTATATGACTATTGTGACACAGTGCCCCCCATCTGGCAAGTCACGTACCGATGTTTACCGGGAGGACGGCATGGTCTTTTCCTGAAGACCTGGTTCTGTGGACTCCCCGCCGGGCGGAATCTAGCCACAAAAAGCACAAAAGACACAAAAGAAAGCGGTTTTTTTCCGAGTAGGG
>CAIOST010000350.1 GCA_903861045.1 uncultured bacterium | reverse complement strand
TTCCGCTCGGAAAGTGATAGCCGGGTGGCGGGGCGGGCTTGGATGAGCCTGCCCGGTGAACCGAGGGTCGCCGGATGTGTACGCGAGGGCTATAACGTGCCGTCAGGCGTATGATTCCGAGTAGACGGGGGCATCATGGATATCGTCACCACCCCAGTCTTCGATCAGCGCTACGGCGGTCGGCGGGGCACGGATCGGCATACCCAAACAATCCAGAATCTTCCGAATCGTATCGGGCGGATTGACCGCGCAGAGGATGCGCATTCTACCACCGCAAAGGTCGCACTTCAGCACGTCGACGGACGGCCCTGGTCGGACAATGGCGCCTGACCACGCCGGCGGGTCCGGCGGCCCCGCCCTACCGGCCGAGCAAGCGGACGGGCAAATGCTTGCGACGGACGACCCGGGACGGATGGCCGCGAGTGCGATCTGGTGTGCGCTGCAACAGGCGGGCGTGGCGCCGCTGGCGGTGGTGGCGGCGGAAACCGCGGCGTTGCAGCAGGTTTTTGGTACGCGCCCGCTGGCGCGTCTGATGGGGAAGACAAGCAACATGCCGTCGCCTGCGATGCATAGGCGGGCACGCCACATCAAGCGATGGATAAACACGGGCAGGAGTTGGATCGATGAAGAGTGACGCGGAAATGCTGGCCTTCTGTGCCAACGGCCTTAAAAATGATAGCGGGCGCAAGAACGTCGATCACGAATGATCACGAATGATCACGAGATGCGGGAGTACTGCTCTACGCAACAGTTTGGCTGGATCTGCACACGCTGTATATTAGTGTGCCTGCCGGTTCTGCTGCTGGCGTTCGCCATGCTTATCACGCTGGCTTGGCTTCCGGATCTAGCCAAACGCCCGCCTAATCTACAAAAGGCGTAACAGCCAGCGAGAGTAAGGTGCTCGAGGGGTCGCTTTCCCTCTGCGCGAGCGGCAAGCAGATCCGTAACGACCAGGGCGCCTTGTCCCAGATCAGCAACCTATATCGGGGAACACTTCCAAGGCAGCTCCCGGGTGCAACACCGCCGGCTTTTGTGCTATCGTACGCCCCACCTATGAACTCTTGGAACGAACCTGCTTCGATGGTAGTGGCTTGCGCCCGCGGCCTGGCACCGTATGCCGCACAGGAATTGACCAGCCTCGGCTACCCTGTGCTGGATGCCGGCGACACCATGGTCTCGGTGCGCGGCACGCTGGTGGATGCCATACGCCTGAACCTCTGGCTGCGTAGCGCGCACCGCGTGCTCTGGCCCCTGGCGGTCACCCGCGCCCGTAACCTGGATGACCTTTACGCGGCCGTGAAGCACATTGCTTGGGAAGAGTGGCTCGACCCGGACGGCTATTTCACGGTCAATACCGCCGTCTGGAATGAGACGATTCGGGACACTCGCATGCCCTCGCTGCGCGCCAAGGATGCGATTGCCGACCGCATGCGCGAAATCTGCGGGCGCCGGCCAGACGCCGGGCCGGACTTCACCGGTGCCGCGGTCTTTATCTACTGGCGCGAGCAGGAGCTGCGCATCTATCTGGATACCACCGGCGAGCCGCTCTCCAAGCGTGGCTACCGCAAGCTCCCCGGCAAAGCCCCGATGCAGGAGACCCTCGCGGCCGCCTGCGTGCTCTCCACCGGCTGGGATGCCACCACGCCGTTTGTGGTCCCCATGTGCGGCAGCGGCACACCGGCCATCGAAGCGGCGCTGATCGCCCGCCGCCGCGCCCCCGGGATCCTGCGCCAGCGCTTTACCTTCATGGGGCTGAAGGGGTATGGCGATGCGGCCATCGCCGACGACCGCGAGGGTGCGACAGCTGCCACCCCCTCCCCCAAGGCCCGCTACCTAGCGCTGCGCGTCGAGGCGCGTAAGGGCGAACGCACGGAAGGCCTGCCGCCGATCCTGGCCACGGATATTGATCCGCAGGCCGCAGAGATCACGCGGCAGAATGCCGAGGCCGCCGGCGTGCTGGACGACCTGACCGTGGACGTCTGCGACTTTGCCTACACGCCGATGCCGGCCAAGCCGGGAGTGGTCTTCCTAAACCCGGAATACGGCGCGCGCATGGGCGATGCCGCCACGCTCGAACCGCTCTACACCCGCATCGGCGACTTCTTTAAGCAGCACTGCTCCGGCTGGCGCGGCTTTGTCTTTACCGGCAACATGGAGCTTTCCCGTAAGATCGGCCTGCGCAGCGCCAGCCGCCGCATCTTCTTCAACGGCCCCATCGAATGCCGCCTGGTCGGCTTTGAAATGTACGACGGGACGCGCCGCAAGGAGCGACCCGTGGCGGATGCTGACGTCACGGGATCGTAGTAGGGGCAAACTGCGGGAGTTGGAAGATTGGATGACCGGAAGATTGGGCGGCCCCGCTACCGGCCTGACGGCGTGGTCCGGTGCATTCCCGCTGCGGCGGCGGGTCCGGTGGCCTCGCCCTCGGGTTCCCCTGGGGTCGTCTTTAGACAATAGACATATTGACCAATTTAGCCCCAATGTTGTATGTTATCAGCATGGCAAGGCAATTACGGCATCATGTGGCGGGTGGGTGGTATCACATCACCGCGCGTGGGTTGGGGCGGCGTCGGATCTTTCAGGACGATCGCGACCGTAAGCACTTTGTTGAATTGCTTGG
>CAIOST010000349.1 GCA_903861045.1 uncultured bacterium | reverse complement strand
GCCTACTCTACCGTCATCCGTAGCTAAAAGAAGCTCCCATGCCTGCTGCTCCTATCCATGCCACGCCACACTTCGTCGCTTGCTTCGTCCCACCGTAGTCGTCCACCGACCCGAGCAGTTACGGTTCGGCACCTGCTTGCCCACCATCCCCCATTTGTGAGATACTTACGGCTTCCGGTGTGATCGTGGTCGGATGGGGGCAGGATGCGGCATCTGAAGCCTGGCGCGCACGCAGCAAGCGCAAGCTTATGCTGGTGCACAAGTTTAGCGAACTTGCTCAGCACGCGGAGAAAACCATGCAGCAGCCCACGGGAACAGTTTGCGGTACTCGATTTTCGGCTGGGATGCCAGCCTTCCTTCGACACCAAATGCGGTACACACTCCTGGCACTCCTCCTGCTCGCCAGCGCGGCGCAGGCCGCCACGATGACGTGGAATGGCAGCACGAGTGTGGCCTGGAACAACGCGAACAATTGGTCGCCGTCCGGTATTCCCGGCGCGAGCGACTTCGTCGTGATTGACGGAACCTACGCCCCCAACGCGCCAACGCTGCAAAGCAGTGACTCCGACAGGAGTATCGCCGGCCTGAGCATCGGCGGCGGTGCATTGAGCGCGGTCCTGACGCTGCAGAGAACGCTGACGGTGACCACCGACGCGACGGTGGGCGCGTTGGGGACGATCCAGTTCACGGCCGACATAGCCACTGGCGCGCTGAACGTGAACAGTAACCTGACGGTCAACGGGACGATCCAGTGCCAGCGATCCTCGACCACCGGCAACGGTGCCGGCCGCACGATTAGCGTGGGAGGGAATCTCATCGTGGGCACAAGCGGCGTGCTTGACGCTGGTTGTGCCGGAACTTATAAAGCCGGCCGTAACATGGGTTTCACTTATAATGCAGGCCCCGGTACGCCCACCGGCGGCAACAGCGGCGCCAGCTACGGCGGGTATCCGGGGGCAGTGCCCAGCCGACCTATGGATCGGTTACGAGCCCGAGCGCTCTCGGCAGCGGCGGCGCCAACAACAGCATGGCGGGCGGAGAAGGAGGCGGCGCGATCAGACTGATCGTGACCCACAATACCGTTCTCAACGGGACCATCTCCGCGACGGGCGGCAACGGTGCAGTGCCCGGCGGCCACGGGGCGGGCGGATCCATCTGGCTGACGACGAAGGCGCTGTCTGGCGTGGGTTCGATGGACGCCAGTGCCGGGGCGGGCGGTTACGGGTCCGGCGGCGGACGTATCGCGGTGATTCTGACAGGTGCGGGGGCCGATTTCTCGGGTTTCTCGGGCGCCATGACGGCCTACGGCGCCGGTGCAGGCACGGTTTACCGGGAACTGCCCACCGACGCGGCCGGCCAGGGCGAATTGATCGTGAACAACGGTGGCGGGTTAACCGATCTGAACGGCGGTCAGGCGCTGTCGTACACCTTCAGTCGCGTCACAGTGACCAATGCCGGCGTGATCGCCGTTAGCGCGAACGGCACGCTTAACCTCAGCGGAGCCACCATCAAGCCCGATCCCAGCGCCGGGACCGAGGGCCTTCGGCTGACGGGCGGCACACTCGTGATGCCGGCCGTCTGTGTCGTGAGCAACTACTTCATCAGCATCGATGCGGCCGGCTCAACCTTCAATCCGGCCACTTCGGTGACCATCGCCACCAACAGCATGTTGTATGTGAACTATCCCTTCACAAACACCAGCACCGGCGGTTTGACCATTCAGGCCGGCGGCTTGCTGTCCCACGCGGCCAACGGAACTACCGCGCAAGGTGAAATGTACAAGATAGACCTCACGGTTGCGTCGCTGACGGTGCATGCCGGCGGTGCCGTGTACGTCAAGGGGCTCGGCTATCTCCCCGGTAACGGTCCGGGCACATCCGCGGGCAGTAGCGCGGGCGGCAGCCATGGCGGCTTGGGTGCGGGCGGTGGACCGACGTATGGGGCGATTACCAACCCGGTCACGATCGGCAGCGGCGGTGCCAACAACAGCGGCTTTGGAAGCGCGGGCGGCGGCGCCATCAAGTTGACAGTGAACGGCGCCGTGACCCTGAACGGAAGCATGTCGGCAGACGGCGGTATTGCAACCGGCGCCGGCAGCGGGGCGGGCGGTTCGGTCTGGCTGACCGCTACGGAGCTGTCGGGATCGGCCGGCGCTTCAATCACTGCGAACAGCGGTGCCGGTGGAGCCGGTGGGGGCGGCGGACACGTCGCGGTGATTTTGACGCAGGCGGGTGCCGGTTTCTCGGGCTACCTGGGCACTATTACGGCCTACGGCGGCGGTGGCGCCGGGACGGTGTATCGCAAGACCGGAGATCCGAGTTACGGCGACCTGATTGTGGATAACAACGGTGTGGCAGGTACAACTTTGATCAACACGCAGATGACGGATACCGACGTCAGGAATGTGTATATTAAGAACAATGGTTATCTCCAACTCGCCATGAACCGCACGCTGACTGTCTACGGCAGTTGGTCCAACGCCGTGGCGCCGAACGCCATCTCCGGCGGTACGGTGGTGCTGGCGGGCGCGGCACCGGCCACGGTCTGGGGTGGCAACACCTGGAGCAACCTGGTCATCACCAACGCGGGCAAGGTGGTCTACTTCGAGACCAACAAGGTCCAGACGATCACCGGCACCCCCACCTTCGACAACTATGTCACGCTACGCTCCAGCGTGGATGGCGTACGCTGGATCATTTCCAAGACCTCCGCCGGCGGCACCCAGTACGTGGGGAAGGTTTCGGCCAAAGACAGCAATGCCACCAACGATGTCTTTAAGACCACCGGCGGCTCCGATCTTTTCCACAACTACCACTGGCTCTTCCCGGCCAGCGGCACTGTGGTCATCATGCGGTAGGGTGGGG
>CAIOST010000348.1 GCA_903861045.1 uncultured bacterium | reverse complement strand
CCATGAACGATGGCTTCATCCAGGGCTGCCTGGCCGCACAGCGTGGCAAATCCGCGCAACACTCGAAGTCGAGTGATGGCGGAGAGTGAATCGAATAATCGTTGGCCTCTCCGTGCTATCTTCTCCGGGTCTCCGTGCCTCCAGCGCAGCGGGTGGTGAAGTCAGAAGCGGAACACCAATTCCCGGCGTTATGCCCTTACTCGGCGCAGGGGCGACTAGTCAATGAAACAGGGATGCACCCACGTGACTCAGCAGTACTGGAAGGCTGCGGTCAGCCGGATGTCGGCGGCCGAGGCGCCGATCAACACCTCGAACCGCCCCGGCTCCGCCACCCAGACCCGCCGCCGCGGGCAGAAAAACTGCAGGTCCTGCTCCCGCAGGGTGAGCTCCACGCTCCGGCTCTCCCCCGCCGGCAGCGCCACGGGGACGAACCCCTTCAGCTCCTTGTACGGCCTCGGCACCGAGGCCTCGCAGTCCCGCAGGTAGAGCTGCACCACCTCGATCCCGTCCCGCGCCCCCGTGTTGGCCAGCTCGACGCGCACCGTCAGCGCCCCGCCCGCCGGCATCGTCGCCGGGCACTCCAGCCTGCGGTAGGCAAACGCCGTGTAGCTGAGACCGAAACCGAAGGGGAACTGCGGCGGCACCCCGGTCCGGTCGTGATGCCGGTACCCGGTGAAAACCCCGTCGGCCAAGAGCACCCGCCGATCGCCGTCGGCATCGTGATAGCAGGCGAAGGACGAACGGTCCTCCCACCGGCGCTCGAAGGTCACCGGCAACCGCCCGGAGGGATTGACCACCCCGGCCAGGATCTCCGCCAGCGCCGTCCCCCCCTCCTGCCCCGGATACCACGCCATGAGCAGACCGGGCACCCGGTCCAGCCAGCGCCGCATGTCCACATTGCCGCCGCCCGTCAACACCACCACGATCCGCGGATTGACCTCCGCCAGCGCCAGCAGCAGCTCCTCCTGCTCGGCCTGCATCGCGAAGCTGCGATCATACGCCTCGCCTTCGGTCTGACTGGAAAAGCCGCCGCAGAAGATGACCGTGTCGCTGGCGCGCGCCACCTCCAGGGCCGTCCGGAAGTCGGCCTGCTGATCCCAGAACGCCCACCCCACGCAGGCGCCATTGAACCCGCCCGACCGGCGATAGAGCACCTCCACCGGATACTCGCGCCCGGCCTCCAGCTCCAGCACGGCGCGCGGCGGCCGGATGTCAGCGCCGTCCATGACATCGAAAACCACCTGCTCCCCGACCTGCACCCGGAACGGACCGCCAAACCACTGGTAAAAAACATGCCGCCCCGTGCGCTCGGGGCGGATCCGCCCGGTCCAGCGGACCGAGAAGCCCGCCGTATCCACCCCCGGGGCGATCTCGCCGCTCCCCCAGCGCTGCTCCAGGCGCGGCTCGACGCGCGTGAGCACCGGCGTGCCGCGACAGAACAGGTTGTTGAAGTATTCCGCCTGCACCCCCGGCGCCCCGGCCGGCGTGAGGAACTGCGACCCGGCGAAAGCGGCCGTGCTGTTGTCCTGCGGCATCCCGGTGCTGTGCTCGATCTGCCCCCCCCCGAAGATCTGGCGCAGCCCGTCCAGCAGGCTCACGGAACGCCACGGCTTGTTGTAGGAAGACCCCCCGCCGCCAATCGGCGTCTGCTCGGCAAACGGGCCGATCACGGCCAGCTTCCGGCTGGTGCCCGGGTCCAGCGGCAGGATCCCCCGGTCATTCTTAAGCAGGACACAGCCGCGGCGGGCCACTTCCAGCGCCACCGCGGCGGTGGCGGGGTCGTCCAGCGGGATGGCCGCATGGTGGAGATCCAGTCGCTCATCACCACCCCCTGGAACCCCCACTCCCCCTTGAGGAGCTGACGCAGCAGCCACTCATGCTCAGCGGCATGCACACCGTTCACCAGGTTATAAGCGGTCATCAGGCACCCCGCCCCGGCCTCCTCCACGGCGGCCCGGAACGCCGGGAGGTAGACCTCCCGCAGCGTGCGCTCATCCGCGTCGGAGCTGACATGGTTCCGCTCGTACTCCTGGAAATTCAGGGCGAAGGCAAGCCCCTGCTCTGCGAGAGTTGCGACGGACCGTGCGCGCAACCCTACACCGGACCTGCTCGGAGAGCGGCGGCAACGGCGTGCCGCCCTCCCGTGCAAACATCAACCGGCGGCTGATCAAAGGGTGAGATTGTCGTTAGTGGGGAAGCGAAAGCATCGGTTTCCACCACGAAGGACACGAAGAGCACGAAGTTGTCTTCTTTTGTTGGGAAAGCGGCAAGGACAGAGCCGGCAGGAACGGCCTATGATACACGGACGGTGCATGGCTCGTGTCTTCCGCGTGAAGACACCCGAAGGGCGTCGAGTGTGCCAGATAACCAAACAATTCCCAAACTTTGGCGATATACGCCTTTGCACAGCGCCAGCCGGTCGCTGGGCGGACAGCCGTTGCCGCACCAGCGGTAGATAGTCGGTCTTTCCGTTGCCGAAAACGGCAACTTCCAATCGTGAAACAGCCAGCTTGCGTTCAGGCTCTGTCTTGAATAGATACGCCATCACCTCCGTGTGGTACATCCACCCCTGAATTCAGCTGCTGCGAGGCTGTTGAATTATCTCGAAGTTGGGGTGGTTAAGCGGATGAGCGCTCAAATACACACTGGGGGTAGACTGACAGCCCAAGATCAGCGAAAGAACAGCAAGCAGGCAAATGGTCTTCATTTGTTCTCTCTCATAACGTCAGGCCTGTGCTGCCGCTGCCTTGCTGTCCAGTGCCATGGCAGCGTCAAGTGTTGGCAGCGGTCAGCACCAGACCTTGGTTGGCGGTTGCCGGTCACTTCTTCTTTTCGGGGTCGGGGTCGGAATCGGGGTCGATTTCTCCCGTCCTGTATTCACCATGGTCCTCATGCACAGCATACCCTCGCTGGCCGAGTTTCGTGAGCATCGCTACGATCCGGTCGAGCAGGGCCTTGGCTTTCTCATTCTCTTCAGGCGTGATGGCCCCGCAAACCTGCAAAACATCCTGCACCGCGCCGCATTCCAACGCCGAACCCCGCGCAATCTCGAAGTACCGCCGCCGGTCGCCGTCGGTCCCTTTTCCGTTGCCCTCTGCAATGTTCAGTGGTATTGCCTGCGACGCGCGTAGCAATTGGTCCTTGGCGTTCCGATGCCCGGCCAATACCTCACAGAACCGATACGCCCAGCCAACGTACTCGATGGCTGCGCGATACACGTCCAGTTTCTCGTGGCCAAACGCCATCCCGATCTCCTTTTCGACCCCGATACCGATGCCGACCCCGATTTTATCCGCTTTTCTTTGTCTTTCTCTTTCCGCCAATCCAAGGACTCCTTCTTTCCCGCAATCGGCCGCGGTGCATCGCTTGGTTGGCGGGTATTATTGGTGTTGCGCCACGTACAAGTCCAGGAGTCGTCGGATCATCTTCTGGTATTGCGTGTGATGCTCGCGAGCTTCGCGCTTGAAGAAAGCAACGCTCGCTTTGCTCAGACCAATCGTGACCTTGACCTGCTCTTCGCGAAAAGCAAGTTCGGCGGGCGCAGGGAGAAAGTCCCGAATGACGTTAACCTCGCCAATGGGGCCGTCAGTGTATGTGATTTTTCTGCTCATAGATCCTTTTGCCTTTCCGCCAATATCCGGCGCCGAAGATGCGAATGACACCTTCGCGATACGTGAACCGGACCGTAAGAATGCCTTCGCCCACGCGACCAAAGCAGAAGAAGCGTGCCTCATGCTGGCTGTG
>CAIOST010000347.1 GCA_903861045.1 uncultured bacterium | reverse complement strand
GGAGGGTTCAGGGTTCGGGGTTCAGGTGACGTTTCCGGCCTGAACTCTGGCATCTTGAACCCTGACACGCGGCTTTCCCCATGGTTTTGCAAGAGCCTCAAAAACCTGTTTTTCCGCTATTTCGTGGGACGCGTACAATCCCTTGCCGCCGTTGCCCGTTTACGTTGCCGTTTTCGAACCTTCCGGTGGACGCGTACGGCGACGATTACGGTGGACGATTGTTCTGCCTCTCCGCGTCATCAATCGCCTTGCGGGCCGCCGCAACCACATCCTCCGGCCGGCCGTGCAGCACGGTCAGCAGGCGTGCACGGAAATTCATAGATGCATCACTCCATTCTTACCAGCAGTGCGTACCTGAAGGCTGGCAATGTCAACTGACGATCCGCTAAAACAGCCTTGCCCAGCGGTTCCTGAAATGGCGAAAGAACCTGAACGCTACCGGCGTATTCGCCCAAAGCAGCCAGCGGGAGTTTGATCGGTTCAATCAGCGGTGTTTCCAACTCGTCGCGTAGCACGTGATCCCAGCGGTCGGCCTTGTTGCGCAGCCAGAGCAGCAGATGCTGGTTGCCCTTCAAGCCGAGAATCCATGTGTTTTCGCAAGACAGGTCCAACAACTGGAAGTTCTCGGCGTCAAGTTGAATCCCCGCCACCAGGTCGGCGAAGGGTTTAAAGCTGCCCCACAGATTCTTGAAATCGACATACTCAGCCCAAAACCAGGCTTGCCCCGTTCCGGCAGCCCCGGCGAAGAAAGCCGGGTAGGTGGTGTCGTGGAAGATCACACCGCGGTTGTCCATGCGGTAATAGCGGAAGGGGCCGGTGTGACAATCGTTGACGGCACCTGTTTCAGCTAAGATAACCGGCTTATCCGGGCGGCGGGTCCGTTGGATGGCGTCCAGGCTGAAAGCCACCGGGTCGCCGTGGCAGATCTCCCACGGCGCCCCCTGATCGAGATAGCGATGGACCTGCTGAAAGGGCATTTCATCCATGCAGAAATCGCGATAGGGCGTTAGGCTTTCGGGAGCGTCGAAGCTGCCCAGCGAGTTGACCACCAGCTGCTTCGGCACGAGCGGTTGGATGTGACGCAGCATGTCGCGAGTCCAATCGCGGCCAATTTCCCAGCGGCTGGTCAAGCAGGCGTTGATTTCATTCCACAATTCCCAGGCCATCACAATCGGGTCGTTACCATAACGCGCCAGGTAGGCGCCGATCTTTTGCAGCCAGAGTTCTCGCCAGTCGGGAGAAGTGAACCAAGCATCCATATCTTTGGGGCTTTCGCCGCTCCGGGGGTGCTGCAGAACCTTTAAGGCCCACGAAGCGCCTGGCTCGAAGGTGCGGAAGTGTTCGAAGCACAGCTTGAGACGGACACCATATTCGCGCGCCGCTTCCACCACCGCGTCCAGGCGCGCCAGCGCCAGAAGATCAAGATCGGCAGCAATTTTGCCCTCGATGTTGAAGTACCCATGGGAAAGCCAGAGGCGGGTGAAATTGCCGCCATTCTCAGCCATCAGGCGGAACCAACGCCGGTACTCGTTCACCCCTAGCGTGGCGGTTTCATTTTTGGTGATGAAATGCTGCCCCCCCTGCGGCAGGCGGTAAGCCGACGGCCCAACCAGGTTCAATCCGATCGGGCAAAAGCTGCTGCCATCGCTGCAAGCGAAGTAGCGCGGGTCGCGCCGGCTGACCTGGACAAAGCCAGGATGGTGCGATGGGGCGCAGTCAAAGGAGCCTTCTGCGATGGCGGTTTGCCCGCACAGAGCGCGGTAGTGATAGCGGCCGGGGCGCTCGGGGGTGAAGCGCGCTTGCAGCGCCACTTCACCAGAGGGCGTAACCGTTTCGTAGCCGTGAACATCATAAGCGAAGGATGCCGGTTGGTGGCGGAAGGCCGGGCGAATTTCGATGCCTCCGTCAGGGCAGGTAAATTCTACGCGCTCCACCTCGGAAGACAGAGGGAATTGTCCAACCCAACGCGAGAAAGCAGAGATGGGTTCATTTCGGGACGCTATTGATGGGTTGGTCACTTATTTCTCCCGGGGAACATTGAGCAACGTCACGGGGATCAGTCCCTGTGAAGGATGCCCGAGTGAACTGATCTGCAAGACGAGGTCATAGCGCGGCTCATTCAACTCGCCGGCCTCGAGCGTGAACTCGACGCTGCACGTGCCCAGATTGCAGTGGTACTGCTCGAGTGGAAGACTGATGGCCGGACCAGGGGTAACCTTCCAGCCTGCGGGCAGGTGCCAGCGCACGGTCAGCCACTGCTGCTTGAAGAACTGGTTTTCCACCGTCAGGCGCAGCTTGCGCGGCACGCCCGGCTGGATGAAGGGGTCACCCTGGTAATCGAGCAACGTGTTGAAGAGGATGAAGTCGTGGCGGACGCCGAAGGGCTGGCACGCGAGCTGCTCCATGAAGCTACGTTCCACAAAAGCATTGATCCGCCGCGGATGGCATCGTAATGCCTCACCTTCATGCATCCGGATCATGTAGCCTTCCGCCGCCCGCATGGTATCGACCCACTCACTGCCCAGGAAACGCGGGGTGAGTGCGAGAACACGCTCGGTCATCTCATCAACCGTGTTAGGGACGCGCAGACCCTGGTCGCCGCGGTTAACACACAGAGTCTTGATCGAGCGCCCGATGGGTTCAAGCCAGCGGGCGGGGAGCGCTGCAGCGCCGTGCACGATGCCCAGCAGTGCGCCGAGGGTACCGGCGGTGCAGTCGGCATCCTCGCCGCACGAGGCGGCGATGCTGATGCTCCTGCCGAAGTCGCCTTCGCCATACAGCCAGCCGATCAGGATGATGCCGATGTTGCTGGGGGCGTCATAGCCCATGGCGCCTTCCGGCTCGTCGGGGGCTACCTGCTCGCGCGGGGTACCGAGCAGGCCAAAGGTGGATGGCACCGCCTGCAAGATACGCTTGCGCGCATCCTGCCAACTCTGACCACCCTCATAAGCCTCCAGGGCGACATGGATGGCGCGGGCCACACCGCAGTCCGCCGGGATGTAGGAGAGGCCGATCTCGATCAGTTTGCGGGTGTCCTTTTCGGCGAAGGCGGCGCTTTGTAGCGCGGCGCAGAACACCTCGGCATAGACGCCCTCGTGGCTGTGGTTGACCGTGGCATCCTCATAAGCGTACTGCACAGCGATCTCGGGGTGCCCCGGCGCCAGGCAAGCCCAGATCTCGGAGAGGATAAACGCACCGCAACTGTCACGATAGACATTGTTGACGTAGCCGGAAAGCGGAGGGAGCAGACCGGCGGTGAGATTATTCTTCCCGGCGCCGTACTCGCCCCAGTTGGGGACAACGTACATCAGCCAATATTCCCCGAGAATGGTACTGTTGACCGAGCGGCTGTACTTCTCTACGGCGTTGAGCCAGACCAACTGCAAATCGAGGTCGTCGTTGGGCAGCGGTTCACCATGGGTATCCTGCGTGTAGAACTCGACCGGGAAGACCCCGCGTTTGCATTCGAAGGGCGCGCCCAGCGTCCCCCCGATGTTCTTGCCCAGCCAACAGCCCAGCACCTTGTCTCGATAATTATGAATGTTCATCAGTACCTCCCGTACGTCCTGGCCGTCTCGATCATGGCCCGCAGGTTCTCATCCGGTGTGTCGCGGCCGCACTGGTCGCCGGTGGAGAGGATGAACCGCCCGCCCGCAGCCGCGTCATCAATCGCCTTCCTGGCCGCCGCGACCACATCCTCCGGCCGGCCGCGCAGCATCACCTCGGTCGTGTGCAGGTTGCCCTTCAGCACGATCTTCTGGCCATACAGCCGCTTCAACTCGGCCAGATCGCAATCGCCCATGGGCGGGATTTCCAGCGGATCAATGACCGTAAGCGAAGTCTCCTCCGTCAGCATCCGCACCAGTTCCTTCTCCGGACCGCAGGAGTGGACGTGCGTCGGTATCCCGGCCGCGGTGGCCAACTCGATGGCGCGTTTCACCGCCGGCAGCGCGTGCTGACGGAAGAAGTCCGGGGTCTGAAAGACCAGCGAACCCGAGCCGCCCACGCAGAGAAAGTCCGGCCGGTCCGCCGGTGCCATGGCCATCAGGTCCGCGAAACGACGCTCGACCTCAGCCAGGCGATCGGCCTTCACTTGTTCCAACTGCTCCGGATGGTCGGCAAAGTGGTAGATCATCTCCTCATTGCCGGTGAAGCAACTGAAGGTGATGAAAACGCCCAGCAGCCCCTGGTCACCCAGCAGCGCTTTCGTACGGCGCAACCCGGCTACGCCAGTATCCACGGGTTTGATACCTTCGACCGGTTCAAACCAGGTCGGCACAGCGGGCAGGCCAATCTTGGCCGGATTCAGCCAGCAGGTCGGCGGATCGGCCACATAGTACACATTGACGTGCTCCTGCCACACCCGCTTGCCGTTCTCCAGGTAGCTCGCCTGGGTCACCAGACGCTCCGCATCGCGAAAGACAATAAACGGCTCCCACGGCCGCGGGTCCACCCAGTCGCTCGGCCAGAGGAAGGGGAAGTATCCGTCCATCACCGCGTCGATGCCGAAATGCTTGGCGCAGGCAATGTAGGCCTCCCAGATCGGCGGGTCGTTGCGGAGATAGAGATCCCAGAACGGTTTGCCGGTCAGCCGGGCCGGGATCATGTTCGAGAAGTCCGGCGCCACCGGCACGCAATCCGGTATGCCGCCACGCAGGACAGTCAAGAGTCGCTCACGAGATGTCATGTTGTCTTTCTCATGGTCTTCTCAGCCTCAAGCGGTCGACGTAATCGTCCACCGCTCTCCCATCGTTGTC
>CAIOST010000346.1 GCA_903861045.1 uncultured bacterium | reverse complement strand
CCGCCCTTCTGGTGAAGCACGGTCACGTCGCGGATGGTGACATCAAAGATCCCGCCGGGAAGAGATTGGTCGCCCGGAATCCCAAAAATTTCGTCGAGGAATCGGAAGCAGAACAACTGCGCCTCGAAATACAACTGCTCGCAATGCTCGACGCGGATATTCTCAAAGACGATACCCCGAATCTCCGTACCGTGCAGCGGCACAATGCCGAACACGCCCAACCCGTCGTGGGCGAAATGGAAGAGCACATCGCAATCGCTGATCCGGATGTTGCGGATGTGCCGGGCCAGGGTTTCGCAGCCAATCGCAATGACTTCGTTATGATCACACCAAAAGACACAGTTGCGAATGAGGATATTCTCCACCGGCGGCTGCGAGCTGGGCGGGATATGCGGCAATTCAGAGATATACGCTCCGATATTCCCCTTGATCGCGATGCCGTCGTCGCCGGAGCGGATAAAGCTGCGTTCAAGGGTCACATCCCGGCTGCTGCAGGGGTTGAAGCCATCGGCGCACCAGACCACGGACGCCAGCACGTGGTAGTCCTGCAACCGGACCCGGTCGCAGTTGCACAGCATGCTGCACCACCCGCCGATACCGCGCGTCTCCACAATGCCGCTGATCGCCACATCCTGGCAATCGCTCAGGATGATTCCGTACGGCGCCCTGGCCATGCCCACATAGTCCGCGCTCCCAGGCCGACGCTGGGCCAGCACGCCGCGCCCCATGATCCGGATGTTGCGGGCGCCCGCACTGCGAATCACGCCCTCAACCCAGGCACCTGGCGCGAGGTAGAGCGTCTGCCCGCTGGTCAACGTGATCGGCTTGTCATAGCCCAGGTCATGAAAGCCCGGCCCGAAGACGATGGCATCCGGCGGTGGCGCTTCCACCGGTGGCGATAAAAACAGGTGCAAGGGGCGGGTGCGATGGTCGCCATTCACAACCAATGTCACGGTCCCGGGCTGGTCCACGGTGAAGCTGACGCGCGTCCCCTCGCGCTGCAAGGCGATGCCCCGCGACAGCGGGTGCAGCGTTACCGAATGGAGCTCTTCGGCCGTCAGGAACGCCAGATCCACTACCACCGTCACCGGCCCGGGAAGGTCGGCGCAAGCAAAATACATGGGGTGGTGCCATAGCGGGCCGTCATAGACCGGCATGGGGGGGCCGTTCGGACACGGCATGTCATAGCGCGTCGGCATGATATAGACCGGGGCCGCTGCGCCATTCACCTGTACCCTATAGTCGCAAGACAGGGGGATGCCGTCTACACAATGAGTTCGGTTGAGATTGTCTGCGATCATGCGCATGTTTCCTTTCGTAGATCTTGGAATTATGCGTTCATTTGTAGCGTACATCCGCGACATGCGCATTCATGCGCAAACCCATGCCGGCCGCGTCGGTGACCGGCTTGTCGCCATAGCGTAGGCCTTCGATGCTGACATGCTCGATCCGCTTATTCGGCGCGTAGCCGGTGAACTCGCTGCGGGGCCCGCCCTTCTGGTGAAGCACGGTGACGTCGCGAATGGTGACATTCGAGATCCCGCCGGCAAAGGACTGGTCACCCGGAATCCCCCAGATATTGTCTAGGAACCGGAAACAGAACAACTGCTCCTCGCAGTGCTCGATGCGGATCTTCTCATAGACGATGCCGCTGATTTCCGTGCCGTGCAGCGGCACGATGCCGAATACGCCCAGTCCCTCGTGGGCATAGTGAAAGAGCACGTCGCAGTCGCTGATCCGAATATTGCGGATGTGCCGGGCCCGGGTCTCGCAGCCGATGGCGATGACTTCGTTGTGGTCGCTCCAGAAGACGCAGTTGCGGATGAGAATGTTCTCCACCGCCGGCTGGGAACTGGGCGGGATATGCGGCAATTTCAGGACATCACCGCCGGTATTCCCCTTGATGGCAATGCTGTCGTCGCCGGAGCGGATGAAGCTGCGTTCCAGTGTGATATCCCGGCTATTGCAGGGGTTGAAGCCATCGGCGGACCAGACCACGGACGCCAGCACGTGGTAGTCTTGCAACCGGACGCGGTCGCAGTTGGAGAGCATGCTACACCAGCCGCCGATACCGCGCGTCTCAACAATGCCGCTGATCGAGACATCCTGGCAATCGCTCAGGACGATTCCCGCCGGCGCACTGGCCCCGCCGGCATAGTCCGCGCTGCCGGGCCGACGCTGGGCCAGCACGCCGCGCCCCATGATGCGGATATTGCGGGCGCCAGTAATGCGAATCACGCCCTCAACCCAGGCACCTGGCGCGAGGTAAAGCGTCTGGTTGTTGGTCAGGGTAATCGGCTTCTCATAGCTCAGGTCATGAAAGCCCGGCCCGAAGACGATCGCGTCCGGCGGCGGGGCTTCCACCGGCGGCGAGAAAAACAGGTGCAACGGGCGGGTGCGATGGTCGCCATTCACAACCAACGTCACGGTCCCGGGCTGGTCCACGGTGAAGCTGACGCGCGTCCCTTCGCGCTGCAAGGCGATGCCGCGTGACAAAGGATGGATGGTTACCGAGCGGATCTCGTCGGCTGACAGGAACGCCAAATCCACTGACACCGGCACCGGCTCGGGAAGGTCGGCGCAGGCGAAATACATCGGCTGGCGCCACGGCTGGCCGCCATAGACCGGCATGGGTGAGCCTTTCTGATACGGCACGTCATAGCGCGTCGGCATGATGTAGACCGGCGCAGAGACGCCGTTCACATGCACGCGATAATCCGCGCTCAGTGGTATTCCGTTAACCTGTACAGATTGCCCGGTTGCCTGCACATGCGCAGGCGGGTTATCGATCATCGGCATTTGCTGTTCCTTTGCGTATTCAGTCCACACACAAATCTCGGCGGCTCCACCAGGTTTTGGGTTGCCGCGGAAATCGATGATATTCGTATTGGCGGCACCGTGTAGACGCTGGTGGTCAGTGGTTTCACGGGGGAGACTATACGGCGGCAGACAGCGGGAAGGCAAGCCGCCAAACTGCGGGAGCGGGAAGATGGGAAGAATGGAAGAATGGAAGGAAGGTTGGAAGGAATGAGCGATGGGAAAGGCGCGCCCACTAACTACGCAGGAAACGTCTTGCGACGGCCGAACCCGGTGGACGACTACGGCGACGACTACGGCGAAGGAGGGAAATTGCGAATTCGTCCACCCTAGAGCAATGCAGACCGAATCTCAGGCACGCCAAACTCTCAATCCGCGGCCATCCGCAACCATCCGTAGCAAAAAGAAGATCGTGGCGGCGTCAGGCGCTGGCCGTTGATTTAATTGCCACAGAGCGCTCAGCGCTCACCGCGAGCTTCGTTTTGATGTCTGAGGGTAACTGCTCAGGTGCCACTAACACCTTATCCTCTCCCCATTCGCGGTTTCTCTCCCCGATCCCTGAACCCTTTCCTCCTGCTTCGTCATCGCGACCCGTTACTGAATTCGATTTCCTAAAAAGCCAGGCATCAATCCGATGTATCCGCCGGCAAACCGGCCCGGTAGGCGTCCTGGTAGAGGCCGATCGCGTCCATCGGAATCGGACGGAATCCGATGTCGGCATACGGCTTGGCGGCCGGCTTCAGGCGCCAGTTGGCATGCGCGGCATCAGCGAACCCGGGATCCCGGCTGCCATAGTTGGCATTCTCAGCCAGATCCATGTGGGTCATGTCCTCGACACCCCCGCTGCGGCAGAAGACGTTGCGCACGTCGTTGAACTCGATGATGTGGTCGTTGCCCGAGATGTTCATGACGCTGGTAGGGCAAGCGTACATCAGGTTGTGCGCGATGCGGTTGCCCACGCCTTCAAGGTGGACGGCCGGGGTGTAGGTACGGTCAATCCGGCCAAAGTCATGCATGCTGCAGTTCTCGACGCAATGCCGCCCCGGCTTTAGCGTTTCGCGATCCCCGCCGATCACCTCGGAGGCGCGCCGTCCGATGGTGTGGATATCACAGCTCAAGCGACCGACTTTATCGCCGCCGTGAATGACGATCCCAGTGCCAGCCATGCGGCTGACGGTGCAGCCCGCGATCAGCACGCGGCAGCACTGGTTCAGCGCCAGACCGTCGAACCGACCGAGGTCGAACGCCAGTCCCTCCAGGCGGATGTCCGTGACGTTGGTCATCGTCATCATCGGTGTCGAAAGCATGCCGATCTCCACCGTGGCGCCCACTAATGAGCCTCTCCCGTCACCCGTCACGCCGCCGCCCCCGCCTTTTGTTCCGCCTGTGGTCGTCACCCCGGCGCTGTCGAACCTGGTGGACCGGCGTCTAGATTTTGTTGAGCGTGTGCGCACGCTCACCAGCGGACGCTTGACGGAAGTGAAAGATCCGCAGGATCAGTCCACACTGGCCGCGGTGCTGGCCGACCCCCAGGAGGACGAGGTGGTGCGGCATGAGATCGTTAACCTGCTGAATCGCTCGGGCGATCCGGCGCTGGAGTCACGCCTCTTTCAGATCCTGGAGAACCCAGCGGAAGGGGCGAAGTTCCGTGCCTGGGCCGTGCAGCATTTGGGCGGGCTATTGACCACCCCCGGCCGCATTCCCGTCTCTCCCGACCTGCTGCCGCGTGTCCGCGAGTTGCTGACGGATCGCGACCTGCACGTCCGGCGCGAAGCGCTGCTGGCCCTTTCCCGTGCCAACGACCCGCAGACGCTGGAGCAGATTCCCGGCCTGCTGAAAGATCCCGCCCCGGGCGCGGACGGTATGCGCGACCTGGCCATCCGCATCGCCCAAACGCAGAACCTGCGCGACCAGATTTTTCTGATCCGCCCCTATCTCACCTCCACCAACGACACGTTGCGTGTTGCCGCGATCGACACCCTTGGCAGATGGCAGGATTTGGAGAGCCGTCCCGCCATCGAAACCGCCCTGAAAGAGGGCTCCTACCGCGTCAAACTCTGCGCGCAAAGCGCGTTGAAGGCCCTCGATACTTCGGCACCCGCCACGCCGTAAGAGCAGGAGGGGGGGGCGAGGGTTCAGGGTTCGGGGATTCAACGCCCAATGCCCAACGTCCAACAACCAACGCCCAACGGAACTTCATGTGGCTGGTTCAGTGTCTCCCCGTTGGATGTTGGGCGTTGGATGTTGGGCGTTGGTCCGCCCAGGCGCGAGGCCGGTAAGGCGTGGTTCGCGGTGGCCAGCACCATGCGCCCGCCGCCCCCGGCGGCCTCGTGCCGCCGGAGCCGAGAGTTTTGCTATAGGGGCCAGCGGGAGAAAATGAACAGCGCGAGGTGCGGCCGTCCCGGCGAGCCCTCGCACTACACCACTTGCGCTACGCCTTCTGTCTTCAAACTCTGCCCGCCGGGGGGGGGGGGTGTTTGGATGTTTGGATGGTTGGAGAAAGCGAGGAGACATGCAGTCTCCTGCGATTCACAAGAGGGTAGGCCACATCAAGCGGTGATTGAGGAATTCCTGACCGCAGGTGCAAATTGATCAGTCTGGCGTTGGGGGTTCCAATCTTCCAACTCTCGCAGATCGGGGTCCGGCACAAGCGGATTTCCTAATAACCGCCGCTCTGCTACCGTTCTGAGTGTGTGCAGGCCACTGAAAACTATCCGCACCGAGCGTGATCGGCTTTCAGCATTTGACCCAATGTGTACCCTGAACCCTGAATCCTCTATCTCTGCGCCGCTACACGCCGAGGTAGGCTGCTTGCACACGCGGGTTGCCGCGCAGCTCCGTGGCGGTGCCGCTGAGCGTGATCTGTCCGTTTTCCAGCACATAGCCGCGGTCAGCGTGTAGCAGCGCCTCGTTGGCGTTCTGCTCCACCAGCAGCACGGTGGTGCGTTGTGCGCGGTTGATCTGCCGGATGATGTCGAAGAGCAGGTCTACCATGCGCGGGGCGAGGCCGAGGCTGGGTTCATCCAGGGTAATGAGCTTGGGGGAGCTCATGAGCGCACGTCCCAGGGCCAGCATCTGCTGTTCGCCGCCGGAGAGGGTGCCAGCCTTCTGCTGGCGCCGCTCGGCGAGCACGGGGAAATACGCAAATGCACAGGCCAGATTGGCTCGTTTGGCCGCGGGATCGGTCGGGCGGCAGTATGCGCCCAAGTCGAGGTTCTCGGCCACAGTGAGCTCCGGGAAGATGCGGCGCCCCTCGGGGCAATGGGCTAGGCCGTGGCGGACAATCTGTGCGGGCGGCAGGCGCGTCAGCTCCGTGCCTTCCAGTTGGATGCTGCCGCGCGTGGCAGGGGTCAGGCCGGAGATGGCACGCAGCAGGGAGGTTTTGCCGGCGCCGTTAGCCCCGAGGAGCGTCACGATCTCGCCGGCGGCGACGTGCAGGGCGACGTCGGTGAGGGCCCGTACCGGGCCATAGGCAACGGATAAATGGGTAATGTTCAGCATGGCGGGGTGCGGGGTTGGCCGAGGTAGGCGGCGAGCACGGCCTCGTTGGTGCGGAGCTCCGCGGGGGTGCCGGTGGCGATGATGCGGCCGAAGTTCAGCACCACCAGGCGTTCGCAGAGCGACATCACCATCTTCATGTCGTGCTCGATGAGCAGGATGGTTACCGCGAACTCATCGCGCAGGCGGCGGATCAGGTGGGTGAGTTCCACGGTCTCGGCGGGGTTGAGGCCGGCGCCGGGTTCATCGAGGAGCAGCAGGGAGGCGCCGGTGGCCAGGGCGCGTGCCAGCTCGAGGCGGCGGCGCTTGCCGTAGGGGAGGGCGCCCGCCAGGGTGTGGACGTCGCGCTCGAGGTGGAAGAGCTTCAGGAACTGCATGGATTTGTCGGTGATGTCCTGCTCGACCCGGTGATAGCGTGGCAGGCGCAGGGCGGCATGGAAGAGGTTGTAGCGGATGTGGCTGTGGTAGGCTACGCGGATGTTGTCGAGTGTCGACAGGTGGCCCAGCAGGCGGATGTTCTGGAAGGTACGGGCGATGCCGAGCCGGGCGATGCGGTGGGCCGGTTCGCGGGTGATATATGCGCGCCGGAAATAGAGTTCGCCGGCATCCGGCTGGTCCAAGCCGGTGATCAGGTTGAAAACCGTGGTCTTGCCGGCGCCGTTGGGGCCGATCAGCCCCACGATCTCGCGGCTGGCCAGCTCGAGCGAGAAGTCCGTCACGGCCTGTACGCCGCCGAAGCTTTTGCAAAGACCCTCGGCGAAGAAGAAGTCGAACTCCTTGCGAATGCTCTCCTTCTTCATGGTTTCCGCCCCTCTGGCGCCTTGGCCTTGCGGCGGGGGCTGGTCTTCGGGCGCGGCCGCAGCCAGGTGGGGAGTTCGTGCATGGCAAAGACGCCGTTGGGGAGCAGCCGGGTCAGGAGGATCAGCAGCAGGGCATAGAGGAGCATGCTGTATTCACTGAGCGGTTTTTGCAGGATGGCCGGGAGGAAGGCGACGCCGCTGAGGTCCAGGTGGCGCAGCAGGCAGGGGAGCAGCCCCAGTAGAAAGGCGGCACAGATGGCACCGGTGAGGGAACCCATGCCGCCCAGAACCACGATCAGCAGCACCTCGATGCTCTTGAGCAGGTTGAAGTTGCCGGGGTTGATGCGTAACTGCTGGTGGAAGAAGAGCGCGCCAGCGAGGCCGGCGAACGCGGCGCTCAGCAGGAAGGCGAGGAGTTTGTAGCGCGGCACGTTGATCCCCATGGTACGCGCGGCAATTTCGTCCTCGCGGATGCAGAGGAAGGCGCGGCCGATGGCGGATCGTTTGATGTTGAGCAGGAAGAGGTAGGTCACCCCCACGCCGAGCCAGATCACGGGGAGGGTGGCATACTCCGCAGAGTAGTGCTCCTGCCCTGGCCACACCTGGCCGGGGAACTCGGTGAAGGCGATCCCGGTGGGGCCGCCGATTGTTTCGCCGGGGAACATCCGGCCGCCGGGGAGTTCGGCGTTCGTCAGGATCAGGCGTACAATCTCGGCAAACCCCAGCGTGGCAATGGCCAGGTAGTCGCCGGCGAGGCGCAGGCAGGGGAGGCCGATGACCAACGAGCAGAGTGCGGCCGCCGCCATGCCTGCGGCGGCCGCCGGGATCAGGTTACACCACCCCAGCGCCGGCACGGTGGCGTAGATGGCATAGCAGCCGGCGGTGTAGGCGCCAATCGCGTAGAAGCCGGCATGCCCGAGTTGCAGCAGCCCGGTGAGTCCGCACAGGACGTTCAGAGAAAGCGCCAGGATGGCCAGGATCCCCACCTGGCAGAGCACGGGCTGTAGTTCCACCCAGCTCATACCTTCACCCGTGTGACGCGCCCCAGCAGCCCTTGCGGCCGGATGACCAGTACGAGGATCAGGATGACAAAGGCGGCCACGTCCTTGTAGCCGGTGGGGACACCGGCCCAAACGGCGAGCGACTCAATGACGCCCAGCAGCAGGCCACCCACCACAGCACCGGCGATGTTGCCGATGCCACCCAGTACGGCCGCCACGAAGGCCTTGAGGCCGGGGAGAAACCCCATCATGGGCTCGGTGACACCTTGCAGCGCGATGAGCGTGCCCGCCACACCGGCCAGGCCGCCGCCGATCAGAAAGGTGTGGCGGATCACGCGATCCACGTCAATCCCCATGAGTGTGGCGGCATCGGCATCCTGGCTGACGGCCCGCATGGCGCGTCCGAAGCGGGTGCGCAGGACCAGGTACCAGAGGAGCGCGCAGAACAGAACGGCTGCGCCGATATAGGCGAAGCGGATCAGCACCAGGCCGTCGGTGCCGAGCAACACGGTGCGTTGGCAGATTTCGCCCACGCTGCCGTGTGGTTCCGTGGGGTATTGCAGGGGCCGGGCCTGGCTGAAGAAGGCGAAGAGGTTTTGTAGCAGGAAGGAGACGCCGATGGCGGTGAGCAGCGCCGCCAGCCGGCCGCTGCGACGGATCGGTTTGTATGCTACGCGTTCGGTGAGCCCTGCGATGGCCGCGCCCGCGGTGCCGCCTGCCAGCACCATGAGCGGGATCGCCAGCCATGGCGAGGTGCTGGACGGCAGCAGGCTGTAGGTGCCAAAGCTGGCGTACGCGCCCACCATGTAGAACTCGCCGTGCGCGAAGTTGACGAGCTTGATGATGCCGTAGACTAGCGTATACCCCACGGCTACCAGCGCAAAGATGGAGCCGATGCAGAGCCCGGAAACCAGATAGAACAGGAAGTCCTGCATGCGGAGGGGTGGTTACGGGTTGACGGTGTCCACGTACTTGGTGGCATACTTGCCATCGGTCTTGACGATCTTCAGGATGATGGCGCTCTTGATGGCATCGCCGTTGCGCATGGTGATCTTGCCGGTCACGGCTTCCAGGTCCCGGATGGCGGCCAGCCCCTGCTGCACGTCGGCCGGGGTGGTGCCGTGGCGCAGGGCTGCCAGCACGAGGCTGGCGCTGTCATACCCCAGCGCTTCAAAGGTGCCCGGGGTGGTGCGGTGCTGCTTCTGGTAGGCCGCGAGGAACGACTGGACGGCTGGTCGCTGGTCCTCGGCGGAGAAGGCGCCGACCAGCAGGCTGTTTGCCACGTGGTCGCCGGAGCCGTTGATGACGGTCTCGTTGTCCCAGCCGTCTGCGCCGCACAACCGGGCGGTCAGGCCGATCGCCTTGGCCTGCTTGATGATCAGCGGCAGCTCGGGCGGGTAGCCGGGGATGAAGACGATGCCCGCGCCGCTGTCCTTGATGCGCTTGAGCTGTACGCCGAAATCTGTGTCCTTCTGCTGGTACTTTTCTTCTGCGACCAGGGAGCCGCCGGCGGCGGTGAAGGCTTCGCGGAAGCTCCGGGCGAGCCCCTTGCTGTAGTCGCTGTTCATATCAATCAAGGTGGCGGCTTGCTTGTGCTCCCGGACGGCGAAGCTGGCGATAATACGCCCCTGGAAGGAGTCGTTGAAGCAGGTGCGGAAGAGGTAGTCATGGCCTTGGGTCACCTTGTCGTTGGTGGCGGTGGGGGAGACTACGGGGACCTTCTGTTTGGCGGCGGCGCGCCGTACGGCGAGCGCGGCGGTGCTGGTGATGGGGCCGATGACGGCGGCGACCTTGTCGCTCCCCGCCAGCTTGTTGTAGGCGTTGATCCCGGCGGTGGCGTCCCCCTGGTTGTCCTCCACGATCAGGGTCACGGGGGCCCCCTGGATGCCGCCGGCTGTGTTGGCTTGCTCGATGCGCAGGCGGATGCCCTCCAGGGTGCTTTTGCCATAGGCGGCGAGGGCGCCGGAGAGCGGCAGCGAGATCCCCACCTTGATGGCGCGCGCGCCAGGGGCAGGGGACTGCTCCTGGGCCATGCCGGGCAGGCTACTCATGAGGCTGACGGCCAGTATGGCTTTCGGCAGGCTCCCGGCTATCTGGAAACGAAGCATGGCTGCTCTCCTATGACTCACCCTCGGAGTCGCCAGTCGTCCGTACGGTGGGGCTGGCGCATGCGGCGGAGCGCATGACATGCCGGTGAATATAGTCGCCAGGCCGGCGTGGCTCAAGCTTGGAAACAGCCGGTGGCAGCTGTTTTGGCCGGCGTTTGGTGTCCACTGTTCATTGACCCCGGGCGCCCCCCGGTGTTACGCTATGGAACTTACGACCAGCTATGGGTCGGCAAGGTAACGGCGATGCCCAAAATTAATTTTACCTATACGCAAGCCAAGGCGGATTCGTCCCTGTACGGGCCGGGGTTCGTGTTCAACGCCATTTCCAGGGATGAGTTTGCCTCGTTCACGCCCGCTGTGCTGGGATTGGGGGATGTGTCGCGTTGCGGTTCGCAGGTGCAGTCGCTGGCGGTCTTTCTCGACCTGGAGGGGTTTACCGACTTCTGCTACCAGGTGGATTCGCAACTGGTGATCCCGGAGTTCCTGTCGCGCTATTTTGATTGGTTATTTCGAACGCTGTCGGAGCAGTTCCGGGAAGGGGCTGCCGACGGCATGGTGCGCATCTGGGGGAGCCTCCCGTTTTATGCCAAGTTCCTGGGCGACGGCTTGCTTTTTTTATGGGACACGGATCGTAATCCGGGTTTGTCGGGCACGGTGAATATTGCGCGGAACCTGCTGGATGTGACGCAGCGCTACGAGACGCACTTTGTGCAGGATATCCGGCGTGCCGTGAGTAAGCCGCCGCTGCGGCTGCGTTGCGGTATGGCGCGCGGGCAGATCGTGGCCATCGGCGGTGGGGCCGATTATGTCGGGCCGTGCATCAATGTGGCCTCGCGGTTGCAGAAGCTCGCCTCGCTGTCGTTTGCCGTCTCGGCGCGCGGCTTCGATCTTTCGCGGGCACCGGACGGCGAAGGTTCGTTACGGTCGTTCCTGGTGCTTAAGGAGATCTCGCTGCGTGGCGTGGGTGACCAGGAGTTGGTGTATATCCGCAAGGATGAGTTCGAGGCGCTCCAGCCGGAGAAGCGCGCGGAGTTCCGCGACCCGTGAGCGGCAGGGTTATGACAGCGCACTATCGGCAATCTTTTGTGGCCGCCTTGACGGGGCACCTGCTGCTGATCATAGCGGCGGTGGTGGTCTCCGTGCTGCCGGGATGCCGGCGTCCGCCACCGGTGGATCTCTCGGCGTTCAAGGATATTGACATCCGTAATCTGGATAGCACCACGAAGCTGGAGCGCAAGAAACCGCCGACGGAGAACGTTAATCAGCCGCCGCCGCCGTCCGCGATGCGGGAGCCGGTCATGCCCGTGGATCCGGTGCAGCCGCGCACGCCGCCGGAGCCGAAACCGGCCAAGCCCGCGCCGACACCACCGCCGGAGGAGGCGGAGGGGCCGGCCCAAGAGCGTACGCCGCCGCGTGACCGGGTTAAGCCGCCGCCCAGCAACGCCGCCCCGGCCCGGGTCAGCGGGGCTGTGCCGGTGGTCGTCAGCGCGATTCGCACCACGCGCCTGACGACTACGCCGGGCAAACCCGGCACGGCCCGCACGGCACCGCGCCTCTTGACGGCCGGCGAACTCGATCCGCTGGGTGGGATCAAGGCACCGTTGGGGGAATCCAACTCTGTTCCCATGGCGGAGCGTGAGCGGTGCTTGCTTCTGATCCGGCGCGCGTTGTACGATGCTTGGGATCGGCCAACCTTGGCGGATGCCGGCCGGCAGCCGGCCTTGCTGCAGGTACGGTTCGATGCGGGCGGCCGTATCGTAGAGTCTGCCGTGGTGCAGTCCTCGGGCAGTGCGGTCATGGACGGCACGGTGCGACTGGCCGCCAAGAGCGTGGCACCAGTGGCTGGGCTGTCAGCCGGGTTCCTCAAGGAGTATGCCCGGGGGTTGAGCGTGGAATTTATTGTGACGGAGTAGTGCGGCAGCAGGAAAGAATGACGGTATGAAAAATTCTCGTTTGCGTGTGTGCGGTCTGGTTTTGGTGGCGGTGCTAGCCGCAGGTGCGCCGTCGTTGGTGGAGGCGGCTGGTGATATCACGGTCGCGGGCAGGGGGGCTGGCAAGGATGCCATCTCGCTCAAGGGGTTGGCGGCCAGCGGGCCACAAGCCACGCTGTTTCTCAAGACGTTGATGTCGGACCTGGAGCGCTCCGGGTGGTTCAGCGTGGCGGCGTCCGGCGCCACCACGGTGGCGGGCTCGGTGGCGGATGCCGGCAGCTCGGTACAGGCGGCTTGTACGGTCTCGTGGGCGGCGGGGAGCTTTGCCTGGTCGCGCCGGCCCGGCACGCTGGAGCCGCGACGCGAGGCACATGCCCTGGCCGATGAGATCGTCAGCAAGATCAAGGGCGTCAGGGGGATCGCCTCCTCGCGCGTCATCATGGTCCGGCGCGCCGGCACCGGGGCGGATCTCTTTGTTTGTGATGCGGACGGCCAGAACATGGTGCAGGTGACACGGGACAACGTGCTCTGCGTCGGCCCCCGCTGGACCCCGGACGGGCGCGGCGCGTTCTATACCAGCTACCAGAATGGCCGGCCGTGCGCCTATCGTGTTTCCACGGAAACCGGCGCGAAGCAGATGTTGTCGAGCTATCTCGGCCTGAATGCCGGGCCGGTGGTTTCGCCGCGCAACGGGGCGGATGTGGCGATCATCCTCTCCTTCCCCGGCAATCCGGAGCTCTTCCTGCAGCGCCTGGGGAGTGGCGCCCTGACGCGCCTGACGCGCACACACAACGCGGCGGAAGCCAGCCCGACCTGGTCGCCAGACGGCAGCCAGATTGCCTATGTCAGCGACGAGAGCGGCCGGGCGCAGATTTACATCATGGATGTCGCTTCGCGCAAGTCCCGCCGCGCCACGGTCACCTACGGCAGTGAGAACCTGAGCCCCAGTTGGTCCGGTGATGGCAAATATATTGCCTACACCTCGCGCCGCGGCGGCGGCTACCAGGTGGCTGTGCTGGAGCCGGCCAAGGGGGAGGTACGCGACACGCTCACCAGCGGCGCGCCGCATGAGGACCCGGCCTGGGCGCCGGATAACCGGCACCTGGTCTGCGCCCGTCGTGATGGTAACAGTTCTTCAATATGGATTGTTGACAGTCTGGGTGACCCTGCGATACGTTTATTCAACTTGGCCGGCGATTGGCTTACGCCGGATTGGTCTCAACGCTAGTACAGACATCGCTCGTCGAGCAAAGGGAGTAGTTATCATGCGCACGTCTCTGGTTTCCGGTCTTATGTTAGTTCTTTGCATTGCCATGTTGGGCAGCGGTTGCTCGACGCTTCGGCGTTGGTGGTATGGTCCAGAGAAGGGGAAGGGGATGGATGGTTCGTCGCTGAACGGTCCCGGTGTGGAACCGGTGGGCGGGGGGCTGGGCGGTATAGATCCCACGGCGGGAACATTGGGCCCCGGTGACAATCCTCTTTTGGGTAATAAGTCGTTTGCCGAGACGCGCACGGTGGACACCAGCGCGATCTTTGCGTCGGTGCAGTTCGCCTACGATTCGTTTGTGCTGCCACCGCAGGAGGTCTCCAAGATTGATGACGTGGCCAAGTTCCTCACGGAGAACTCGGATCGCGTGGTGAACGTGGATGGCCATTGCGACGAACGCGGCAGCAATGAGTACAACCTGTCGCTGGGTGAGCAGCGTGCGCAGTCCGTGCGCACCTACCTCATCGCCGCCGGGATTGATGCCGCCCGGATCCAGACCCGCAGCTTCGGCAAAGAGAAGCCGCTGGATCCTGGCCATAGCGAATCCGCCTGGGCCAAGAACCGCCGGGGCGAGTTCGTGATCTACAAGTAAGGCGGATGCTGGTGTGTGGCGAACGGAGGCCGGAGGTACACTCCGGCCTCCTTCTTTTTTACGCCGAACGCCGCAGTTCCAAATATCAATTTCGTCGTAGGTAAAAGTGGCTGGTGAGAGCGAGGGGCGCGGCAGTTGGCGGTTTGCGCATGACGGGAAGCGGGGAATGCGGCGGCGCGCGGGGTTGCTGCCAGGCGCGACCAATCAGGAACGATCCCCGCGCTCCGCCGCCTAGACCGGATTGGAGAGCGTCAGGCGCGGGATCGCCAGCCGGCGTTGCGCGCTCTCTCCCGGGAGCAGGGCATGGTGGCGCTCCGGCGCGGCATCGCGCGGGTGGTACGCCTTCAGGCGGTTCCCCAAGGTGGCAGCCGGTGTGACGGCGTTCTGCCCGTAGCGCTGGTGCAGGCGGTCCACGGCGGCATCCAGTCTCTCGTAACTATGGCGCAGGGGGGTATCGGCAAACAGATCCAGTTGGCGCTGTGCTTCCGGGAGGAGCCCACCCAGCCAGACCATGGTGGAGCGGTATAATTCGCCGGGCTGGAAAAGCGCCTCGAAGAGCGCCCGCACCATGGGCACGGCTTCGCAGTCGTGGCAGGTGGGGTGGGGGAGCGCCGCGCTGGCGGCCTGGTGGGTGTAATCCTGGCGGCGCAGGCAGAGACCAATCTCCCGTGCCAGATGGCGGTGACGGCGTAGCTTGGCCAGGGCCGCCCCCATGTTGTGCGCCGCCTCGGCAAAGACGAGCCGGGCGTCGGCGCTGGGCGGCGCGAAGGTGTGCCCTTTCATCATGCTCTGGTAGCACGATTTGGCCGTCAGTTCGAGCGGCAGCATGCGGTAGCCATGCAGTTCGCGCCAGGTGGCGTGGCCCGGTTTGTGCAGCAGGCGCAGCACCTCGGCCTCCTCCATGCGGGTGAAGTCGTAGGCCGTCGCAATCCCCCGGGCCTGGAGCTTGGCCGCGCTGGCCGGTCCGATCCCCCAGACTTTGGCAATGGGGGTGCGGCGCAGCAGGACGGGCAGATGCGCGCGCTGCACGATGGTTTGCCCGTTGGGTTTGCGGAACTTCGAGCAGATCTTGGCGATGGTCTTGGTCAAGCTGATCCCCACGGAAACCGTCAGCCCCATCTCGCTGGCGACCGCCTGGCGGATGGCTGCCGCCACTGACTCCAGCGGCTCATTGAGCACCCGGCCGCAGCCGGACAGGTCGCCAAAGGCCTCGTCAATCGAGTACTCCTCCACCAGCGGCGTATAGCGCCGCAGGATCGCGAATAGCCGTTGGGAGTAGAGGCTGTAGGCTTCATAGTCGGACGGCACCACCACCAACCCGGGGCAGAGGCGCCGGGCCTCGTGCAATTGCAGGCCGCGGCCGATGCCACAGGCCTTGGCCTCGTAGCTGGCCGCCGCAATAATGCCGCGCTCGGCGCCGGTTACAACCGGTTTGCCCCGCAGCGCCGGGGTCAGCGCCTGTTCCACCGAGGCAAAAAAACCGTCGGCATCCACATGCAGCAGCGTGCAATCCTGATATCTGCCATCCATACCCACACGGTAACGTGTGGCGGGCGCGATATCCAGAACAAAGGTTCTAGTATCGCGACGGCGTCGCCCCAAACTGCGAGAGTTGGAAGAATGGAAGGCTGGAAGATTGGGAACCCCCGCGTCAGCATGGTCGATTTGCACCTGCGGTCTGGAATTAATTTCTCAATCACCGCTTGATGTGGCGCACCATCCTATGATTCGCAGGAGACTGCTTGTTTCCGCGTTTTCTCCAGCCTCCCAAGCAGCCACCCCCCAATCTTCCGCAGTTCAGGGGCGTCGCGCGTGGGCTTGCGGTTTGCGCAGCGCTCTGGCAATCTGTGGCCATGGCTGACCGCATTGCACCGATCCGGAAAACTACGGCTGAGATCCTCGCGGACTTGCTGGCCGGGCACGAAGAGGCCCTGCGCTTTGGCGGACCCGCCAAGGGGCAGAAGTACCTGCTGAACTTTATCGAGCGGGCGAATTCGCAACCGAACGCGGTGAAGTTCTTCCTCTTTGATCTGCTCGCCGAGGATGCCTGCCGCGCCAACGATCTCGATACCTGCCGCACCGCGGTCACTCAGGCCGCGGGCTATCTGCCGGCCGCGCAGGAGGACACCCTACAGCAATTTCGCGCCTACCTCCCTTCGATTCGCCTGTTCGAACGGGGGATTGCGCTGGCTATGGACGAGGGAGAGTTTGAGCAGGCGCTCGCCTGGTGCGACCAGGCGATCCGCCTCGGGCTGGGTAAGGCGTACGAAGCCAAGCGCGCTTCCATCGAGCGGATGATGTAGCGCGACCGGTCGACGTGGCTTCTGTTATCTGTCGTGGGTCGATGGACCGAAAGGAATATGACGATGCACGCTGGTATCTTCCCCTTGTTGATGATGGCGCTCTTACAGGGACTCTTCACGGCGCCGCCGCAGGACTTCGCCTCCCTGCTCAAACCGCTGCCGGTCCTGGAGCAACTTCAAGTCGCCACAAATGAAGCCAGCTTGCTCGCCGTGCTGGCCCCCACTGAGGCGGCGGCACGGACCACCCCGGCACAACTGGAACAGGCGCTCAAAGACCTGAGCGGCAATACCGGTTATCTCAAACAGTTGATGGCCATCCGCGCCCTGCAGGACATGAAGTCCGTCTAGGCGGCATGAAAGCAATGAGCAAACTCTCCGCAAACAGCGCGCGTGGGTGCGGTCGGTGGTTGGCCGCCGTGGGACAGAGTGCGGTCTGGGTGCTGATGTTCTGCGCCGGGGCGCCGGCCGTCCGGGGTGAGGCCGCCGCAGGCACCGGGGCGGGAAACGGCGTGATTGCCTATGACGCCGCGGCGCTGGATCGCGACATGCTCCGGGTGCCGGGGGGCGTGTTCCTCTATGGTATGACACCGCAAGAGAAGCGCCAAACAGCGTCAGCCGCCGGTGTGCATCTGGACCTGTTGCGCGACCATTCTGATCGGCGCACGCTGGCGTTGCCCGAGTTTTGGATCGACCGGTATCCTGTCACGCGTGGCCAGTTTGCCCGCTTTCTGGCTGCCACCGGCTACAGCATCATTACCAATGGCTGGGTGGTGGGGTGGCGGGATTTAACCGAGTCCTGGCCGCCGGATCGTCCCGGCACGGAGGCCTTGCCGATGATCGGCGTGAATGCCGAGGATGCCGAGGCGTATGCGCGCTGGGTTGGCAAGCGCCTGCCGACCGAGGCGGAATGGGAGTTGGCCGCGCGGGGCACCAACGGCTGGCTCTACCCGTGGGGGAACGAACTGACGACGAACGTGTGCTACATCGGAAGTGGGAATATTCCTTTCTCGTCTTTCTTCCCGGTCGGGTCGTGGCCCGCGGGGGTGAGTCCGTATGGTGCGCAAGATATGGTGGGGCTTGTCTGTCAGTACGTGCGCGCCATCTGGGGTCCGCAGACCCACATGCTGGCTGGTTCCAGCCTCTTTCATATGCAGGCGTATTCGCGCATGGTCACCGCGCGCTTCGGTTGGTGTGCCACGATGCGCAACTACGTTTCCGGGTTTCGCTGCGCGTCGGATATGCCGCCCACCGGTGGCGTGGCGCGGGCGGCCTATCAGCCCGGCCCGCCGAGCGTGCCCACCAAGGTGACAATCCGCCGCGATTTGTATGGCCAGGCGCCTATTACGCTACGGGGCACGGAAACCACCACGCTGGAGGTGCGCGTCCCCTGGTTTCCGGAGAGCGTCTGGCTCATCGACCTGCCGGAAGCGACTATCGGTCCGTTTGTGGGCGCCAACCACTGGCCGGAGCCCGGTAGCGTGGTGGCGTGGCAGGTGTCACCGGACGGACGGTGCGCTTCGTATGTGCGCGAGCAAGGGAAACAGCGGGTTTCACTCACGGCGCAGGTGGAGGGACCGAGCGTGCGCTTCGCGTTTGATTGTCGCGGTGTTGCGGTGACCATGTATGATGTGTGTATGAAGACCATCAGCCCCTTCTTTAGCAGCCAGGAACGGCTGGCGCAGGGCGTGCTGCGCGCCGGACAGTGGTGGCGGGTGGCGGACATGCCGGTGGGGTTTAAGCCGTGGCGCAGTACGCGCCTGAGCATCGCCGACCGGACGCCTTTCTTCTGGGCGGTGGACGAGGCCGTGCCGTTGGGCAACCATGCGATCTTGCGATCCTATGACGGCACGGCCTTTGTGGTCCGCGAAGGCTCGGTGCCGTGTCAGCCCTGGGGCAACAGTTCCATTCCCTGCACCCACTTGGCACCGCTGCAAGATTTCCGGGAGCAAGGCGGACGCGTAACCTTTTTTCTTGGTACGCTGGCGGAACTGGGCCAATCTCTCACCAACCGCCCGTTGCAACCGGCGACCCAGCCCCGGCGCTAGACCCGGGTTGTGCCGGCATGAAAGAGTTGACCAATTTTCCCCTCTGTAACCTGACCGGGGTTCAGCCCGCCAGACAGCAGGCCACCAGCACGGAGGTCTCTACGGCTTCCACGGTGGCGCCGAGTACATCGCCGGTAATGCCGCCGATCTGGCGCACCGCCACGCGACTGATCAAGGTGGCGGTGAGCACGGCCACGGCGAGGCACGCCAGGCCGCGCCACCCGCCGCAGGCGGCGGCGAGGAGCGCGGTGCCGAGGGCCACCAGCAGGTCGCGCCGGGTCAGCCCGCGCTGGAAGTGCGCAGCCATGCCGTCCGGCTTCGCCAACGGAAAGCTCCAGCAGACCCAAACGATTATGGCGCGTGCCACGACCGGCGTGGCTATCAGCAGCACAAACCACTCCGGACGCTGTGCCAGCAACTGCATGACCCCTTGCAGCGCGGCCAGCTTCAGCAATAGCAATAGCACTAACCCCGTGGCGCCAAAACTGCCGAGACGCGGGTCAGCCATGATCTGCAGGCGTTTTTCCGGGGTGGCGTGGACGAACATGGCGTCGCAGTAGTCAGCCCAGCCATCGAGGTGCAGCGCGCCGGTCAAGCCGACCCAGAGAGCCAGGACCAGCGCCGGCCCCAGCAGCGGGGCCACGGCGCTCTGTGCCCCGTGGCAGAGCACGGCCGTGGGGAGCGCGAGCAGCAACCCCAGCACGAGCCCAACCGCCGGATACCAGGCCATCATCCGTCCGGGCGGCGTGCGCTCGTCCCATGTTACCCGTACCGGCAAGCGGGTCAATAGACTAAGGGCTTGTAGGAAGGCGCGCATGGTTTGCCTCTGGTTTGGATTTCAGACCTAACATTTTCACTCTTCAATATTCACTCTTCAATATTTTGTGCGTCCTGGATGGCGACCTCGGCAAAAGTTTTGATGTCCGCCAGGATGCGCGTAGCGGCATCCAGCAGTTCCATGGCGAGTGCGGCGCCGGTCCCTTCGCCCAGGCGGAAGCCCAGATCCAGCACGGGTTGGATGCCGAGGCGTTCGTGCATGAAGCGGTGCCCCACTTCCACGGAGCGATGGCTGGCAAAGAGGTACGGCTTGGCCGCCGGCGCCAGTTCGCAGGCCACCAGCGCGCCGGCGGTGGAGATGAGGCCGTCGCAAATGACCGGGATCCCCCTGGCAGCCGCCCCCAAGACCAGTCCGCCGAGTCCGCCGATCTCATAGCCGCCGACCTTGGCCAGCACATCCAGGGCATCGGCACGGTTTGGCTGGTTGTGCGCGAGGCCGCGGCGCACGGCGCTGATCTTGCGCTGTAGTCCGGCATCATCCACGCCGGTGCCCCGGCCGGTGAGCTGCTCCACCGGGATGCCGGAGAACGCGGCAATGATCGCTGTGGCGGGGGTGGTGTTGCCAATCCCCATGTCCCCGGTACCGATCAGATCCACCGGTCCCTGAGCGCAAAGTTCATTGACGATCTCGATGCCGGCTTCCAGGGAGCGCTGGGCCGCGGACCGGCTCATGGCCGGTTCCACGGCCAGGTTCCCGGTCCCTTTGCCCACTTTCTTGTGGAAAATGGGGAGGGTGGGGTCAAAGTCGTGGTTCACCCCGAGATCCGCCACCACGACGCGCGCGCCCGCGTGTTTGGCTAGCACGTTGATCGAGGCGCCGCCGCCCACAAAGTTGAGCACCATCAGCGGCGTGACCGTGGCGGGAAAGAGACTCACGCCTTCCGCCACCACCCCATGGTCGCCGGCACAGGTAACCACGACCTTGTTGGCCAAGCGTACGTTGATTGTGCCGGCAATCGCGGCTAGGCGGGCGGACAACGGCTCCAGCATGCCGAGGCTACCCGCCGGACGCGCCTGATCCCGCAGCCGCTGCAACGCCTGCTCCCGGACTTCTTCGTTCAGGGGGCGGATGGCGGCAATGGTTTGCGTTAACAGATCCATGGTGAGTGTGCTCCTTTTGTAATGGCCGTGCCGGAAACAAAAAAGGTTCCGGCCTGGCCGCATGCTTGCGACCCGCCAGAACCCGTTACCATTGGATCCTGTCTACGATGCCACACCGGCTCGTCTTCTGGCTCCCGGATCAACCGCGCTGCCCCCAGCCTTCCCGATGTGCGGGGCCTGCCGTGACCGACACGCCCTGACACCGGTGGCCGGCCCTTGCGGGCCCGGAGCGCGCGTCCCCGGATACAGCGGCGGGACCGCCACGGATTCTCACCGTGTTCCGTACACCTGTGTGCAATGGCGCGCTATCTTACCGGACAGGCTGGGATTTGCAAGTGCGCAGAAGGAAAGGGTCGGTAGTTCGGGGACGGGGAAGGTGGTAGGTGCTAGGTGTTAGGTGGTAGGTGTTATGTCCACCGTAATCGTCGCCGTAGTCGTCGACCGAAAGATGATGTTCAGCCGACGAGGATCGCCGGGGTCGTTGTCACGATCATTGTCTCGATCGTTGTCGACGAAGATCGGGACAAAGATCGCGACAACGATGGTGTACGACGAAGATCGTGACGACGATAGAGACAACGATGGCGCTGCGGGTAGAGCGAAGGGAGTCTGTTCTGGCCTGGCCTCGCACGAACGCTCGTTACCTTTGCTGCCGGTGGGGGCAGCCCACCGGGGAGCTACGGCGTCGTTTACTGCTGTCAGTAGCCCCGGCCCGCCCCCGGGCCGCGGGCAGCGTGTCACCTATCCAGCGCCCCGCGCGCACCGCGGACTCCCCCGCCGGCCGGTAGAGTTCTGCAGCCAGCCGCGCAACCAACGCAAAAGGTCTGCGCGCGAGGTACAGCCGCCCGCCTCCCCCTCGCTCCGCGCCGCACCGTGACTCGAAAATCACTAGAATTCGCTTGTATTTCCATATTGCCTCTTCGTCGTACCGTGCTTACTCTGTGCTGTGCGCTTCTGCATCCTTGCGCATGCTAAGGAGTTGCTCCTGGTACCGCTTGACCGTGGGTGCCAGTGCGATGCATCTTCGCATTTCGGACACGGCTTCCTCCCGGTCGCCGAGGCGGAAGAGTATTTCGGCGAGATTGCTTCTGTAGGAAGGTTTGTCAGGGGCCAACGCGACAGCCAATCGGGCGTGACTAAGTGCTTCCGGTAGCGCGCGTCCAGTGCGAGCCGACAGCAGGGCAATGGCACCATGCGCCGTGACACATTGCGGGTACGTTCGGGTCAGGGCAGTGTGGAACTCGAAAGCTTTCGAGAACACTTGATCGGCGGCCTCCCGGTGGCCAGCCTTCTCCAGAACCGGGACCAGCATGATGGCGAGGCTGACGTCGGCCGGCTGCGCTTCCCGCGCCAGACGAACGTGTTTCGTCATTTCATCAATATGTCCTGAAGCCGCTGCTCCGCTGGCCGCTGCGGCATGGAGCTGCCACATTACGTTAAGATATCCGTAAGCGGTCAAACCGAATGCCATCCGGCTGGTGACGTGAGCAAAGCGACCGGCTTCGCCATATGCCACGGCCTTCGCGAAATCGCCTTTCTGCCACGCAAAATCGCCAGCCGCCTTGGCGCACAGCCACTTGTCCCACTGGGAGAGCGAAGCGACACGGAAGACCAATTCATTCTGTCGAGCGGCCAACTCCGGAGCCCCGAGACGAGCCATCCAGTTGGCGAGTTCAACGCCATCAGGAATACTGGTTGCTGCCAACAGGCGCGCTTGTTCGATAATTTCAGCGCCCGCCTGCTTCTGGCCGCCTTTGGCGCGCGCCCAACCCTCCGCCCAAAGTGAAGCGGCCGATTCCCTGGCCTCAAACGCAAGGCGGGCCGATTCCGCCGCCAATGCCCATTCCGAACTGGCCATCAGGTCCTTGGCCAATATCATGTGCCGCCCAGAGCGATCGGACGGGTTATCCTGGCTCACGAGTTCACAAGCCCGGCGCCTGCATTGGATGGCCGCGGCCAGGTCGCCACGTTCTGTGTGGGCGTACGCCTGGTCTTCCCACGCGTTGATTTGCTCGCGTTGGGGCAGTCGCGCTGTCAAGACCGACATCTGATCCGTCAACAAGGCGAACCTGCCGAGAGAGTCATTCTCCCGGTCGATGCACCCGCGCAAGAGCAGCAGGTGCGTGGCGGTGGATTGTTCCGGAGCGGCCTGGCGCAAGAGAGGAAGCCACCTCGCGCCGAAAGCGTCCCAGTACTCGCCGAGCAGGGCGCTGAGGATGCTGTTTCGCTCAGCGGTCCGGTCGGGCGGCAAGTTGTCCAACACGGACGCGGCCAGCGTGGCCGCTTCGGTCGTCAGTCCGGCATGGATTGCCCCGGTGATCATGGCGGCAACGGTTTGGTCGTCCGTGGCCGACGACCTTTCATCGAGGAAGCGCAAGGCGGCGGTGCGCGCTTGTTCGGTTGCGCCGACGTCGGAAAGAATCCTGACTTCCAGAGCCCTCAGTAACCTGGCCCATGGGTCTTTCTCGGCTAGGGCGCGCTGGATAACGGCCAGTGCTTCTTCGTGACGATCCATGGCACTCAGTATTTCAGCCAGTTGGACGTAGTTTTGTGCCCGAGCCAGCACGTCACACGCATCCTGAAGACGGTCGTTGACCATCAGTATCTTGGCGGTATACCAGTCCACTCCATTCTCCGGATGCTGCAGCATGCCGGTACGTGCTTCCGGCATGTGACGGTCGATGTAGGCATGGATGTCCCGAATCGTTGTTTCAAAGGCATTCCGGTTTTCGGCCCTGCGATAGTAGGCAGCGACGTGCCCGAAACGGTCGAGTTCGTTTGTCTCGTCAGGCATGGCTGCCAGCGCTTCCCAAGCACCAAGCCCGTAGCGCGCTTCCAGGGTCAGATCAGCGTCCTTGATGCGGTCCGCGTAATCAAGTGCGCTTGGAAAGTCACCATTTGCGAGACAGAGTACAGCGATCTGGCGCAAGGCCGCGGGGGACGGATCCGGGAGTCGCTGGAGTTGGGCGAGGCGCTGGTCAAGTCGGTCGTTGGCGATGAGCCACGACGCGTAGATGCGATCCCGGTAGCGCTGGTGTTCATTCCCGTTGGGCGTCCGCCGATCCTCTTGCGCGCCTGCCTCGATCAAGGCATCGGCCAGTTGGCCTTTCCCATGCACCAGCAGGTATCGGGCGATCGGAAGCACGCTTCGAGCAGAAATAGCGCTGTCGGTCAGCAATCGCTGCACGTCTTGCGTAATTGTCACACGTTCCGAGCCCAGGAGCGCAGCGATTCCTTTCGGGCCACTGCTGACGAGCGCGTCGCCTGCCATGGGGTTGGTCCCGATGTCAGGAGATACAGGCACCGGCTCCGACCAATCGTGGCAAGCATCGGGATTCTCTTCCGCACGCGTACTGCGGCATGCCACGCGACTGGTGCCCAGCCGCGTGGCTGCGCCACACCCTGCCATGAGCGCCGCCGCCATGATCAGGATAAAAACGTATACAGTCGCATATTTCATGCTGTTCCGTTGCCCAACGCCACATAAGCCTTGCCAGGGCCTTGGTCGAAATCCAGCAGGAGTGGTGCAACCTGCTGGTTCATACTATACTTCTTTTCGATCAGAGCGTCCGCTGGAAATTCAGCGTAGGCCCACCACTTCTTCCGAAGGGCTGGGACTACACAGCCGCAGGCTGCTATTTCGTTACTGGCAACACGCATGAGAACAGCCCATTGTTTGGCATAGTCGTGAACAGGTAGATGGTGTTGAACGAAGCCGGTAGAATTGCAGCCGAAGAGTGGCACAAGAGCGCACAGATCCGCGATGAGATCGAAGTGGATGTGTTTGTGATCATGCCGAACCATGTGCATGGGGTGGTGCGGATCGTAGGGCGACCAATCCGGTAACTTGCCGGCGAAACCTGGCGAAGCAATCCTTTCCGGCTTTCTTTCACCCATGGAGCGGGCGGTCTTCAAAGCGGGGTTGGAACAACGAACGCCTCTGATCTGGGTGAAACCGTACACATCCGGCGACCCTCGGTTCTCCGGGCAGGCTCATCCAAGCCCACCCCGCCACCCAGTTCTTCCTCCTCCCGCTGCTCGGCCCTCTGGTGGACCGGAGCGGCAGCCGTCCGCTAATGGTCATTTCGCTGCTGGTCTGGGTCGTGCATGCGGCCTTATGGGGCGCGCTGGCGGCCGGACGGCTCCCCCTGTCCTGGCCGGTGTTGATCGCCATTCAAGGCACGGCTGGCCTGGCCGGTGGGGCCTTGGGCTTGGCCAGCCAGCGCCTGCTAATGGGGACCGTGCCTAGCCAGGGGCGCAGTCACTTCTTTGCCCTGTATAGTGTGGCCGCCGCCTTGGGCCAAGGGGTCGCGCCGATCGGCTGGGGCGTGGCGCTCGATCAGCTGGCTAGTCGGCAGCTCTGGGTGCTGAATGCCCATGCCATGCTCTATCTGGCGGCGGGTCTGCTGCTGGCTGGCGCCGCCCTGGCCTGCCTGCGCCTGCGTGAGCCGCGCGCCTTGGGGACGCGTGAATTCCTAGCCGAACTGCTGGTCCATACCCCGCGTCGTGCGCTGGCCCGCTGGCTAAATACCAGCGAATAGCGGAACCGTTCGCTATTTCCTGATAAGCTATAACACACGAATACGATTCGCCGAAATCGCAATATCCAGAATCTGTCCGGATTCCGTATTCACCAGCATTTGGACTTCAAAACGCCGCTCGTACTGAACTGCCGTTTCTATCTCCTCCCGCACCCGTAAACCCGGATCGCATCATTTGAGCGTGTTTTATCCTCATGCGTCACCTCTCCGTCTTCAAAATTCCGCTGCGGATTCGTCTGCCAAAAATATGATCCTGCCATGGGCGGCTGACAACAGAGAGCAGGAATATGACCGCCCGGTGCTGCGCTTGGATAACATTACGCTCTTGCCAGGAGGGTGGGCGACGCTTACCTGGCGATCCAGGCAGGATGGCGGCCGGGATCCTCAGCACTACGCGGTATTATGCAGCGATACCGTGGAGCAGTTGCCGGCGCAGTGGACCGTGGCGTTGTCCAACGTGCCGCCTGCCGGTGATTGGACCACGGTCACGCTGCCCGCGCCGAAGCATGGCAGCCTCCACCAGTTCTATCGGGTCGCGGTTGTCACGACCAACGGCTTGGCGTTGTCCGAAGTACGGCAGGCGGCTGGTGCCGCGGTGGTGTGGCACGGCCCGTAGGTTTTAGGTGGTAGGTGTTAGGTGGTAGGTTTTAGGTGGTAGGTGGTAGGTGGTAGGACGTGACACCGATCGTCCACCGTAATCGTCGCCGTAGTCGTCCACCGGAAGCAGATGCACGGCGGAAGGGATCGCCGGGGGCGGGGAAGGTGGGATGTGGTAGGTGTTAGGTGGGAGGTGTTAGGTGTCCCCGTAGTCGTCCACCGGAAGCAGATGCACGGCGTAAGAGGATCACCTTGCCGTCAGACAAGGGCGGGGCCGCCGGAACTGCAGATGGTCGAAGGGCGAGATCCGAAGCATGAAGGAGCGCGGCAGGCCGAAAGATGAATTTTATGCTGCTGCGGCTGGACAGCCGCTGCTGGTTTTGACACTCTGGATGCCATGAACCCTGTCACTGACGACCACGATGACGCGGCCGGGCGTACGCCCCTGGAAGTTCCTGCGCCGACGATTGTGGGGCCGCGCCCCGCCGATGCCTCGGCTGGGACCATGTGTGTGCCACGTGGCATGGAACGATTGTTAGCCTTGGCCGGCTTGCATGGCGAATGGCGTGATAAGACGCTGGCCGATCCACTCCAGGCCGCCCGGGAGGCCCAGATCCCCTTGTCCGGTAGCGAAGTGGCGGTGTTGCGGTCTATTCCGGCGCCGACGCTGCGTCAGATGATCGCCGTTTTTACCCGCGACGGGGTGGCGGCTTGTAAACGTCCGGTGCTGGCCATGGGGACCGCCGCCGCCGCGTTGCTAGCCTCCGAGATGCATGCGACCGCAGGCGCGCCGGAAGGCTCTGCCAGCCCAGGGGGGCGACCGGCGCCGTCCGGCGAACTGCACCCCAGTCGTGGTATGCGGCCGGATCTGCCGGGCGCGCCTGCGCTCAGCGCCCCGCTGGTGTCGACCAATATCCCGTGGGCCGCCTCGCTGGACGAAGCCAGGGCGCTGGCCGGGCCGTCCAACGGTGTGATCATGCTGGTCTTTCCGATGGGCACGTGGCCAAGCTGGCCGGTTGTATGTTTTGGCATGGTAGATGAATGGCAGCGTGTGCCTTCGTATCGCAGCAGTGCGTTGCTCTCGAACCTTTGTCAGCGCGGGAGCACCAAGTTGGCGGCCGCCATACGGGAGTCCGGTGTGATCCCGTTGGCCTGCCAGACGGATGATGATCGGGAATACGCGATGCGCTGGGTTAATTTAGGCTCGGAGGACAAGGTGCCGCAGGTCGTGTTCTTGGCCGGGGCCTACCATGTCGTGCACCATGTGATGGATCCGGCCGGGGCAAACGCGCTGAGCGAAGACGCGCTGATCAAGGAGATTCGAGCGGTGCCGGCGTTATTGGCCGCATGGATCGACAAGCAGCGCGCGGCGGCACAGCGTCCGTCGGCCGAGGCGGGGCGCCAGCCGGAGACGCCTGCCGGTGCAAAGCAGCCGTAGATGCTTCGGAGGAATGGCCTATGTCTGCTGATCTGACGCTGGTGAATCTGAATATGCTGTATGTCCGGTATGCGGACGGGCGCAAGGAGCGGGAGCGACATCTGCCGCTGGGGCCACTCTATTTGATCGCCGCGTTGGAGCAGGCCGGCTTTACGGTGGATTTCCGCGATTATCAGATGCAGAGCTGTGCCGATCCGTTTGAGCCGGCGGCGATGGCTGCGTTTCTTGAAAACAGTGCCCCCATCCTTGGCGTGAGCTGCATGGCCAACCTGCTCCCGTTCACTCTTTTGGCGCTGCAGGATTTCAAGGCGCGCTACCCGGACAAGACGGTCATTCTCGGTGGCGTGGGGGCCAAGGCGGTGGAGCGGCAGATCCTGGCGCGCTGCCCATGGGTGGATATCATCGCGCGCGGCGAGGGGGAGATTTCCGGTCCCCTTTTGCTGCGCGCGTTACGGGACGGCACAGCGCTCGAGCAGGTGCCGGGGATCAGTTTCCGGCGCGCAGGGCGCTATGTGGAGACGCCGCGAGCCCCGCGCATCACGAACCTGGACGCGTTGGGTGCGCCGGCTTTTGCGCACATCCGCTTTGCCGACTATCAGGGCCACGGCATGATTTCCAGCCGTGGCTGCCCCTATCCGTGTACCTTTTGTTCGGTGGCGCCGGTCTGGGACCGCGAGACCTATTCGCATTCGCCGGCCCATATCGTGCAAGCCATGCAGCGGCTGCATGAGGAGCATGGGGTGCGGCTCTTTCTGTTTCAGGATGAATTCATGGTCAGCGCCAAGGGACGGGTCATGGAGTTCTGCGAGCGCCTGCGCCAGTCCGGCTTGCAGGTGCAGTGGAAAGCCTTCGGCCGTGTGAACCTGACCGATCAGGAGACGATGCGCGCCATGGCGGAAACCGGCTGCTGCGAGATCCGGTACGGGATTGAGTCGGGGTCCGACGCCGTGCTGGCACGCACCCGGAAAGGGTTTACGTCCGAGGAGGCCGTGGCCGTGGTCACGCAAGCGACCCGGATTTTCGACCGGACCGATTGCTTTTATGTTTGGGGTTTTCCCTTCGAAACCATGGCCGATTTCCACCAGACCGTATTTCAGATGGTCGCTTTCCGGGCATTGGGTGCGCGGATTCTGCCCAGTCTGCTCTCGCTGCTGCCGCAAACCGATATCTATCGCGACTTGCCGCCCGGGGCGCCCCTGGAGTTCTGTCCGCAGCTCTTGCCGGAGTACATGCTGACGGGGCATGAACAGTTGCAGGGCGCGCGGTGTGACCTGCCGCAGGAACATGCGCGGATTTTTGATTTTATCCGCGCCAACCCCGATCTCTTTCCGGGGTTCTATCATTACGATTTGCAGCGAAACGTGCTGCCCAAGTTGCAGGTCTTGCAGGAGTTTGGTTTCTACGGGCCGGATCGAGCCACTTTGGAGACGGCTGCCGGTGGTGCCTACGCGCCGAAGATCCCCATGGCCCGCCCGGGCCAGGCGGACATGGCACGGCCGCCCGATCCCGACAGAAAGGTGAGGCACGCATGAAGGGCATCATGGGTTGGATGTTTCTGCGGCGGGTGTGCGCCGCGCTTTTCCTGGCGCCCACGCCCACGGGTCAGCGACATCGCATATGCAGTGTCCTGCTCGTCGTTGTGGCGAGTGTCCTGGCAGGGTGGGGGATGAACGCTTTTGAGCCGGGGCTGCAAAGCGTGGCCGACACGCGAAGTCAAGCCAAGCTGGCCCGTATCGCCGTAAAGTCCACCAATCCGTGTGTTCGTCGGGCGGCGGTCGCCAAACTCGCCAATCAGCCCTTGCTGTACCGGATTGCGCTGGAGGATGTGGATGTTGATGTCCGTCAAGCCGCCGCGTTTGGCCTGGTTGATCCGTCGCTGCTCGCCAGGTATCTCTCGCAAACCAGGGATCTACGGTTCTGCGCATGGGTGGTTCACAAACTCACCGATCAGACGCAAATGACACGATTCGTCCTGGAGCTTGATAGCAGCGATAATCGTAAAGAACGCTCAATAGACAACTATCTCTCTTGCGAAGTTGTGGAAAGAATCACCAATCAGTTGTTGTTGGCTAAACTTGCTTTGGAGGCAAAACCAAGACTTGGCGGTGGCCTAGCTCTGCATAATCTCACCGACCAGGGGTTGCTGGCCAAGATCGCCAAGTATGTCACGTATACTCAGAATGTCGAGATGATGAGGATCGGCAGGCAAGCGGCGGAGAAGCTTACCAACGAGGTGCTGTTGGCCGAGATGGGGATGTGGGTGCGGCCTGAGTGGACCCGCAAGGTGACCGACCAAGCCATGTTGGCCAGGCTCGCGCGCGAGAGTGTGAATGCCAAGGTGCGCGATGCTGCGCTTGAGAAACTTACCCGGCCAGACTTATTGGCGAGCCTGGCGATCTCAGCCCCTGACGATTATATTCGCCATGATGCGATGGATAAGCTCATGCAGCAGGCGTGGCTGGAGCAGGAGGATCTGCCGGTGATCTTGGCCACGGCAGACACCGATGAGAATATTCGCCGACATGCGATGGCTAAGCTCACGCAGCAAAAGTGGCTGGAGCAGGTGGCGGTGGAGGCTACGGACTCTGCGATTCGCGAAATGGCCGTGGGGGGTCTGACGAATCTTGAGCTGCTGGCTAAAATTGCCGTGTCGGACAAGCGGGAAGGCATTCGTAAATTTGCGGTGCGACGGGCGGCAGATTTGCGTACGGCGGCCTCTAATGCGCTGAACCGCGCCGGCAAGCCGAGCCGCAGCAGCACGAATGGCATCCCGGCGGATGTTGCGCTAGGCCTCGATTTGTTTTAGTGCAGGGATGGGGGCGGAGCAGGTGGTAGGTGGTAGTGTCGGCGGGAGCCTCGCCCGATCGTCCACCGTAATCGTCGCCGTAGTCGTCCACCGATAGATGATGTTCAGCCGACGAGGAACGCCGCGATCGTTGTCGACAAAGATCGCGACAACGTAACTACTCAGGTATCAGGGTTCAGGCCGGATATCACCGCCAGAGCGGTCGCGCGTTTGGTTATCTGGTCGGACAAAGGAGGGCGAATCGGCCGGTATTCCCTGAACCCCGAACCCTGAACCCTGATACCTGAGTAGTCACGCGACAACGATGGTGTGTGACGCAGATCGGGACGACGATAGAGGCAACGATGGCGCTGCGGGTAGAGCGAAGGGCGTCTGTTCCGGGCTGGCCTCGCACGAACGCTCGTTACCTTTGCTGCCGGTGGGGCCAGCCCACCGGGGAGCTACGGCGTCGTTTACTGCTGTCAGTAGCCCCGACCCGCCCCCGGGCCGAGGGCAGCGTGTCACCTATCCAGCGTCCCGCGCGCACCGCGGACTCCCCCGCCGGACGGTAGAGTTCTGCGGCCAGCCGCGCAACCAACGCAAAAGTTTTTCGCGCGAGGAACAGCCGCCCGCCTCCCCCTCGCTCCGCGCCCGACGTCGCTGGTTCCGTCCCGCACCGTGCCGCGGAAAATCAGTAGAATTCGCTTGTAATTCATGTTGTTCGAGGTTCTTGCAGAACCCCTCGCGCCGCTCGCCTGCGGCGGTCGCCGCGAGGGGTTCTGTAAGAAAATATGGCGCGGCGGCGCACATTTCGGTGAATTCAGAGGTCCTAAGGCCGGAAAATGGCCGTTTTTTGGCAGACTTCGTCTTTTCCGGCTTTCGAAACCGGGCTTTTCGATGGCCCTGTAACCGACGAAGCGCTACCCGATCAT
>CAIOST010000345.1 GCA_903861045.1 uncultured bacterium | reverse complement strand
CGCGCCTTCCGCCCGGGGGCGGAAAACCGCGTCATCCTGATCTCGGATGGCGTGGCCAATCTCGGCACCGGTGAAGCACAGGAGATACTGGCGAAGATCGACGACTACCGGCGCCAGGGGATTACCTGCTCGGTCTTTGGTGTCGGGCAGGGGACCTACAACGATCAGATGCTGGAGCAGTTGGCCAATAAGGGCGATGGCGTCTATCGCTTCCTCGACTCCGAAGAGGAGGTCAAGCGCGTGTTTGTCGACGAGCTTTCCGCCACGCTGCATACCATTGCCGCGGATGTGAAGATTCAGGTGGAGTGGAACCCGGCAGTAGTACGGCGCTTCCGTCAACTCGGCTACGAGAACCGCGCCTTGAAGAAGGAGCAGTTCCGTGACGATAGCGTGGATGCCGGCGAAGTAGGCTCCGGGGAGGCCGTCACCGCCTTGTACGAGTTGGATACCCAGTCTGCCGGTGCCGCGCGCCAGGCGCTGGGCACGGTGCGGGTGCGGTACCGGCGCACTGATACCCGCGCGATTGAGGAGATTGCCACACCGATTACGCCGGAGATGCTCAGCCGCAGCGTGGACGCCACGCGCCCGCAGTTCAAGCTGGCGGCTGGGGCAGCGGAGTTTGCCGAAATCCTGCGCGGCAGCCCCTATGCGGCGGGGCGCCGGTTTGAGGATGTGGCCCGCCTGCTGCGCCCTGTGGCGCTGGCCATACCGCTCGACACGCGCGTGAAGGAGTTGCTGGGGCTGGTGGAACAGGCGGACGCGCTGAGCAAATAGTTGCTGCGTGGCAATTTGAGAGAGAGTAAGCGGGTGGAGTAAGTGTAGCCGTTTAAGAATGGGTGTAAGAGTAGGTGTAAGCGAGGGTGCGCCATGGCACAACTATTCGGACATGAGAAATTGCAAGTGTACCAGAAAGGCATCGCCTTTGCGGAGATGCGCAAAGGGTTGCTGCAAGGGCTGCCGAGGCGAGTTTCAGCGTGCGAACACCTTGAGCGCGCTACGGAAAGCATACTCGTGAATATCGCGCACGCCAGTAGCTTATGGTCTTCGAAGGAAAGAATTGTTTACCTTGGCCAAGCCAACGGCTCAGCACTGGAGTGTGCGGCGTGCTTAGACGTTTTTTTGGCAAAGGAACTGATGTCCGTTGAAGCGGCCTCCCCGGGAAAGAGCCTGCTGGCAGAGATCGTCAGCATCCTGGTTTCCATGTGGAAAACAACGGCCGATAGGGTTCGTGAGGATCATGCGCCGTATCGTACGAAGCTGGGAAAGCTATTTAGTCATGAGGACTTGGACGTCTATCAAGCGTCGCTCCTACTGGCAGCGTGGGTAGAAAGAATGGTCGTGGAGTTCTCGTGCAGTGCAGACCTGCTAGCCAAACTCGACAAGTCAACTACTTCAGTTCCCTTGAACATTGCTGAGGGTACTGGGCGCTTTACCGGAACGGACAAGGCGAAGTTCTATGAGATTGCGTACAAGGCCACAGTTCAATCAGCCGCGCTTGTAGACCTGGCGACCCTCAGCACCTCGGCGGACCTTTCGCGCGTGGATGATGGAAAGAAATTGCTTAGACGGATCGCCGCTATGCTCACATCACTTTCAAAGGCTTCAGTTCGTAAGGATTGATCAAACACTTTCACGCACTCTTGAACGCACTCTTGAACGCACACTTACACGGCACACTTACTCCACCCGCGTAAACGATGTTTGGATGAAGACTGACAAATGTCGAAAGGACGAAAATGAAAGCTCTGTATCTGGCGCTAGCTGGTGGCTTGTTGTGGCTCACAGCGGCTGCCGCTGAACCTAACATCACGGCTGTGTCCATTTCGGGCCGGATAGCCGGCGACAACCTGACCATGGCCATGAAACTGCAGGTGGCGGATTTGCCGCGGGGGGCGTCGCTCGTGCTGCTGCAGGGTGACATCGCCATGCTGGCTTCTACCCTGCCGGAAGGGTGGGTCTTGCAGCGGGACGGGCAGTCGTTCCGTGTCAGCAATGCCTCCGAGAGCTACTGGGCCAAGGTCAGTGGGGTGGTCGAGCTGTCGTTTGCCCTACGCACCGAACTGCGGGATGATTGGCGGCGCGGCGCTTTAATTGTACCGATACTGCCGGTGCGCACCATTACGGTGGATGGCGACCGTCCGGATCTGGAAGTAGCCATTGGCGGGGCACGTGACGTACGGCGGGAAGTACTGGATAAAAAAAGGTGCCGGACGACAGCCTTTCTCGGCTTGGGTGGCGAGGTATCCATTGGGTGGAAACAAGCCGTACGCCGGTTGGAAGCCGAGTTAATGGCCTCCTGTGACGTCACGACCGTAGCCAATGCCGCTCCCGGCGCGATCCGCTTCAAGTCCAGTATCTCGTATCGTGTCGCCCAAGGCGCCTTGTCCGAGCTAGTCTTGGCTGTGCCGGACATCCATGTGCTGGAAGTAACGGGGCGTGACATTCAGGAATGGCGGGTGGATCGCACCCAAACGAACGCCCCGCGCCTGCGCGTCACGCTGGCCCGCCCGCAGACTGATGGCTACGATGTCATCATCGGGTATGAACGGGCCGTCCCCTCCTTCCCGTGTGAAATCGCCCTGCCGGTACTGGTCCCCCAGCAGGTGATCCGCGCTGGTGGCACCTTGCTGCTCGGTACGGATAGCGCCATTAAAATTCAGACTTCGCAAGCCGGTGGTCTGACCCAGATCGACAAGTCGGCCTTCCCCAGCGTATCGGCGCTCGCGCAACCATCACGCGGACTCTACACCTATCAGTACGCCACCATGCCGTATAGCTTGACCGTTGGGATGGATGACATTGTCACGACCTTCAACGCGGAAGTGGGGATCCTCTCCCGTCTATCGGAAGGGGAGCTTTCCCAGACCGCTACGATTCAACTGGAAGTGCGTGATGCTGCGGCGCGCGAGGTTCGTATTCAGACGGATGCCGACACGAAATGGACGGTGACCGCCGTCACCGGCGCGCAGGTGGCGGAGAACGATGTTGATGTGCGCCAGCCTACCAATGGCTTTCGCGAGATCGTGGTGCCGTTTCGTCAGCCGGTGGAGGGGACGGTGCTGATACAATTACGCATGGAACAACCGTTTGCGGCTGAGCGTGCGGCCTTGGAGGTGCCTCGGGTTTGGGTGGCGGGTGCGCGCACCCAACGCGGCTACGTGGTGGCGGCGGCCGAGAAGGGGTTGCGCCTGACGCCCAACACGGTCACGGAGCTGCGCGACGTGCATACCGCATCTACGCCGGTCCGCACGGAGGGGGCGCAACTGGCGTACCGGTTTCGCGAAGCTCCGTGGAAGCTGACCTTGGGCGTGGAGCGGGCAAAATCCGCGATTCACTCCGAAATCTTCCATCTGGTTTCTTTGGGGGAGGGGGTCACCTATGTTTCGGCCGCCATCACCTGCCACATCAGTGGCGCGCCGGTGCAGCGGCTGCGCTTTCATGTGCCAGCGCGCATTGCCGCGCTGGATGTCGTGGGCGCCGGGATCGATACCTGGAGTCGCAGCAACGACGTCTGCACCGTGCAACTGACGTCGCGCACCATGGGTGACTTCACCCTGTTACTCACGTACGATCAGCCGCTGGCGTACCGGGGCGCGGAATTGCCGGTGGGCGAGATTGAAACGCTCGAAACGGATAGCGAACTAGGCTTCATCGCCGTGGCCTCCTCGGCCAGCCTGAAACTGGCCCCGCGCGATGAGCTACCCGCCACACTCATCCACATTGCGCGCGACGAGATCCAGGCGGGCTATGCGGCCACGATCACGGCCCCCGTCATCGGCGCCTACAAGTACGTGCGCCGCCCCCATCAGGCTGTGCTGCGCGTAACACCGCTCGACACGCAGCGCCTGATTGGCCAAGTAGTAGACTATCTATCCCTTGCCACCACCTTGGGCCGGGATGGCGAATCCGTGACCCATGCCCTCTATTGTATCAAGAATGCCAATCAGCAATATCTCACGCTGAGGCTGCCGCCCGGGGCAGCGCTCTGGACGGTGCGCCGCATGGATGCTAACAACACCGCGCATGATTTAACCGCCCAGCAAGCGGGCGACAAATTGCTGATTCCGGTTGACCGGTTGCGCGATCCGAATCAGGCGGTCTCGATTGAAATCACGTATGCGCAGCCCGGTGGCAAGCTGTTACAACAGACTGCGCTGCTGGCACCCACACTACCCGACACGGCCATTACCTTTGCGAACTGGGAGATCACGGCCAAGGACTGCTGGCTGGGGGCGCTGGGGGGGAATATGACCCAGGAAAAAACCGACGGGCCCTGGTTGCCGATGGCCGATAAGTACGGACGCCATCAGACCTGTCGTTTCTACCGCACAGCCAATCTAGCCGGGGATGCGCCGTTGCGAGTGGACGTATCCATGGTGCCAGAGTGGATGGCGGGCGGCTCGCCTCGCATCCTGCTCTACGGCGGGGTCGCCGGCCTGTTG
>CAIOST010000344.1 GCA_903861045.1 uncultured bacterium | reverse complement strand
GTTCCCCTTGCTTTGCATTGTAGTGTTGTAGGCCGCAACTCCGGTTGCGGCCCATTCCATGGCCGGAACCGGAGTTCCGTCCTACTGAACGCAACTCTGTAATGCAACTAGGATGCGCCCTTAGGCCCCGGGTACGAAGCTGAGTTGACACCTGACACGCGCGGCCCCATGATCACGCCATGCCAACTTTACACACCGCTACACCACCTGGACGCCCGCGCATCGGGCTGGCGCTGGGCAGCGGCGGCGCGCGGGGGTGGGCACACCTCGGCGTGCTGCGCCGTCTACAAGAACTGCAGGTGCCCATCGACTGTGTGGCCGGCACCAGCATCGGGGCGATCATGGGCGCGGCGCTGGCGGCCAACCGGCTGCCGGTCCTCGAGGAGCTCACCCACCAACTGGACTGGCGTCGCGTGGCCAAATTGGTGCTGGAAGGGGGCTTTCCCCGCACCGGCCTGCTCTCCGGCAAGTTCATCGAACAACTCCTGCGGGCCGTCCTGGAACTGCGCCACATCGAGGAGCTGACCATCCCCTATGCCGCCGTAGCCGCCAATCTGCAAACCGGGCAGCCCACCATTTTCACAAGTGGCGACATCGTCGAGGCCGTGCGGGCCAGTATCGCCATACCCGGCATCTTTGTCCCGGCCCGCAGCGACGACCAATACCTGGTGGATGGCGGCACCATCAACCCGCTGCCCATCGAGGTGGCCCGTGCCTTAGGCGCTGAGATCGTCATCGCCGTGGATGTCAATCTCGGTCCGGGGCGCGGTCTGCCCCCGGACCCCCAGACGCCGCGGCACGTGGCGCCCGCTACGGCCCACGCGGTCGCGGCCATCCTCCATCAACTCGGCGAACCGCGCCCCGTACATGGTGCCGTGGCGCAAGCGATCCATCGCTGGTTCGCACGAGAAACCGCCGGCCTCTCCATTTTTGATGTCCTGACTCGCTCCGCGCGCATTGCCGAAAACCAGAACACCCACCACCTGCTGCAACTCCACCCCCCCACCCTGCTCATCCAACCCGCGGTGGGCGACATCGAAACCCTGGAGTTCAACCTGGCCCTGCATGCCATGGCAGCCGGCCGCCAGGCCGTCGACGACAGCCAGCCGCAGCTCCTAGCCTTGTGCCATCAATGCGCGGCTAACCAGTCCGGCCCGGACCCCATCTCGACTTCCAGCGGCACACCCAGGTCCAAGGCGTGAACCATCCCCTGCTGCACGATCGCGCGCACGGTCGCCTCCTCCGCGCACGGCACATCGAAGAGCAGTTCGTCATGCACCTGTAGCACCATGCGGGTTTGCAACTTGCGCACTTGCAGCTCCCGATGAATGTGTACCATGGCCAGCTTGATCAGATCCGCGGCCGTCCCTTGCACCGGTGTATTGATGGCGTTGCGTTCCGCCGCCTGCCGCGCCGTAGCGTTACGCGACTGGATATCGCGCAGATAGCGCCGCCGACCGAGGGCCGTGCGCACGTAGCCATTGGCGCGGGCAAAGGCGATGGTCTGGTCCATGTAGGCCTTCACCCCCGGATATTGCGTAAAGTAGGCTTCAATCAACTCCGCCGCCTGGGCCCGCGGAATCGCCAGGCGCTGCGCTAGACCAAAGGCGGAAATGCCATAAATGATGCCGAAATTGACCATCTTACAGCGGGAGCGCATCTCCGGCGTGACCTCCGCGGCGGACACCCGATAGACGCGCACGGCCGTCTCGGTATGGATATCGGCCCCGCGGTCAAAGGCCGCGCGCATCCCCGCATCGCCACTGAGTGCGGCCATCACGCGCAGCTCGATCTGTGAATAGTCGGCAGCCAGCAGGACATGCGCCGCATCGCGCGCCACAAAAGCCGCCCGAATGCGGCGCCCGCGCTCCGTACGTATCGGAATATTCTGTAAGTTGGGGTTGGACGATGACAACCGGCCGGTCTCAGTCAGCGCCTGGCTGAAGCTGGTATGGATGCGCCCCGTCACGGGATCCACGCAATCCGGCAGCTTGTCCACATACGTGGATTTCAGTTTGCTACAGGCGCGGTGGTCGAGGATCAGGTCAATGATCGGGTGGCGGCCAGCCAGTTTCTGCAACGTCTCTTCATCCGTGGCGTATTGTCCGGACGCCGTGCGTTTGGCCTCGGGGTCCAGCTTCATCTGTCCAAACAGGAGTTCCCCCATCTGCTTGGGCGAGGCCAGGTTGAGCGCCGAGCCCCCTGCCAGTTCGCGAATACGCAGTTCCAGCCCGAGCAATTCCCGTTCGAGTTCGCGCCCATAGGCCTGGAGCACGGACGTATTAATCCGGATCCCCTCCGCCTCCATATCCGCCAGCACGGCCACCAGCGGTTCCTCACATTCATGCAGCGCCCGCTCCCCACCATTCGCCACAATCTCAGGCAGGAGCTTGCGGTAGAGTTGCAGCGCCACATCGGCATCCTCGGCCGCATAGTCACAAATCTGCGCGGGGTCCAAATCCGCCATGTTCTTCTGCGCCGGACCCTTGGGGCCGATCAGTTGCTCTGTAGTGATCTTGTCGTAATCCAGGAACATCCGCGCCAGATGATCGATGCCATGCCGTTCCGAGGCGTCATAGACATAATGCGCCAGCATACTGTCATGCACCGGCGCAGCCACCGGCAGGCCATGCTGCCGCAACACCGTGAGATCGAACTTGAGGTTATGCGCGATCTTGGCCGCGTGGGGCGAGGCAAAGAGCGGCGCGAAACGCGCCAGCAGGGTGCGACGGGCGTCGGGGTCTTCCGGCACCGGCACATACCAGGCCCGGCCGGGCGCCGTGGCCAAGGAGAGCCCCACCAGGCGGTCGTGCCGCGCATCTAATCCGGTGGTCTCGGTGTCGAACGCCCATTCATGGGCCTCCGCCAACTCTTGCAGCAAGGCCGCCAAATCATCCTCGGCGGTCACACAGGTATAAGAATGCGGCGTCTCGCGCAGTGTGTGAAAGGTCTTGCCCTCCGCTGCCACGGTGACCGCTTCGCCCAGCAAGCGCCAGCCGACCTTCACCATCTCATATTTGGCGAGCACCGTGCGCAGGCGCTCCCGGTCCGGTTCCTGCCGCCGCAGCGCGTCGCAGGCCACCGTCATGGGCACATCGCGCCGGATGGTGGCCAGATGCCGGCTAAGCAGGGCTTGTGCGTGGCAGGTAGCCACCTTTTCGGCCAGTTTCCCCTTCAGTTCGGTGGCATGTGCCAGCACCTCCTCCAGCGTCCCATACTGCTGCAGCAACGCCGTGGCCGTCTTCTCACCCACGCCAGCCACGCCGGGAATATTATCTGAGGCATCCCCCGCGAGCCCTAGAAAGTCCACCATGCGCGCGGGTTCGGCGATCGCCCAAATGCGGCAAACATCCGCTTCGCGCAGAACCTCCAGCGGTGCCGCCCCTTTGCCGGGACGACAGAGTACCGTGTTGTGGTCCACCAACTGCGCTACATCCTTGTCGGGCGTCACCAGCCAGGTCTCGAGCTTGGCGGCCCGCGCCTGCGTGGCTAGCGTCCCCATGAGATCATCGGCTTCAAAGCCCTCGACGCGCAGGATCGGAATGCGCAACGCCTCCGCCAGCTCCATGGCCATAGGGATGGCCGCCACCAGATCCTCCGGCGCCTTCTGCCGTTGCGCCTTGTAAGCCGGGTACTCCTGATGGCGAAAGGTGGGCGTGGTGGAATCCAGCACCAGCGCCAAGTGGGACGGCTGATGCTCATCCAGAATGGCAAACAGAATCGCAGCGAACCCCTGTAACGCGGAGGTGTTAATTCCCGTGCTGGTCAACCGCGGATTGCGCAGAAAGACAAAGTGGCCGCGGTAGAGCAGCGGCATGACATCAACCACAAACAGACGGTCGTGCGATTCTGACATAGCGATCTCCCGGCGGGCCCTATTTACAGCGGGATCACGGCTCGTAACCAGACCTTGTCGCCCTGCGGGCGGTTCTCGGTGAGGAATTCACGTTCCGCCACCAGCGAAATGGTCACCGAGCCGCACTGGTAGCTGCCCTGCGGCCCCACCGCCACCTGCCGGCCGCGATTGCCACCCTTGTACACCGCGCCATCCTGCCGGTCGTCCGTGGTCTGCACATACCAGAACCCGCCCAAGCCCAAGGTCCAGTTGCCGCAGTGCTGGGCCACGGCCAGATCTGCGTGGAACTCCTGCCCCGACAGATAGTCCGTATCCGGATTCTTGGTGTTAAAATCGTACATGGCCTTCACGGAAACCTCCTGGCCCCCCTCGTTCAAATAGGTCATAGCCGCCATGGGCTCAAAGGTCCAGTAGTTGCGTCCGATATTGGCCAATGAGCCCTCGTGGTACTTGCCCACCGGCACAAAGGTATCCACACCGATCCCCCAATGGAACGGCAGCTTGTGCCACCCCACGATGAACGGGTCGACGATCAGATCGCCCATGCCGAAATTCTTATCCGTCGCCCGTCCGCCCGGCGTATCCACGCCTACGTCCAGGAAGGCCAGCGGCACCATGATATGCTGCGCCCAATTCCCGCCCAGCACCGTCACGGGAGTAACGTTGAGCAAGCGGACCACGTCGACCGCGGCCTGCAGATCAAAATCAATCGGCACCGTATCCCCGTGGCCATCCTTAAAGGAGTCCGCGCTGTAAAACATGTCATAATTCACCAAATACAGCCCGGGTGGCGGCACCGCCCCCACGAGGAACCCTTCCGCACCATTCTGATATGCCCCGCCACCACCCTCGGTAGCGGCCACCTGCCACGCACAACCTGCCACCAACACGCCTGCCAGCCAACCTGTCGCGAACTTCATCGTTTGCCTACTCCTGTTTTTGTCTAACCACCCGAAAAGCCCGGCAGTCTGCCAAAAATCGTTACTATACACAATGACAACTACTAGCCAGCTAACCCCGCCAACCCGTCGGCCGCCTCCACCCAGGCCGGCGGACGCGCAAAGAGTTGATCCACGGTGCGCCGGTATTCGTCAACCCGATGACAAAGCCGGATACGCTTCAGCAGCAAACCATCCCGGCAAAAACTCGGCGCCAAATACCCCCACAACTCCTTGACCCGCCCCAGCACCGGCTTTTCGCCATGCGACTCCTCGCAGGCCGCCGCCAACAGGTCATCCAGGAAGGCCCGCACACGCATCACATCCCGTGCCCCCGTCTCCCCGCGCAACCGTTCCGCCAAAAAAGGATCGGCCAGTACCCCCCGGCCGATCATCCAACCGCGGATCTCCGGGAAACACGCGCGCAGCCGTGCGCCATCCGCCGCGGTCCGGATATCGCCGTTATAGACCAGCGGATGGCGGCAAAGCCGCGCACAGGCGGCAAACCCCTGCAGATCCACCCGCCCCTCGTACATCTGCTGCGCCGTACGCGGGTGGATCGTCACCTCCCGCAACGGGTAGTCATTCAGCACGGCCATGCGCTGCGCCAGCAGATCCGGCGTGCGCAACCCCAGCCGCACCTTGATGGAGAAGCCGCCCGGCATGGCCGCACACCCTGCCTCCAGCATACGCCGCAACAGCTCCGCATCCGCCAGCAACCCCGCCCCCCGCCCCTTGCGTGCCACCATCGGCCAGGGACAACCCGCATTCAGGTCCGCACAGCCATAGCCCAGCTCGCGCAGCGCCCCCAGCATCGCCGTCAGCTCGCCGGGGTCCTTGCCGATCACCTGCGGGATCAGCGGCAGCGCCTGGTTGCGATCCGGCCGCAACTCCGCCAGCAGCGAGGGCTTGATGCGCACCCCCCGCACCGTCGGGATGAAAGGCGCCATGGCGCGTGACAACCCGCCGAAGTGCCGGCAGAAGACCGTGCGATACGACTCCCCCGTCACCCCGCGCAAAGGCGCCAGGCAGAGATCCAGGGGGGCGCCGGTACAAGTATTTGGCATTATTACACGTCCTTTGTCTGTTAGAGATCAGAGGTCAGAGATCAGAGGTCAGAGGTCAGAGATCGGCTAATGGAACAAGCCAAGAGAACCTTTGCGCCACATCAACATGGATCAGCCGCTACGACCGACGGTCCATGACTCCTACTTTCCAAGGCAAGCAGCGGTTGCATCCGTTGGTTCGGCGTAATCATTTGGGCAACTTATCCTTTCTCGACTTATCGAACCACATGGCCGTCTGACCTCTGGCCGTCTGACCTCTGGCCTCTTCCTTGCAAAAAACTACTGCCGCCATGCCGCCGCCTATGATACAACATCCGCCATGTTAACAGAAACTTTCAAACAGCTTGGCAACTGGTACCTCGATAAACTGGCGGAATACGGCTACAGTCTGGTGGCGCTCCTGATGGCCATTGAGAGCTCCATCGTGCCGCTTCCGAGCGAAATTGTTATCCCCCCGGCGGCGCATCTGGTGCATACTGGCCAGCTGCCGCTCACCATGACCGGGCTGGTGATCGCCGGCACCATCGGTTCCTGGGTCGGCGCTTCGGTCATGTACTGGTTCTCCCGCCTGGCTGGCCGTCCGCTGGTGATGCGTTTCGGCAAATACGTCTTCATCTCGCCGGAGAAAGTAGCGGGGGCGGAACGCTGGGCCACGCATTACGGACAGATGGGGATCTTCATCGCGCGACTGCTGCCGGTTGTCCGCCACCTCATCGGCATCCCGGCGGGCATTGTGCGGATGAACTACCTGCAATACTCCCTCTATACGCTGCTCGGCTCGGCCATCTGGTCGGGTGTGCTCTGCTGGATCGGCGTGCAAGCCGGTCAGGACCAGAAGCTGCTCGCGGGCGACATGCACCGCCTCTCGCTCTGGCTGGGCGGCGCCGTGCTCGTGCTGGGCGGCCTCTACTACCTGCTGGTCCACCGGCAGATGCAGCGCGCCAACCACAAGTGACACCTGCCACATTCCTGCCACCCTCGCAGTAAAAGCTGTCCCATGGCTGGGTCCAGCGTGGGAGGGCGAACCTCCCGGTGAGCCGCACCGGCGCGGTGCCTGGACACGTGTTCGGCTCGGCGGGAGCCTCGCCCTCCGAGGTCTGGCGGCGGAGCCAATTGCCGCCCTAACACCTACCACCTACCACCTGAACCCTGCCACCTTCGCCCCACCCCTCGCGGCAAAAGCAATCCCGTGGCTGGGTCCAGCGCGGGAGGGCGAACCTCCCGGTGAGCCGCTGCCTGCCGTCCCCGGCGGCCTTGTGCTGCCCTTTACACACAAATATCGCTGGACAAATGAGGCCCGCCGGTCTACTTTAGCTGTGCATGACGACGCAGCATGACGTGAAACGAGTGTTACGC
>CAIOST010000343.1 GCA_903861045.1 uncultured bacterium | reverse complement strand
GTCACGCTGACAATCGCGCTCCGCTGTTTCCCTGAAGAACCCCTGCCGGCGGTTATAGAACGCCTAGCAGAGACAAAATCCCAGAGCCTTCGATTACTGCAACGGCGGCGGTTGTGAACGCCAAAGGGAAAGACCATGTTTACGCGACGGGCGCTTCCGCGAGTAAATGGCCGCCCTCCAGACGCAGCACGCGGTCGCAACGCGCCGCGACCTGCGGGTCGTGGGTGACGATCACCAGGGCATGTTGGTGCTGGTGCGACAGACCGAAGAGGAGTTCGAGGATCTGGGTGCCAGTATCGCGGTCCAGGTTCCCCGTGGGCTCGTCGGCCAACAGCAGGCGCGGCTGGTTCATGAGCGCACGGGCCAGGGCCACACGCTGCTGTTCCCCGCCGGAGAGCTCCAGCGGTGTGTGCGTCATGCGGTCCGCCAGCCCTACGAGGGCGATCAGCTCTTGGGCGCGGCTGCGGGCGCGGGCATGGTTCTCACCAAGCGCCATGGCCGGGAGCAGGACGTTCTCCACCACATCCATCTCCGGCAGCAGGTGGTAGGACTGGAAGACAAAGCCGATCTGACGGGCGCGCAGCAGGCTGCGGGCGCGGGAGCGCAGCGCATAGATGGACTGGTCGTCCATGCGGATCTCCCCCTGGTCCGGCCGGTCGAGCCCCCCCAGTAGGTGCAGCAAGGTGCTCTTGCCCGTGCCACTGCGGCCAATGATGGCGACACGCTCGCCCACCCCGACCGTGAAGGAGGCCCCCTGCAGGACATGCACGGTCTTGTGGGGGAGGATATAACGCTTGTACAGGTTGACAGCGGTCAGGAGTGTTTCCATGGTGGGGCCTTATTCCTTCCGCAGTGCTTGTACCGGGTCCATACGCGCGGCGCGCCAAGCCGGAAAGAAGCTAGCCAGCGAACAGAAGACCACCACCGCCACGGCCACTTGCGCAATCTCCTCCGGAATAATACGCCAGGGGATGCGGTCCAGCCCGTAGATGCTCTTGGGGAAGACCGGCACGCCGCATTGCGCCAGCAGCTCCACGATGTTCTGGAGGTTGAAGAGCACCAGATAGGCCAGCCCGATCCCCAGGAGTGTCCCCAGAAGACATTGGATCCAGCCATAGAGCACAAAGGTCCAGAGAATCTGGTGGGAGGAGAAGCCCAGCGCCTTAAGCAACCCGATCTCGTCGGTCTTCTGCACGGTGATGATGATCAGGGTGACGATAATGCAGAAGATGGCCACGATGGTGATGGCAGCCAGGAGAAAGACCATCATGTTCTTCTCCACGGCCAGCGCGCCGAAGAGATCGCGGTCAATGGTTTGCCAGGTGCGCACGATGTATTTACCCCCGAGCATGGTGGTGACGTCGGCCACGCAGCGGTCGAACGGCTGTACGTCCAGCGGTTGGGCGGTCTTGAGGTGGATGGACATGGCGCCCTGGCGCATCCCCATCAGGTCCCGCGCCACCCCCAGGGAGGTGATGACGAACTCGCTGTCAAAGTCCCGCTGGCCAACCTCATAGATGCCACGCACGACCAGTTCCTCCGGGAACTTGAGCTGGTTGGTGTAGATCAGGTTCATGGGGGAGTGGAGCAGGATGCGGTCGCCGGCCATGACGCCGAGGTTGCGGGCCATGTCGCTGCCGATCAGGACGCTGTCGCCGGAGAGGTCGAAGCTTCCTTCCAGCAGGTTGGTGGCCTGCAGCATGTGCTGGGCGCGCTCCGGATCTACGCCGATGACGATGGGGGCGAGGATCCGGCGGTTATACTCGGCCAGCACGCGGGTTTCAATGCTGGGTGAGGCGGCCACCACGCCGGGGATGGTCTCCAGGCGGCGGCAGAGTTGCTCCTCGCCGGTGATGTACCCTTGCTTGGTCTGGATGGTGATGTGTGGCTTGAAGGCCAGGATCTTTTCGCGCCAGGTGTCGCCAAAGCCGGTCATGACTGCGCGCACGATCAGGATGATGGCCACGCCCAGCACCACCCCCAGCACCGAGAGAATGGTGACTGCGGAGGTGATAGAGCGTTTGGGCTTCAAGTATTTGAGGGCAAGAAAAAGGGCAAACGGCATGTGTGGGCTCCCCCCAGTGAATCCCCGACAGCATACCTGTCAGCGGCGCGGGTGGCAATACTGTTAGATCGAGTGCCACGCGCCGGGCGCATCCCCCCTAGGTACAGCCATCACGTACCTTCCTCTTGCTTGTTATATACGTCCTTGAGTCCCGCGATGAAGTTTCTGAGAAACTGATCCCCGCATGGCTGATAGTTTTTATGATCCTTCTGCCTGAACAGGGCGCTCAGCTCGGAGCGCGTGATATCCGCTTTGGCCTTTTGCATGATGCCCAGCACATCCTCTTCCTTCAACGCCAGGGCGATGCGCAACTTTTTGAGAATATCGTTATTGCTCAAACGATTTTCAGGATGAGCCTGGGGGGCGGGCGCCTCGTCACGCTTCCCGCGGCGTTTGATGATGAAGCCATCAAGGAAGGCGGTAAGGGCCGCATCGGAACATTCGATATACCCTTCTGTCCCTTCGCTCTTGAGCATATTCTGGATCACCTCGCGGCTGAGCGGCGTTCGGCTGGTTTTGAATATCTCGACCAGCTTATTGTCATTCAGGTTCAGATTATAGCGGAGCCTTCTGAGGGTATCATTATTCGTGAGCGGCATTTTATCTCTCCTAATTGCGCAGAAATCATAGCAGAAGTGCCCTATATGCCGAAGCCGAAACTTGCTTGGCGGGTGCGCAGAGCATGGTCTTTTCCTGAAGCGACACCATACGCAGACTGGCTGTCGCCAGGCCACAGCGGGCAATTTGAAGTGATGGACGAGAAAGAACGAGCCGCCGGCAAGGGTCTGCCGGCGGCTCGGGATCGCGGTGTAAGATCTGACCAGGCGTCTACAGCAGCGACTTGGCCTTGGCCAGCACGTTGTCCACTGTGAAGCCGAAGGCCAGGACCAGATCCTTGAACGGCGCGGAGGCGCCGAACCGGTCGAGCGTGATGGCCGTGCCATGGCTGCCGAGGTAGCGCTCCCAGCCAAAGGAGCAGCCGGCCTCCACCGCCAGGCGCTTGGTGCACTGCGGATCCAGCACGCTGTCGCGGTATTCCTGCGGCTGGGCGGCGAAGAGCTCCCACGAGGGCATGCTCACCACGCGTACATTCGTGGTGGTGAGCTGCTTGGCGGCCGTTAACGCGATCTCGACCTCGGAACCGGTGGCCATGATGGTGAGCTCCGGCGTGCCGGCGCCATTCTGCCAGAGGGTGTAGGCCCCCTTCTCGAGGTTGCTGGCCGCCGGGTAGACCGTGCGGTCAATCACATTCATGTTCTGGCGGGTCAGCAGCAGCGCCACCGGACCGGACTTATGCTGCAGCGCCGCCATCCAGGCGGCACCGGTCTCCGTGGGATCGGAGGGGCGGATAATGGTCATCCCCGGGATGCAGCGCAGCGCGGCGATATGCTCGACCGGTTCGTGCGTGGGGCCATCTTCGCCCACGTAGAAGCTGTCGTGCGTGAAGACATAGATCACCGGCAGTTGCATGAGCGCCGCCAGGCGAATGGACGGACGGCAGTAGTCGCTGAAAACGAAGAACGTGCTGCCGAAGACGCGGAACCCGCCGTGGACGGCCATGCCGTTCATCATGGCGGCCATGGCGTGTTCGCGAATGCCGAAGTGGAAGTTGCGCCCGGCATAGGCGGCCGGCGTCACCGAGGCTTCCCCCTTGAGGAAGGTCATGGTGCTGGGCGCTAGGTCCGCCGAGCCGCCCACGAGCTGCGGTAGCGCCTTAGCGAGGGCGTTCATGACCAACCCCGAGACGGAGCGCGTGGCCATGGGCTTGTCGAAGGTCGGCAGCAGGCTGGCGAGATCCGCCGGCAGTTCGTCGTTGATGTGCTGGCGCCAGAGGGCCGCCTTGACCGGGTCGCTCTCCTGCAGACCTTTGACCTGGCGCGCCCACTTGTTGTGCAGGCGCAGCGTTTTGCCGGCGCGCTCTTCGAAAAGCTGGTAAACCTGCTGCGGCACGTGGAACTGCTGGTCTTCCGGGAAGGCGAGGGCCCGCTTGGTCAGCTTAACTTCCTCTGCGCCCAAGGGGGCACCATGGACTTCGTGGCTGTCGGCCTTGTTGGGGCTCCCTTTGCCGATCACCGTCTTGCAGATGATGCAGACCGGTTTGCCGGTGAGGCGCAACGCGCGCCGGATGGCGCCGTCAATCTGGTCATAGTCGTGGCCATCGATCTCGAGCACATGCCAGTTGTAGGCCTGGAAGCGCTTCTTGGCATCATCGCTCACGGCGAGGCTGGTATGACCTTCGATGGTGATGCGGTTGCTGTCGTAGAAGAGCACCAGGCGGTCGAGCTGCAGGTGGCCGGCCAGCGAGCAGGCCTCGTGGCTGATCCCTTCCATCAGGTCGCCGTCGCCGCAGAACACGTAGGTGCGATGGTCTACCAAGGGGGGCTGTTCGGCGGTGTTGAAGCGGGCCGCCAGCATGCGCTCGGCGAGCGCCATGCCCACGGCATTGGCAATTCCCTGACCGAGCGGCCCGGTGGTGACTTCGACGCCCTCGGTGTGGCCGTATTCGGGGTGGCCGGGGGTGGCGCTGTCCATCTGGCGGAAGCGCTTGAGTTCATCCATCGACAGTTTGTAGCCGGAGAGGTGCAACAGGCTATACAGCAACATGCTGCCATGACCCCCGGAGAGGACAAAGCGGTCGCGGTCCATCCACTTGGGGTTGGCGGCGCACTGCTTCAGGTGCTTAAGCCACAGGACCGCCGCCACGTCGGCCATGCCCATGGGAAGACCGGGGTGGCCGGAGTTGGCGGCCTGCACGCCGTCCACCGAGAGGCAGCGGATCGTGTTCGCAACTAAGGAAAAGTCTTCTTTGCTCGGAGGTGTCATGTCAGGAATCCTTACTTTGATGGCTCGTGGTACGAGCGCGCATGATGGCAGAAACAGGGGGGAGTGTCCAGCCTGACAGCCTCACAACGGGTTGCTTAGCAGCAGGGTGCCCGTATCCTCGCCGGCCAGAATGGAGGGTAGGACGCCGGCTTTGCGGCCGTTGGCGACCACCACGGCGCAACCGGCCTTGGTAGCAATCTGCGCGGCGCGCAGTTTGGAATCCATGCCCCCCTTGGAAAGGGCGTTTTTATTGGGATTAACGAGCTGGAAGATCTCGGGGGTGAGCTTCTCCACGCACGGCACACGCCGCAGGCGGCCGTTGGGAGCCGGCGCCAGCAGGCCATCCACGGTGCTGAGGATCACCAGCAGGTCGGCGCGCACGAGTTTGACCACCAGCGCGGCCAGGTAGTCGTTGTCGCCCAGCGAGAGGTCGGCCTTGAGTTCCTCATCGGCCACCACATCGTTCTCGTTAATAACGGGCACAACACCCGCGCGTAACAGATGTTCCATGGTGCGCCGGGCATTGGCGAAGCGCACGCGGTGCAGGAAGTCGGCGTGGGTCAGCAGCACCTGCCCGACGTGCATCTTCTCCTTGGCGAAAAGCGCCTCGTATTTCCCCATCATGCGCGCTTGCCCCACCGCGGCACACATCTGCAGATCTGGCACCAGCTTCGGCCGCTCACGGATGCCGAGCAGCTCCATGCCGGCGGCGACGGCACCGGAGGTGACGACCAGGACCTCATACCCCTTGCGCCGCAGCCCGGCGACCTGGGTGACTAGGCTGCGTAACTGGCGGATATCCGGCCGTCCCGACGGCTGGGCGATCACCCGCGTGCCGATCTTGACGACGATCCGACGGGACTCGGGGATGAATTCACGATGGCGGCGTTCGATTTTCATAGTTTGGCAGGTGTCGACAAGTATCGACACGGATGGCAGATTATCGCAACGAAGCGCCACGCGACAAGAGCCAAATCAGGCCAGGGTGGCATGGTCTTTTCCTGAAGCGCCACCTAACGCAGGCTGGCTGTAGCAAGGGCTTTGTGGTAACCGCAGAAGCCGCTTTTGTGTATGCTAGCAGTGGCGAGGTGTTGGTTGGCAGAGGATTTGGACACGGGCAGGATC
>CAIOST010000342.1 GCA_903861045.1 uncultured bacterium | reverse complement strand
CGAGCGTCTGTCCAAAGATGCCCGCCTGCAAGGTGTCAAACTGCGCGCCGTGCGCATGCTGGAGGGGCCGGAGCATAAACCGTGAATGTCTATTGTCATAATACGACCCCTTTTTATTCTCCCCTTTTTATTCTCATAATACGACCCCTTTTTATTCTCAGCCTTCCAAGCATCCACCCCCCCAATCTTCCGCAGTTTGGGGTCGCGCCTCCCCCCCTTGACAGACTGAATGCGCCCCCCGGCCCTGCCGGGGGGCGCACTTAGTTTGTCAATCGAGCTTGGCGGCATGGGCATGATCTTGACGTTTCTCCTCGCTTCTGCCATGCTTTCCCCTTTGATATAATTACGTAGTGCAATATTCAGAAGGGAGCTATTTCGCGAATGGAGAACTTCGTAGAGGTTTTTGTGATCGTGGCAATGCTGGCCGTGAACGCGGTGTTTGCATGTTACGAGATGGCGCTGGCCTCGGTTTCGCGCGCTCGTCTGGAGGTCTTGCTCCAGGCTGGACGACGGGGAGCGCGGTGCGCCGTGTACATGAAGGGACGCTTGGAGGGAAGTCTGGCCGTAATCCAGTTGGGCATCACGCTGGCAGGGGTGATAGCGGCGGCAACGGGCGGAGCGGCGGTGGAAGAAAGGCTGGCGCCTTGGCTGGTCGGGCTGGTCGGTGTTTCGAGCGGAGCGGCGGAGTTTCTGGCGCTCATGCTGTTCGTGATCCCTCTCAGCGGGGTGACGATCGTGTTTGCTGAGCTTGTTCCAAAGATGGTCGGGATCAACAACAAGGAAGGGGTGGCCTTGGCGCTATCTCCGACAATGAAGGTTGTCTCGGGCGTGTTCTACCCGGTGGTGTTTGTGTTCGAGGCGACCGTCAAGCGAGTGATGCGGATGGGTCAAGACCGCGGTACGGGCGAGAAGGCGGCGCAGGATCGCACCGGGTTGCTGGAGTTGAGGGCGGCGGCGTCTCTGGCGAGGGCCATGCGGATTATCGGACCGATGGAAGAGCGAATTGTCGTGTCGGCGGTTCAGTTGTCGGAGCGAACCGTAGCGGATGCGATGTCGTCGGAACGGGATGTTGCGATGATTCCGGTGGGGGCAAGTCTGGCGGAGGCGCTGATCCAAGCGCACATGCACATGCACACCCGGTATCCCGTGTGCATGGAGCTGGGAAATCCGCAAAGCATTGCGGGGTATGTGACCTTCAAGGATATTGTCACTGCGTTGAGGGTGGATCCCGGCGGAACCGGATTGCGCGGCATTGTAAGGCCGATTCGGCATATTCCTGTCGCAACAACACTGGCGCAAGCGTTGACCGACATGGTTCGGGACCGGGTTCATATCGCGCTGGCAACAGAAGGTGCGCGTGTGTGTGGGTTAATAACCATGGAAGATATCGTCGAAGAACTTGTCGGCGATATTCGCGATGAATATGACCGGTTGCCGGCACATCTTAACGCGATTGGCGAAGGGTGGTTGGCCGGTGGAGGGGTTTTGCTCGAACAATTAGCGACGGCCATGGGCGGGACCGTGTTGGTTGGGGTGGACGGAAAGTTGACATTAGCCGAGTGGGTTGAGCGGGCGCGGGAGCTTTCGCCCCGGAGCGGCGACACGATTGAGGTCGGCGGGGTTGCTGTCATTGTGAGAAAGGTTCGCCGAAATCGGGTGGCAGAAGCGGTGGTCCGCCCGGTCGTGTAGAACCAAGGGGTCTGCCCTTAGAATAAAGATTAACGAAGCTAAGGTGTAAATACCCGCACCATCCTTGGATTTTCCAGCAACCCCGCCGCCGCCGCCCATTTCCGTTCTTGCGCAACGGCCGTGCCCGGCAGCGCATGATGAGGAGAAGAGAGAGGTGGTAGGTGGTAGGTGGTTGCTGGCGCCGGCTGACGGGCGGTAAGGGTACGCCGAGCAAGCATTAACCGCGAATGAACGCTAATGGACGCGAATGGGATGTTCGTGGTGCTTGGTTGCTGGCGCCGGGTGGACGGTCGGAGGAAGGCGCGGGGACCGGAGAGATCCGCGTTAGCTAGAAGACAGGCAAAGGAATAGAAGATGAGGCGCTTGCAAAACCGGGAGTTTTGCAAGCGCCTCAGATGTATCAGCGTGAGTTGCGGCCGTTGCGGCTACTCCTCGCGCCGCACCATTTCTTTTGCAGTTTTGGCCTCTTTGCGCGGATCTTTGCTGCAGGTGGGGCCAGCCACACCGGGGAGCGGCAGCACCGCAAGTTCAGTTGATCGTTGTCGCGATCGTTGTCCCGATCTTCTTCAGACAACGATCGCGACCAAGATGGCGCTGCCGGCCGGCCCAAATCTACCTGGCAGCGGTGGCTTCAACAGCACGTGCGCTACTCCGCAGCGACCGCGGGTTTGACAAGCGCGTCGCCTGTATTCGTCGCCCGTTCACGTCGCCTGTTCGCGTCTACCGACTCCTCCCGTTCCTCGGTCAATGAGTACGGGCGACGAGTACGGATGACGATGATCTGTGGTTCTTCCGCCCGCTTTTCCACCTGCCAACCTGGAGGGCGAACCGCCCGGTGAGCCGCCCAGACGAGGCGCAGGGTACACGTGTCCGGCTCGGCGGGAGCCTCGCCCTCCCGGTGCATCGCGTGTAGAGAAGCGCATGGCTAATTATATAGGGCGGCCATTGCACATGGGCAGCAATTCTCATTTATGGGAGGCGATTGCCCATATTGCGACCCCGATACCGATTCCGACCCCGAGTGTTTCCTTTGGTCATCATGCGAATTGCAGGCACGTGGGCCTTGCCAGTGGTTGTCTGGGTCGTTACAGTGAACCCTGAACCCTGAACCCTGAACCCTGATCTGAACCCTAAACGCTGCGCCGATACGATTTTTGTAACATGGCCTTGGGCGGCGGGAGGATAAGGGTAGGAAAACGAAGTCGCATGTGGGCGCCATAACGTAGGGAGGTTGCAAGCCATGTTCTTCCGTAACGTAAAAACCGCCGCGATCGTCGTGGTTACCGGCCTGGCGGTGGCCACCACGGCCGCCACGATTGGCTGGCACAAGGTCGATGAAGCCCGGCGCCAGGGGCTACCCAGGACTACCATGGCCGAGTTGGACACCATTATCACCAACTCCCTGCAAAACAAGCTGTACGCTGAGGCGGTCAAGGCCATCTGTACCAAGATCGGCGTCGAGGGGCAGATTCAGGGGAACAAGGCCGAGGAGAAGATCACCCGCCTGCAAGCGGAGATTGCAAAAGCGCCGGCCGAAATGAAGCCGATCCTGGAAGCCGTACTGGCCCACTGGTACTGGCAGTACTGCCAGCAGAACTGGTATCGGTTCGTCGATCGCACCCGGACCACGCAGTCGCCATCGGGCGAGTTTGACACCTGGGACTTGCCGCGCCTCTTGCGTACCATTGATGACCACTTCCAGAAAGCGCTCGCGGCGGAAGCGATACTCCAGGCCACTTCGATCACGAACTATGCCGCCTGCACCTACGCTGCTAGCCCCAGCATGCCGGACGCCTGTCGGCCGACCCTCTGGGACTTCCTGGCGCACGACGCCATTGCCTCCTACAGCGCCGACGTGCGGGCCGGGGCACAGGCTGAAGATGCCTTTGTCCTCCAAGCCGATTCCCCCGTTTTTGGCACCACCGCTGAGTTCCTGGCCTGGCAGATCGAGTGTACGGACGACACCTCCCCGACGGTTAAGGCCTTGCGCCTGTTTCAGGCGCTCCTGCGCTTTCACCAGCACGACGCGCAGCGCGACGCCTTCCTGGACAATGAACTGCTGCGCCTCGAGTTCGGTGCGCGCAAGGCCGTGGGTGAGGGGACGGTTGACTATTACAAGCAGGCGCTCCAACGCTACGCGGAGGCGTACGCCAGCCACCCCTTTGCCGCGCGGGCACGTGCCACGTGGGCCACCCTGGTGCAGGAGGAGGATCAGGATGCCGTGACCGCGCATGCCATCGCGGCCAAAGGGGTCGCGGACTTCCCCGATAGCATGGGCGGTACGGCCTGCCAGAATCTGCTCAAGCAGTTGGAAGCCAAGGAGCTTGAAGTCGCGAGCGAGTACGTCTGGAACACCAGCACGCAGGCACTGGCCGTCACCTACCGCAATATTGATCAGGTGTACTTCCGGGTGGTGGCGGCGGATTATGATGGCCGTTTTCCGAATAACGCTAAATGGGACAGTGAGCTGCGCGAGTTGCTCGGTCGGCACAACACCGACGACCTGCTGAAGCAGCCCCCGGTCAAGGATTGGTCTTGTGTGTTGCCGGCTGCGACCAACTACCAAAAGCGCACGGTACACATTACCCCGCCTGCGGATCTTAAGCCGGGCTACTACTATCTGCTGTTCAGTCATCGGCCTGACTTCTCCGGGACCAACAGCAATCGTATTGACATGTCTCCCTTCTGGGTCAGTAAGCTGGCGCTGATTGTGCGACCCCGCTATGGTACGGGGATCATCGAAGGTCTGGTGCTGGACGCGCAAAGCGGCGCGCCCATCCCAGGCGCCAAGGTCGGCGGATGGGTGCATGGCAACTCCCGCTTTTTTGGTGAGCGGTGGCGGGCTCTGGGCGCGGTCGCAACCGATACCAATGGCTGTTTTCGGATTCCTGCGAACCACGAGAAATTCCTGCTTACAGCTGCCTATCGCGGCGACAAAGTCGCCATGGTCAACACGGTTGATTCTTGTCGCCACGAGCGGAAATGGCCGGTGGCGGAGACGGTCTTGTTCACTGATCGAAATCTCTACCGGCCCGGACAAATGGTGCGCTACAAGGGTATTTGTCTGCAAAGCGACCAAGCCAAGGCCAACTACGCGGTGCGCGCCGGCACGCGCGTAACGGTCATCTTGCGTGATCCGAATAATGAGGAGGTTGCTCGCCAAATGCACACGGCGAGCGCCTACGGTTCGTTTGACGGCAGTTTTGTCATCCCGCGCAACCGTGGCACGGGCTCCATGAGCATTGCGACGGATGACGAGGAACGCAGCTTTAACGTGGAGGAATATAAACGGCCAAAATTCCAGGTTGCGGTGGATGCGCCGGCCGAGCCCGCCAAACTGGGTGCGCGTGTGACGGTCACCGGGCAGGCCACCGCGTACTCCGGCGCTGCCATGGCTGGCGCTACGGTGCGATATCGCGTGGCACGCATAGGCGATGATGCATTGGGGACGCAACGGCGATCGCGACGCCGGGACCAGCCGGCGAAGCCGAACGACCAGGAGATCGCTCATGGCATCGTCACTACCGCAGAGGATGGCTCCTTTACGTTTCGTTTCATGGCGCGCCCGGATCCGGATGGGGAAGATCAGACGAGCGTGCGGTTTGCGGTCCAGGCCGACGTCACCGATCTCACCGGGGAGACGCGTTCCGGCCAGCGCTGCGTTACCGTCGGTCCGGCGGCCTTGCGGGTGCAGGCGGAAGCCGGGGAGTGGCTGACGCCCGCCAGGCCGGTCGCGCTCAAGATCAGGACCACGTCGTTCGACGGCGAGCCGGTTGCCACCAATGGCTTGGTGAAACTTTACCGCCTGATCCAGCCGACACAGGTGGCGCGCGCCCGGTTGCCGACGGCTGAGCAGAGGGGCAGGAACAACTGGTGGTATTACGGTCTTGCGCAGCAGACGCCTGCTGATCCGAACATCGCGGAGACGCAGGCCAGTCCCGATAACTGGGACCTTGGAGAAATGGTGGAGGAGCGCGCCTTTACCACCGGCGCAACGGGCGAGGCCCTGCTTGATTTCCGGCTGGCGGCCGGCGCCTATCGGGCCGTGGTGACCAGTCAGGATGCGTTCGGTCAGGTGGTGACCACGCGCCTGTCGCTGCTGGTGGTGGATGAGACCGCCAGGCAGTGCGCCCTACGTGTACCGGATCTGGTGCGTGCAGTCTCTTGGACGGTGGCACCGGGCGAGACGTTCCAGGCCTTGTGGGGGGGTGGCTACGATGCCGCGCGCGCCTTCGTGGAGATCGAACAGGACGGGCGCACGCTCTGCGCCTACTGGACGCCGGCGGACCGGACACAGGTGTCGATCCAGTGGCCCGTAACCGAGGCGATGCGCGGCGGCTTCACCCTGCATGTTACCTCGGTGCACGACAATCGCGCCTACGTGACCAGTCGCTTGGTCGATGTGCCGTGGAGCAACAAGGTCCTGAATGTGCGCTGGGAGCACTTCGTCTCCCTGCTCGGCCCGGGTAAGCGCGAGACCTGGACGGCCGTGGTGTCGGGTACGAATGCATCCTGCGCGGCCGCCGAGATGGTGGCAACGCTGTATGACGCCTCGCTCGACCAGTACCAACCGCACTACTGGCAGCGAGCGTTCGATGTCTTTCGGCGTGAGGGCTATAGTGAGCTTGCCAGTTATGCCAATGTTATGACGCTGGTAGGCGGGGCAAAATATCGGCAGAAGGTGATTGCTTGGCAATATCGTGTCTTTTGTTACGACATGATCTCCTCCCCGATGCAATACAACTCCGGTAGCGATCCGGATGAAGACCGGGATGATCGTGGCATGCTGGCCTGGATGGGTTATTGGGTTAGGCACCTGCCGGATTTTTTTGGCGGCGTGTCGCCATATCGGGTCCCGAAGGGCCGCGGTGAGCCGGTCGTCAATGTGGCAAAAATGGTTAAGATAAAAAGAGGAGGACTCCCTGAGACACCCAAGTACGGTCGAAGAGCTGATTCGGATGTCCCTGTGGGTTTGGACGATGTAAAGCTACGACGGAATTTCGATGAGACGGCCTGCTTCTTCCCGCACTTGCTGTGCGATTCGAACGGCGTGGTGCGCCTGGCGTTCACCATGCCCGAGACGCTGACGGAGTGGAAGTTCATGGCGTTCGCTCATGACCGCGAGCTGCGCAGCGGCTATCTCGAGGATCGGGCCGCCACCACCAAGGCGCTGATGGTTCAGCCCAATCCGCCACGATTTGTGCGTGAGGGCGACACGCTGGAGTTTACGGTCAAGGTTGGCAACCTCTCGGCCACCAGCCAGACCGGCACCGTGCGGCTGGCGTTGGCGGATGCGCAGACCGGCCAGGATCGCAGCGCGGCGCTGGGATTGCGAACCCAGGAGTTTATATTTGATATTCCGGCGCAGGCCGCGCAGACGTTTGCCTGGCGCATCACGATCCCGGATGGGTGCGGTTTTCTCACCTATCGGGCGGTGGCGGCCAGTGACCGCTTGAGCGATGGCGAGGAGGGGTATCTGCCGGTCTTGTCACGGCGGATCCCGGTGCTGGAGTCGCTGCCGCTTCCGATCCGCGGGGCGCAGACCAAAACGTTTGCCTTCAGCAACCTGCTGCAGTCGGGGAACTCACCAACTCTGCAGCACGCGAACCTGACGGTGCAGATGGTCAGCCAGCCGGCCTGGTATGCGGTCATGGCGCTGCCGTATCTCATGGAAGCACCGGAGGAGCGCAGTGATGCGGTCTTCAACCGGCTCTATGCGAACAACGTGGCGGGGTTCATCGGTCGGGCGGATCCGAAGATCCGGCGGGTCATTGACCAGTGGCGAACACGCCGGCGCTCGCTAGCCCGCTGGAACAGAATCAGGAGCTGAAAACGGTCGCGCTGGAGGAGACGCCGTGGTTGCGCGAGGCGCAGGACGAAAGTCAGGCGCGACGCCACGTGGGCGTGCTCTTCGACGCCAAACGGTTGGAGGACGAAGCGAAAGGCGGGTTGGACCAGTTGGCCAAGCTGCAGTTGAGTGATGGCCTGTGGCCCTGGCTGCCGGGGTTCACGGGCGATGAGTATATCACGCTCTACATCGCGGCCGGGTTTGGCCGGCTGCGGCAGCTCGGCGTGGCGGATCTGGACCTGCGTCCGGCGCTTCGAGCGCTGAGTGCGCTCGACGCCTGGATGAATCGTGAGTACCAGCGGATCAAAACGATGGATGACGGCAGCAAGGAGAAGCACCATCTGAATGCCAGGATCGCGTTCTACCTGTACGGGCGCAGCTTTTTCCTCAAGGACCGCCCGGTCGCCCGGCGGTATCAGGAGGCGCTGCAATACTGGCTGGCTGAGGCGCGGGCATACTGGCTGCAACTACCCCGCCTGTCGCAGGGGCATCTGGCCATCGGGCTGAAGCGCTTCGGGGACGCCGCGACGCCGGTGGCCATCATGAAATCCATCAAGGAATATAGCGTCAGCAGCGCGGAGCTGGGGATGTGCTGGCGGGACACCGAGGAGAGCTGGTGGTGGTACCGGGCGCCGATCGCGACGCAGGCGCTGATGATCGAGGCGTTTGACGAAGTCATGGGCGATGCGCAGGCGGTGGAGGCGTGCAAGGTCTGGTTGCTCAAACAGAAGCAGACGCAGAACTGGCAGACGTCCACGGATACGGCGGACGCGGTTTACGCGCTCTTGCGCCGCGGCCGGAGCCTGCTGACCAGCGACGCGTTGGTCGAGGTGCGCCTCGGCGGCGAGACGATCACCCCCCAAAAGGTAGAGGCCGGCACCGGGTACTACGAGCAGAAGTTTGCAGGCGGCGAGATCAAGCCTGCCATGGGGGCGATCACGGTTAAGAAGACCGATGCGGGCGTCAGCTGGGGGAGTGTGCACTGGCAGTATCTGGAGGAGATCGACAAGATTACGCCGCATACCGGCACGCCGCTCAAGCTGAAGAAGACGCTCTACCGCAAGGAGGCGACCAAGCAGGGGGAGCTGTTGGTGCCGGTGCAGGGTCCCTTGGCGGTGGGCGACGAGTTGGTTAGCCGCATCGAATTGCGGGTGGACCGCGACATGGAGTATGTGCATCTGAAAGACCAGCGCGGCAGCGGCACGGAGCCGGTGAATGTGCTGAGCCAGACCAAGTTCCAGGATGGGCTGATGTACTACGAGAGCACGCGCGACACCGCGAGTCACTTCTTCATCGCGTACCTGCCCAAGGGAACCTACGTGTTTGCGTACAGCGTGCGGGTGCAACTCAGAGGCCGGTATCAGAGCGGCCTGGCAAGCATCCAGTGCCTGTACGCTCCGGAGTTCAACAGCCACAGCCAGAGCGTTGAACTTGAGGTGAAATAGAGAGGGGCGGCAAGGGTACGCCGAACAAGCATAAACCGCGAATGAACGCTAATGGACGCGAATGGAATGTTCGTGGTACTTGGTTGCTGGCGCCGGGGAGAGGCAAGGGCAGGTGTTAGGTGGTAGGTGTTAGTTGTTAGGGTTGCTGGCGCCCGGTGGACGGGCGGAGGAAGGCTCGGGACCTGGCAGGTGGGACGTCGGTCCCGCCGCCCCCGGCGGCCTTGTGCCGCCGGCGCGGAGAGATCCGCGCCAGCTAGAAGACAGGCGTAAAAGAATAGAAGGTGAAATAGTGCGAGGTGCGGCCTTTTCGGCAGCTCCTCGCGCCGCACCATTTACTTCGCAGTTTTGGCCTCTTTGCTATGAACTTCGGCACTTCATGGCATTTCATGACCAGACCTGCCTTGTCGTTCTCAGCACCAATCAAGGGCGTACCGCCTGGAATTGGTGTT
>CAIOST010000341.1 GCA_903861045.1 uncultured bacterium | reverse complement strand
TTTGTCGAGAATGCTCTCGGCCAGCCATACCTCAGCACAAAAGGGGCTTTCCTGCCCGCGCTATACCCGATACCCGGCTTCTCAACCCATCCCGATCACATCCAGCCCCATACAAATTCCCCCCATAAACCCGGAAGCGCCGATAAAACACTATTCGTTGGCCCAAGAGACGATATGGATACAAGATACCGAGAGACAGGCGGATTGTGTTGGGGCGAAAGTTTCTGGAACGCCGTCAATGCCACATGGCCGTTCGCCACACTCACGGCGACCCATGGCGGTCTTCACATTTCCATGCGTTTCATCGGACTGTGGAACGAGGAGTTCGATTTCGCCAAGTCGGAGGTGCTGGGCATCACGAAGAAGAAAGGACTCTTTCCGTTCATCAGCACGGGAATTGTGCTTGCGCACCAGAAGGCGGGCTACCCACGCTTCATCCTTTTCTGGACATTCGAATACCAGAGGTTGAAAACGGAGTTGACTCGATTGGGATTCGAGGTTGCAGACCAATGATAGGCGGGGCCAACCAACAAAGGCTGGGTACGGCTTCGCCGTCCCCAGATTTGCAGCGTTGGCCTTGAGAGATTGATGAAAACACTCTTCATAATAATTGCTGCGGTTGTAGCTTTGCTGACTGGCGCTTTTGTTTGGCTGTCATCTACAATTAAGACCGATGAGGCCGGTATTCGCAAGCGCATAGCCGAATTCGACAACTGCGACCATCAAAAACTGCTAATCGACTGCCGCCAGATGCTCTCCAACCGGTTGTGCTATACATCAGAACCGAGTTACAAATTTAACACTTTAGATCCAAACATCATTACACTCGATCCAAAGATTGCCCAATTTGGAACTAACGTCCCTGATACAGTCAGGTCTTTGCAACCCGAGTTTGTAATCATCAGAACTGATTCGGTATTGATTGCAGGCCATTACCACGGCCACATACGGTCGACTAGAATTGGCATAATAGCTTGGGCGCCCGAGATGACGGAAACAGGTACCAGAAAGTACATCAACGGCCTGTGGTATTGGAACGGTACGGAAAGCCAACAGAGCACCAAAGAGAACTACTGATGATTGCGGCCAACCAACGGATGCAGCCGCTGCTAGCCTTGGACAGTAAGTAGCACAGGACGGTTCGTCGCAGCGGCTGATCCGCAACGTTGGGCCATCAAGGAAGAATTGACATATTGCACACTACAACGAGGGACACGAAGATTATCAGCCCTTAGAAGGAAGATTACCGTGTTTCCCCGGCGCTCCGGGACTTGTCTGCCGGCGGCTTCGCTCCCCGGTGGGCTGGCTTTGGCAACTGATGCGGCGGCGCCCCTACCTCGTCACGGGGTTGTGACGGGCGGGGTAGTTCATGTCGATCCGCCAGAGACCGTCTTCTTCGCGGGCGAGAGGTCTGCCATTTTCGGCCCCGGGGCCACAATTGTCGCGCAGCAGGAGGATCAGGTCGGAGCTGACGGCGGGGTGACTGTAGAAGTAGAAGTGGCTGCCGCGCCAGGAGCCGGCCACGCGGGCATCGACGAACTGGATGTCCGGCAGATGACTCAACAGTTCGCCACGCCGCGGCGTCCGATCTCCGACATGGGACTGTCCGAGGCGGTCCTTGCTACCGAAGAAGAAGCTCGCCAGGCGGAGGCGCAGGTCGGTGCGAGAAACGTACAGCACCATCTGCTCCGGTACGCGCCAGAGACGCTCCGCGCTTACCCGCTGCGTGCTCACCTCCAGTTCCATATCCGCCGCCGCCAATATGACGCAACCGAGTTTCAACACCTTCCGTGTATCGCCTCCCGAGGCGCTGATCTCAATGTTCAGCTCTCGGATCGCGGCGAGGGCGGTGCCGGTCCCGCGGCTGTGGGCGATCACATGAACCTTCGCGATGCCCGGGCACGTCGCCAGGAGACGCAGGAACTGCTTGAGGTGGTAGACCGTGAACTCGCTTGACTCACGGTTGTAGTCGTAGCCCGCCAGAGAGCTGCCGCTGCCGCTGGACGGCCACGTGTAGACCAACGGAACCCCGCAGCGTCCCATAAAGTGCCAGAGTCCCGCCATCACGTACATCGGGGTCGTGAAGTCGCTGCCCGCGCCGTGGATGAAGACGTAGACGTCTTTCTTGGGGGTGAGGGCGAGGCGAGAGTGGCCGGGGGCCGGGTAGGCAGGGGGTGAGCGCCTCCCTTGTTTCGCTGACCTCGCAGATTCACCGCCCGCCTTAACTCTATATACTACGGATTGGGCAGCGTGATGGTAAATTCCGTACCCTGCCCTGTCATGGTCGCGACGTCAATCCTGCCGCCGAGTTTCTGGATGGCATCCCGCACCACATCCATGCCGATGCCGCGGCCGGAGACATCCGTGACCTGTTTGGCGGTTGACAACCCCGGGAGGAAGATGAGGTTCGTCATATCCTCCGGCCGGAGTTTCTGGCCGGGTTTGACCGTCCCCGTCTTCAGGGCTTTGAGCAGCAGCGCCTTGAGATCAAGTCCGCGGCCGTCATCGGAAATCTGGATGCGCATGGTGCCGGCCTGTTCGCTGACCTCGATGGTGATCGTGCATTCCGGGGGCTTGCCGGCCTGGGTGCGCTCCTCCGGCGTCTCGGCCCCGTGATCCACAGAGTTCCGAACCAGATGCACCAGCGGCGCATCCATGAGCTGGACGATTTCACGTGAGACCAGGATGTTGCCGCCGGTTATGCGGACGGTGGCCTGTTTGCTGCAGCTCGCGGCTGTGTCTCGGACCACGCGGGGAATTTTTAGGAAAAGCTCCTGTACCGGCACCTTGCGAATGACGGCCAGCCCCTGCCGGATACGCGCGACGACCTGCTCAAACTGCTGATGCACCGTGCGGATCCGGTTGGCCAGCGGGCTGGCGGCGACGTCAGCTCCGGCGTCCTGCATGACGCGTTGCATTTCTGCCTGTACGAGCACGAGCTCGTCGGTCGCCTGGCTCAAGACCTCGATCGAGTCCATGGCCACACGCATGGTCCTGGTACCTGGCGCGGTCTCCTGGGGTTCAGACGCGGCAGGTTTGAGCGCCGGGCCCGGGGCCGGCGCCGGCGCGGGCGCGGGTGCGGGTGCGGGCGCCTGTCCGCTCTTCGCGACCACGAGGCGATCCAGCAGATGCTTGAATGTAGCGTGGTCTTCGATCTCCGGCTGCTTCTGCCGGATCCGGCCGATGATGGCCTTCAACTGGTCCGCGCTTTCCAGGAGTAGGTCTATGCGGGCGCGATCGGCCGGGAACTCCTTCTTACGAATGCTGTCCAGGATGGACTCGGCGGCATGCGCGAGGGCCTTCAAATTCATCAGCCCCAGAAACGCCGAGTTGGCCTTTATGGAGTGGATGGGCCGGAAGATCGCGTTCACGGTGTTCAGGTCGTCCGGCACCTGCTCCATCGCCACAAACAACTGATCCAGCCCGGCGAGGGCAGTATCTGACTCATCCACGAACTCAGCCAGAATGATCTCGTCGTCAGACAGGAAGGTCGGTTCAGCCATCGCTCTTCCTTTCAGTCGGCTTCATCTCCGCGAGCTGGCGCAGTTTCTGCTTCCAGGTGCGGATGTTGGTCACGGCAGCCGTGACCGCCGACTCGATTTCGACCAGGTCCGGCCAGGGCTTGAAGATGCAGGTGTCCGCGCCATAGCGCATGCAGGAGAATACGCTGTCCTGGTTGACATAGCCAGTGATCATGATGGCGTGCAGCATCGGATATTCGCGCTTAACGGCCTTGAGGAGCTCCACCCCGGACATTCCGGGCATGCGGATGTCGGAGATGAGCACGTCCACCCTTTCGTTGGCGAGAATGGCCAGCACCTCTTCGCCGGTCGCGGCGGTCTTGACCGCGTATCCTAGAAAGCGAAAATGGCGTGACAGCGCCTCACGAATTTCCGCCTCATCGTCTACGATCACAAGTGCGTTTGTCATCACGATTTGCTACCGTCCTTCCGGTCGCCGGCCAGCACCGCCAGCATAGTTTCAGACTGCGCGGCTTCCTGCTGCACCTCGGCGACGATGCCGTGGATGTTGCTGACGCTCAGCCCGATACGCTTCCATACCCCGCGCTCAAAGGCCGGGGCTACATCTCCGCTGAAGCCGAGGTTCGCGACGTTGCAGATGTGGTTGGCCGCGTGGCACAGGCGGAGCAACTCCACGTGCTCCACGTCGGCGTTTTCGGGGTCGTGGTGCCAGCGGATCGCCTGAATGATATCGTCGGAGAGGTTCCAACGCCGGGCGAGCCAGGCGCCGATCTCAGCGTGGTTGGTGCCGCAAATTTCAAATTCCGCCTGGCAGAGGGGGATCTGCCGGTCGGCGGCGCGTGCGAGGATCTCCAGGAACTCGGCATGGTGATACTCGTCGAGCAGGATCTTGCCGATGTCGTGCAGCAATCCGCACAGGTGTAGCACGTCCTTAGTAAAGCGCTTCTGGATGGTGTGCCGGGTGTGCTTGCTGAGAATGTTGGCGGCGATCCCGGTGCAGATGCAATGACGCCAGAAGGCGTTGCGGTCGAAAGCAGCCTGCTGGTGCGATGAGCAGGTTGAAAACACGGCGGTGGAGAGGGCGATGTTGTTGAGCGCCGAGATCCCCAGGATGGAGATCGCCTGCTGGAGCGACTGCACCGGACTCGCTAGACCATAGGCCGACGAGTTGACCACCTTGATGATCCGGGTCATCATGGCCGGGTCGTCCTTGATGATGCCGGCGATGCGTGCGGCATCGGCGTGCGGGTCGCGAATGGCCTGCCCGAGCTTCTGCATGACGGCCGGCAGCGTCGGCAGGTTGCTGATCGACTCGAGTTTTTTGAAGAGCAGTTCCTTGTTCATTCCGGCGTCCTCTTGAGGGCAGGTTTGGTCTCAGCCACCGGCAGGCGGATGGTGAAGGTGGCGCCACCGCCGAGCACGCTGGCCGCGGCAAGGCTGCCGTGGTGCCCCTTGACAATGCCCTGACTGAAAAAGAGCCCCAGCCCGGTGCCACCCTTGGCGCGCCGCGTGGTGAAAAACGGGTTGAACAGCTTGGCGAGAACGTCCGCGGCGATCCCGGGGCCGTTGTCCGTGACCTCGATAACGATCCACACGCCCGCCTCGCATCTGGCGCGAATGTGAATCGTGCCGGGTTTGCCAGAGTCCCCGATGGCCGTCGCGGCATTGGCAAGGAGATTGAGGAGCACCTGGCCGAGCATCTTTTCACTGCCGTAGATCTCGGGGAGCGTATCCGAGATCTCCGTGGTCACGGTCACGCGCGGCGGCAACTGCCCGCGCACAAAGTCCAGGGTCGCGTGGATCAGCGCCGGTATGGGCAGAAAGCGGGCGTTGCTCAGGATGTCGTCCGCATAGTGCTTCATGTGCCAGATGATGGCAGCGATGCGTTCGACGCCCTTCCGCATGCCTTCGATCAGCGAGGGCATTTCGGCGCGTATGAAAGCGAGGCGCTGCTGTTCGGCGTCGTCCAGCACAACCCCGGGGTCCAGAGCCTTGTTGATATGCGCCCAGAACTGCTCAAAGGTTTGCAGGTTTGAGGCGATGAACGTGCTGGGGTTGTTGATCTCGTGGGCAATGCCCATGGTCAGGAGGCGGTCGGAGGCAGCGTGATCCCGTTCGATCAAGGCCTTTGTCCGGGCCGACAGCAGCTCTTCCAGCACGCGCACCTTGTCCTGTAGGGCACCGCGGTGCTGCTCCAGCTCCTCGGTCTGAAGGCGAACGGCTTCCTCCAGGACGGCTTTCTGCCCGCGCAGGGAATCCTCCGTGCGTTTGATGCGCAGCATGACCTTGACCTGGGCGCCCAGTTCGCTGCTCTCAAACGGCTTGTACAAGTAGGCATCGGCCCCAGACTCCAGGGCCACGGCCTTGCGTCCAGGCTTATAATCCCCGCCCGTGACCATCAGGATCGGGATGTGGCGGGTGACGTCGTCCGCTTTCAACCGCCGGCAGATTTCGCTGCCGTGGATGTCTGGCAGGTTGACATCGAGAATCAGGATATCCGGCAGCTCGCGGGCGATGGCGTCGAGACAGTCCTGGCCAGAGATGGCGGTGCGCACCTGACCCGCCGGAAATGCCAGCCGCAGGATCGTGGCGATCAAGGTCAGCACCCCGGCATCGTCATCGGCCACGAGTATGCGGTCCTGTTGTTCGGCCAAGGAAGACGCCTCCAGCGCACACGATTCGCGTAGTTGCCTAGATAAGAAATTGCTTTTCGGCTGGCCGCCGTCGGCTGGCCCAGATTGCGCCCGGCCTGCACAGGCCGAAAGCATGCCTGAATCGGTTTGACGCAGCGAGCTCACAGGGGGGAAGCATGACAGAAGCAGGAATAAACGTCAAGATGACCACCCAAGTCCCCAAACTGCGAGAGTTCAGCGCGAGGGTCGAAGGACTGCCTCATTTGAGGCGGATAAACCACGTCGAATGCACGAACTGACCCGAAAGAAGGCGCA
>CAIOST010000340.1 GCA_903861045.1 uncultured bacterium | reverse complement strand
TCACCGGCGCTGGCGGTGCCGGCGGCGACCTTGTCGGCCAGCAGCCGCAACTCCTCGGCCGGGGTGGGGGACTGGGCATGACTCCCGCCGGTCAGCACCTCGGGCAGGGCAAGATTGAGGGCGGATTTGAACTGCTCGCGGTCCGGCCGGAAGTAGTTCTCCAGGACGATGTCGACCGTGGCATGCCCGGTAACCCGGCGTACCAGTTCCACCGGCACGCCGGCCGAGAGCGCCAGGGTGACGTAGGTGGTGCGCAAGGCATGCCAATCCCGGATGCTGGCGGATTTCTGATGGCCCCCCTCACGACGTACGCGTGTCACACGCGCCACGGCGGCCGTGACGCTGTCGCCCGACCGGCTGGGGAGAAACGGCTGGCCGATCAGGCTCTGGACCAGGTTAAGATCGGCCGAAACTGTGGCGCGGGCACTGCCGGTATCCTTCTCAATGCTGCGAACCGACGCCCCCGCACAGTATCGCCGGAAGGCATCCAGGATGCGCTCCCGGCGCGCCCCCTCCGGCAGCTTAGCCATAATGGCCGCCACCCCCTCCGCTTCTACGGTGGCCGGTTCCACGCGCGGGTGGTCGAGGATTACCCCCGCATCCATGGACGCTGCCACGAGACACTTGAAACGCCAGGAGAGGCTGCGCGGGCTCTGGCGCAGCATCTTGGCCGCGGCGGGGAAGACGTATTCGCCATGGGGTGGCTTGATGCCTGCCAGGACCTCACGCAACGAGCCGAAGATCGGGATCTCGGCCCGCTTGCCGGTCTTAGAGGTGCGGACGGTCAGCATGCCGGCCGGCAGGTCCACGTCGGACCAGCGTAGCGCGCAGACGTCACCCCGGCGCATGCCGGTGCAGGCCGCGGTGACAATCAGCGGGTACATGAACGGGTCCTGGCGAGCTGCGCTAAAGAGGGCGTGCAATTCGTCTTGTGTGAACGGTTTGCGGTGAATGACGGTCGCGGCCACATTGGAGCGGCCGCCGACAAACTCCGCAAACGGATTGACGGCACCGACCGGCAGGAACCGGCTCATGGACTTCGAGAGCAGCCGAATACCATACTGGGCGGTGGAGGGGGCGAACTGCGGGCGTGTCAGATCGACAAAGGCGGCGGCGTCCTCCGGCGTGACTTCGTACAGATATTGGGCCTTGGGGTGGCGCGCCTGCATGAAGGCGACGAACCGTTCGAAATGGGCATCGCAGTTGTTGAGGTGCCCTTCGCCGGCGCGCACCTTGCGCCCCATCTTCCGCCAGCGCGCCGCCAGGTCGGCGATCGGCACGTACTGCAGTGCGCGGCCGGTTTTGCTTTCGATCAGGCGCTCGGTGAGGTGCTCGGAGCGCCCCTTGTGACTGGCCTCCGCAGCATACCGGTCCAGCTCCTTCTGCGCCTCTTGGCGGCTCGCCTCAAACGGCTCATCGCCTTGGTCGCGCAGCGAGAACGAGGCGGGGGGGGTTCCGCGGATCGGCACGTTCAGGTTGACCACCTTGCGTTTACCACCCTCGGTATAGACGCCGTACCACTCATCACGCAAAACGCCGTCGCGCTGAATCTTGAGCATGAGTCCCATAGCCACCTCCTGGTTTGCACCAACACGAAACAGGTTGCTACAGTTCGGGCCGTGTTACAAGTCAAAAGCACCCACAAACGCACCCACAGGCCTAAAAACATGGTACTATTTCAATTTTTGCCAATAAAAGCATGGGTAATGGTGCAGCCTTCCAAGCTGGTCACGTGGGTTCGATTCCCATCGCCCGCTCCATTCTGTGCAAGCCCTATACCACCCACAGATCCGTCTTGGGGAGAGGCGTCGGTAAGGGTGTCGCGATGTCCTGGCACAACAAGGTGACCTGATCCGGATGATCCCCGATCCTATTCCGGAGTCGCCTGAGGGCCTCGCTGCTGATGTCGTTCACGATCAGCTTGCCCTTTGAGGCACCGTTCTGGACCACATGCCCCGCGGATTGTCCGTTTGCTTTCGCCAGGGTGGGCGGTGTATTGTCTGGGTGTGATCTGCAGGGATAACGGGTGTGGTCGGTCGAGTGATTTCATACGGAGGACGCCATGGCAGAACTGCTGTTTGCACCGGTAAAGCTGGGACCCATTGAACTCGCCAATCGCGTGGTGATGGCCCCCATGACGCGCAGTCGCTCTCCGGGTAACTCGCCCGGTGCGCTGGTGGCGACGTATTATGCCCAGCGGGCGGAAGCCGGGTTGATTGTCACTGAGGGTACTTCCCCGTCTCCCAACGGGTTGGGGTATGCCCGGGTTCCCGGGCTCTTCGCGCCCCGGCACGTGACCGACTGGCGTCAGGTCACGACTGCCGTACATCAGGCGGGCGGCAAGATCTTCGTGCAGTTGATGCACACCGGGCGGGTTTCCCATCCGGCCAACATGCCGGCAGGGAGTCGCATTCTGGCGCCTTCGGCCATCGCCCTGGCGGGTAAGATCTGGACCGACGCGCAGGGCGAACAACCGTATGGCGAGCCCAGCGCGATGAGCGAGGCCGACATTCAGGCAGCCCTCCAGGAGTATGTGGCGGCGGCGGCGCTGGCCATGGAGGCCGGCTTTGATGGCGTGGAACTGCACGGCGCCAATGGCTACCTGATCAACCAGTTTCTCAACCCGGCCACGAACCAGCGTCAGGATGGATGGGGCGGTGGTATCGCGCAGCGCCTGCGTTTTGCGGTGGAGGTGGCGCAGCAGACCGCGGCGAAGATTGGTCGGGAGCGGGTGGGGATCCGGCTCTCCCCCTACGGGGTCTTTAATGACATGATCATCGACGACACGATGGAAGAGACGTTTGAGCAGTTGGCCTGCGCGATCAACCGCATTGGGCTGGTCTATCTCCACCTCGTGGATCACAGTTCGATGGGTGCGCCTGAGGTGAAGCCCAGCATCAAACGTAAGATGCGCGCGGCGTTTGCGGGGACGCTCATCCTTTCCGGTGGCTACGACCGGGCCCGCGCCGAGGCCGACTTGGCGGCCGGGCATGGCGACCTGATTGCCTTTGGCCGGCCGTTTATCGCCAATCCCCAACTCGTCACCAAGTTGCGCACGGGCGCACCGCTGCGCGCGGCCGACCCGGCGACCTTTTACACCCCCGGCGCACAGGGGTATTGCGATTATCCGGCGTGATTACCGAAGCGGGAAAGTGGCTGAGAGCGTAACCTGCGTTCAGCGGCCCGTATAAGGCTGGATTGCTGGCGGGTGTCGCGCGGCCTAGGAGCCGCTCGTTGGCGCTGTAGAAGGTCAGGCCGGTGAGGCTACCGCCCTGCCGGCGGCCTGCCCATTGGATTCATAACTTCCGCATTGTAACGGCGCAGGTACCATAAAAGGGCGCCTTGGCTCACCACGAGGCCGGCCGGCGGCACTCTGTGGCAGAGAACAGGGGAGGGGGTTATGCATCCATCTCTCGGATCCGTGCCAAGACCTGCGCAGTGGTGGCCTTCGTCAGTTGCAAACGGTCTGCCAGCGCCGGGAATCCCGTAAGGGCGGCACGGACCTGATCGATGATGGCGCGGGCTTCCTTGGGCTTTAGATCCGCCTGTGCGGCGAGTCTCAGCAGGTGCTGACGGCGAGGATTCTGCCCTTCACCGGCGACCGACAGCGTTTGCCATCCGTTTGGCCCCTGCTGAAAGGTGAAGTCGAAAAATGGTGCGAGTAGCCAGGTGCCTTTGGCGTCCATCAGATAGGCGAAGTTTTTTAGATGGTCGTCGCGGTTGCAGGCGAGAACATTCAGGCAGGCGCGCCGGAAGAGCTCGCAACTCTGCGCATGGTCGTGTGTGAGGGATTCGGTCAGGCGAAAGAGCACGTCATACTCGTCACCGGGCGTGCGGAAATCGGCATGGAGCAGGCCGGCGGCGGAGTGCAGGTGAAGGCGGCGGCCGGGTGCAGGGCGGTCGAAGCGTCGCACGGCGAAGAATCGGCCAACCGAAGTTTCGATCAGGCGGTGCGCGGGGATTGCCGCGCCGGCGGCGGCGGCTAACTCGGCATAGGCAAACTCCAGTGGGCCGGCATCCGGGCCATCGGCTTGCGTGTTAAACTTCACGATCCAGTGGGCATATTCCGGCGGCAGGTCGGCATCGCCGGGGAGGACGGGCGCTTGCGGTGCATCCGCAGCCGGTAGCCCCACCAGGACCTTGGGGCGCGCGCCACCGGAGGTGCCTGCCATACGGCGCAGTTCCGGTAGCGCGTCCTCTACCCGATTGTTGTCGAAATCCCAGGCTTCCTGTGCCAGCACAGCTAGGTCAAACCCTTTGTCCGGTTGTGCGGCGACTTCCTCGGGCGGGTGGAAGGTCAAGGCGCCCATGGCGCGTTCACCCACACAGGCCAGGCGCTCCAGGACCTCGGGCGCGCGCCCCACGGTCCGCTGGAAATGCCGGTCAATCAGGCGGCGCCCCCAACTGTCCGGCATGGCATCCTCGAAGACGCCGAACAGATCCATGCGGCCCCGGCCGTCGTATACCTGCACGCCGGGACGCAATGGGAGACGTAAGGGCGAGATGGCGAGCCCGAGCCGCAGGAAGGGTTCGTCGTATTGGAAGACAAAGTCGCGGCCTGTGCGAGCCAGCGTGCCGACCTTCAGTGGGCGTTCGGCATCGAAACGCAGGCGCACCTCCAAGGCGTTCAGGCTCATGGCGCCTCCGGCTTTGGTTTGCGGATATGCACGCGCTGCCGCTGTCGACTGGGGTGTTGCACCTCGGCGATATCGCGTGGCAGTGACGACTGGCGCAGGCGTTCCTGGAGGTAATCGTGGAGCCCGTCCAGTTCGCCCAAGGCCAACAACACGCGCAGCAGGTTGTCGATGCCACCCGCGCCTTCGCGTTCCAGGCGTGAAAGTGTCGCCACCGGTACGCCGGACTTGCCTGACAAAAGGGGCTGCGTGAGCTCCTGCCGCTGTCGGGCACATCGCAGCCATTGCCCCAGCGCCTGACGTGCATCCTTGGGCCGAGTTACTTGTAGTGGGTTATCGACGGTGTTCATGACCCGTAATATTAATACAATATTTGGCAATAAACAACTATTATCGGTGTTAAATACAATATGTGAGAATAACAATATAGTACAGTTGCTGGGGGCGGTGCGGTGCTACCATGGAGTAGGGATAGGACACATCACCGGCTCGGCGGGATCAAACCTCGACCTCCGGCCGGCCACGCCAAAACCCGCTTGTACTGCCGCACCAAGCAGGGCTATCGTCCTGCCATCGGCGTGAGGCGCGTGGCTGGGCTGGTGCCTTGACCGTGAGAGGCTGCCGAATCGTTCTGTCAGTCAAGCCGTGGATGATGTCCCTGTGAAACGCAGTTAATGTAGCGGATGGGGAAAAGGCGATCCCAACATGCGAAAGATCGCATATGCGCAACCCAACCCCTAGTCAACTTCGTGCCTACACAGTCATTGCGTTGTGACGGTCGAAATCGGCATGGGGCGGTAGCCTTCGCGGCAGATGACGCGATAACGGTGTGAGTCACGCATGCGGCCGGCTGGCCGACACATCCGGTAATCCTGCAGGCGCATCAGCCCCAGTGTTTGGTTTTCCAGTCATCCATGCGGTCGCAGGCTTCCATTTCGTGGATGGTTCCCGTCTTGACTAGAACGTGCAAGGCGGTCGCGGCGGCGCCGCGGCGGCTGGCCTTCTTGGAGTATGCCAGGATGGCGGTTTTCAAATCATCATCGGGCCGCTCTTGGCGCGTCCCGAGGTGCTGCGCAAGGAACGCGAGCGCGCCGACGCTATCCGCGCGCCCCTTCTTGCGCGGTGGCCCGGCAGGAGGCCAAAGGCAGGCCTTCCGCCTCCAAGCATTGCACACAGTTCCATGCTACGCGCTGGAGATGACTCAGCAGTTTTTCTTCCGCCGTGCTTTTGCCGGGACCGGCGGCGGCGCGTAACACACGCAACGTTTCCAATAGCAACGTCGTCTTGGAGGCATCGTGCATCAAGTCCCGGATAAAGCGAGACACCTGCCACCCCACTTGGCCCAGTAGAATCTCCCGATTGGGGAGGGTGGGGTCAGAAACCGCGTAACGCTGGAACCTCACTTTGGGCTCATGATGGTTCTTGGGTTTGTGCCGTCGCTTCTAGCGGCTCGATGGTGTCTTGCAGCAACCGTTTGCCAGCAATGCGCAGTTGATTGCTGGAGGGAGGGTTCGATGCCAGCAAGCCCCACTGACAGGTATGCTGGGCTTCATCCAGATCGGCATGGCTGGCGAGCAACTGCCGCAATCCACGTCCTGCGTCGGAGGCGAGGCTTACCCATTCTTTCGGATACCGGGTGCGCAAGGCGGTCTCCCATAGACGCGGCCAATCCTGAAGTGCGTCTTGATCGCGTCCGATGGCGAGGCGGGCGATGGCGAGTACGCGGCCCAAGTCCTTGTTGCTACGCTTGATCTGCCGCCCGGCAATCATGCCGCCCATTGTCGCCGGACCGATTTCGGGGTGCGACAGAAGGTTGGCGAGCGCCATCATCTCGGGGCGGGCAATGTGGATGCCCATGTCAGTGGGCAACGGTTCGTAGTTCACGAGCGCGAGAAAACCGAAGCTGACGAGAGAGAAATGACCGTATCGCGTCTGAATGCGCGTGTGGCTGATGCCACGGTCTTGGGGCGCAGCGGGAACTGCCAGTAACTCGATGAACCACTTGGATGAACCGGGCGGTTGCAGGCGGACGGCCGGGAGATCGTTGGTCGGCGTCTTGGCTGTGCCGGGCTTGCCCCACTTTTCGTCTGCACGAAAAGTCCACTGGTTTTTGAACAGGCACTCCGTAACGGCTACACCAGCGGAAATCGCCGCCACCCGTGGCGACAATAGGCAGTCGGCGTCTTTTGTACGGACAAGCATTGTGTCCTGCCCGCGGAAGAAATGATAACCAGCAGCCAGGCTGCCGATGACGACGACGTTCTTACGGCAGTTCGCCGGGATCGCTTCCGCAATCTCCCGGAGCACTTTTTCCGGCGACACCGACTGGAGCACATCTGGTTTGTCAGCCACGTAATGCCTCGCCTTTCGCTTTAAAAAACTCCATGAAACTCTGCGCTTGAGGTTCCAGCCGCGCCTCGTGCAAATCGAGCAGGCATTCGACCGGGTCGGCCCAGAGTATGCCCCCCTGCTTGTCATAGTCAAAGAGCGGATCCTTTCGACGGATCAGGTGTACAGCCAGTCGAGTTGGTTCGTCGGGGTCGCGGGGCTGCTCCAGCGCGGGATCCAGACGGCGGATGAACTCAAGGTCGGGTTTACGCCCGCTGACATGGATGGTCAAATCCAGCCTGGCGAATCCGACCAGATCGACGTCCGGGTAGTAGTATTTCGTTCCGAGCACGCCACCAACTGCCACATTTGGCAGGTGTAGGGCTTGGAGGCGGCGGAACAGCGACTCCGGCGAGCGGGGTTGACCGGAATGGTCGGTGAAAAGCACCACGCCACGCACTTCATCCGCAACGGCCAACAACCGAGCCCACTCATCTCGCGGGAACTGGCTTAACTCCACGCTCCGGTCAGAATGGCGTTTTAGCCATGGTTTGAGTCTGTCCAGCGCCTTTGCCACCGTGGGATAACTGGTTCCGGATGTTTCCACCAGCCAGTTTACCGGCCGTGGTCCTTGGCCGAGCATCCATTGATGGATCAGGAGCCGGAGAATTTCGTAGTAGGCTGCGCCTCCCCCCACTTGACGCTGCGGCTGTCTTGAGACTTCGTGCTGTACGATCTCATCCAGCGTTGCACATTCATCCTCTGCGGGTTGGCTGGGTATTCCTGTCCATCCGTCCGACAGGCGTATCGCGATCGAGAATCGAGAAAACAGCTCTGGGCGGATCACTTTGCCGGCCCCCTCCCATTCTTCGCGGAGACGGCTTTCTTTGATCAGTGGTTCATCCAGAATGAGGACGACGCGTTTCACGCTTGCCCCGGAAGCGATGCGGGCCATGTCCATCATGGCGGCTCGCAGTCTGCGGGTATCTTTGAGGTCGAAAAGCACCTCAAAGACCGCGTTTTCAACAACTGCATCAGCCCGTACCCCAGGCAGCCCTTCAATCTGGCACTCGTATTGAATCGCTTTCATGGAATTAAGATGCGACTTTTAAACAGAAGTCGCAAGTGCAAAATTAAGTCGCGACTTAGTTCCCGGAATTGGTGACTTTTAGCACTCCAAGCATAACGCCATGCCATGCGGTCAAATCGCGAGCGCGGAGCGAACGGTTCCGTTGCCGACCAGCTTCCAAAAGAGTTTGTGATTCTTGGCCTCGTGGCGGATGCGGCCGGCGGGGGCATTGCGGCAGGGGCTGCGGCCGGCAGTTCATGCGCGCACCCGGCACGGATATGGTCCGAGCGCAAGGCGGCTATGGTTGTTTCGTCGTCGCCGGCTGCTTGAGTACCACGAGCGGCCCGTACAAGGCTGGATTGCCGGCGGGTGTCGCGCGGCCCAGGTACCGCCCGTTGGCGCTGTAGAAAGTCAGGCCGCTGGGTGAGGCTACCGCCCTGCCGGCGGCCTGCCCATTGGCGGCATAGTAAGCCGTGGTGTCACCGGTTTGGCTGGCGCGGCCGGCAGATTGCCCGTTGGCGGCATAGTACTGGATGGTGTTACGGTTCGCCCTGCCGGCCGTGGTACCTTGCGCCCCATAGAAAGCGATGCTATCGCTGCTTTGGACGGCTCTGCCAGCACTCTGGCCGTTGGGTCCGTAGATCGAAACGCTCTTGCCGTTCTGTACCACACGCCCCGCGGATTGCCCGTTAGCGCCGTATAGGCTCACATTCTGGGCAGCGGCAAGGGAGGCGCCCAGGCCAATTAGCCCGATAAGCAGCGGATGGATACACGGTTTCATAGGAAGAGTACAGCATAACGGGGGGAGAATGGCAAGCTGGGGGTGGGCAGGGGGGAGCTCTGTCCGCACCACCACCTGAAAACCGCACACCCAGCGGCACATCCGATGGCTACCCGCCAAAGACAAAGGTTTTCACTCCCGAACTCATGCACGATTTGGAATGGAAACGCTTCGAAAACCTGGTTGACGGCTACTTTTGTGCTAAGGGGATGAAGACCCGGCCGAATCGTATCGCTCTTTTGCTCTGTGGCTTCTGTCTCGGAACTCTGCGCACCGGTGGGCAAGCCCTGCGCGTGCCCAAAAAAGGAGCGCCCCCGTCGGAGATCAGGCCCCCCCAAGCCGAGGGCGCAAGCCAGGGTGCAGCGGCGGTCTCTGTCCACCGGCCAGGGTCACGTTTGCGGAGTGCCGCCGACGGAGCCGACGTGCACGAACCGACAAAGTGTGTGACGAAGCGTAAACGACAAAGTGTGCGACGAAGTGTGGGACGAAGTGTGGGACCACCACCGTATCCACAGGAGATTTTCAGCTAAGGATTATGCGGATTTCGCGGATTGGGAGATTGGTTGGCATTGATGGCTCCACCAAACGAAATCCGCGCCATCCGCGTCATCCGTAGCTAAAAGAAGCTCCCATGCCTGCTGCTCCTATCCATGCCACGCCACACTTCGTCGCTTTTTTTGTCCCACACGTTGTCGACTACGCTTCGTCGCAAGCCTTTGTCGAGACTTCTCTCGGCCAGCCATATTTCAACACAAAAGGGGCTTTCATGCCCGCGCTATACCCGATACCAGGCTTCTCAACCCATCCCGATCACATCCAGCCCCATACAATTTCCCCCCACAAACCCGGAAGCGCGCGTTATGGGGCACGCGCAGGGCGCGGCCGGCAGATTGCCCGTTGGCGGCATAGTACTGGATGGTGTTACGGTTCGCCCTGCCGGCCGTGTTACCTTGCGCCCCATAGAAAGCGATCTGTGCAGTAACGTAAGAAGCAGCATAAATTGCCAAGCAACGCACTGTAATATAGAAAAGCAGAAGGGGTGTCAGGTGTCAGGCCTGATCGTCCGCCTCATCTGGGGGGATGACATCAAAACCCGGGCGCTGAAAATTCTGTGCCCCCGGCAGGGCCAGGCGGATCCCGCGCTGCAGGCGGCTCAACAGCGCGAGTATGTCGAGCAGTTCATCTTCGCGTTTCGGCAGGATCTCCCGCAGCCGAACCCAGGCGGCGATGGAGCGTTCGATGGCAATTAACACGACCTTGCCAGTGCCATGGGCGTCCTGACGTCGTGATTCGGCGAGCAGTTCCGACAGCCCGTCATGCGAATCGGCCTGTTCCAGCAGACCTTGGATCGCACGCCCCAGTTTGGTCGGGATCAGCGTATGATACCAGGCGATGACTTCCAGCATCTCACCGATCTCGCGGGCCTCCTCTTCCACGTCTCCCTCGGCAAAACTGCTGCTGGCGGCAGCGAGCAACCCTTGTGCGACGGCTTGCAGGTCGTCATTGGCGGTTTGGAGCCAGGTGCCGGCGTGCTGCCGGTAGTCATGGGCCAGGCGCACCAACGGGTGATTCCTAACCGCTTGCCGCTGCGCCTCGTGCTGTGCTTCCCACGCGGGGTCAGGTGTGAGATCTAGGTCAAAGTCCGCCTCTTCCGCCACAGCCTCGGCGGGACCGAAAATGGTCTTCTCGCGGACCTGCTCTGCCAGTCGATTCCAAAAGGCCGCATTGGTGGCATCCTGGCTGATATCCTCGCCGCTCGCCTCGCGCTCCAGTTCCTCGCCCATCGCGAAGTTGCGGCAGCGCTGTGTGAAGGCACATCGCTGGCACCAGTAGTCACAGGTGTTGTAAATGCCAGCGATAAAGCGCTCTTTTTTCACGACAGGAGCTCCATTACGCATTCGCGGCAGAGATTTCTGCCATTCGCGTCCATTGGCGTGCATTCGGGGTTTATTGGTTTTGCCAGATAGGCATCTGTGGCCCCCACCCCTGTATTTGCTATTTCTTCAGGGGTTTTTGACTGGCGCGCCTGACGAGGATCGAACTCATAACCTTCAGCTTCGGAGGCTGACGCTCTATCCAATTGAGCTACAGGCGCACAGAAGTGAGAATAGTAGCCGGTGGCGGGGAGGAATTCAAGCAAGAAGGGTGCCGTTTTGTAAGTCGCCCCCTGACCTGCGGAAGATTATGCGCAATCCGCCGAACTGGAAGAGCCGACAAAGTGTGCGACGAAGCGTAGACGACAAAGCGTGCGACGAAGTGTGGGACGAAGTGTGGGACCTCCATCGTAGCCACAGGAGATCTTCAGCTACGGATTATGCGGATTTCGCGGATTGGGAGAGTGGGTGGCATTGATGGCTCAACCAACGAAATCCGCGCCATCCGGTGCGCCAAGCAAACTT
>CAIOST010000339.1 GCA_903861045.1 uncultured bacterium | reverse complement strand
GTCTGCACCGATCCTGCCCATGTCCAAACCCTCTGCCAACCAAAACCTCTCCATTTATAGCATACACAACAGCGGCTTCTGCGGTTACCACAAAGCCCTTACTACAGCCAGCCTGCGTTAGGTGGCGCTTCAGGAAAAGACCATGCCCCCATTCCGCATGGTCTTTAGAGACGTAGGGGCGCGGCTCACAGCGCTTACGCTTCGACTTCAAACCGCAGCAGGCGATCCGTCTTGGGTTCGTAAATATCGACCACCACGGGCTGGTGCGCTTGCAGCGCGGTGTCGCTGGCTTCCGCTAACTGCCGGGCGAGGGCCCGGGCTAAGTCGGCGGTCAGTCGCATCTTGATGCGCTCCACCAGATCTTCTTGATCCATCGGCTTGACGACGGCTTTTTTGTTGAGCTGCATTTTGGCCATGACCGCCACGACGATCGCCAGCAGCACCAGCCCGACAATCAAAACTGGAAAGATTTCGCTCATATCGTGCTCCTTTGCGTGTGTGAGCCGGCGCTATGGCGCAGCCGGCTGTTTGGCCGTCTTAGCCAACTGCTGCGCGAAGAAGGCGCTCAACAAATTGCTGCCCTCTGTCCCGCCGCCGGTCACCAACACTTCCGGGAGCAGTCCCTTCCACCCTTTGCCGAAGGCCTCCGTGCACAGCTTAGCGATCTCCAGCTTGGTGAAGTTTTCCACGCCCCCCAGGGCCTTCACCTTGGCTTCATAGGCCGCGGCCTCACCCACCGCTTTGTTCTTGGCCGCCTCGGCGTTGTTCTTCTCGTATTCGATGGAAGCCAGCGACTCCTGAATCCGTTTCTGCTGATCGGCGGCCGCCATGGCTTTCACCTGTTGGGCCCGTTCCGTTTCCGCCTTGACCTGCTGCTGATACATTTGCTGTTGCTGATCAGCGATCTGCTTATCGGTCTGCGTCTTCAGCAACGCCTGCCCCTCCGGCGTGGCATCCAGACGGATATCGGCCAGATAAACCGCCTCCACCTCGATTTTGTCCTTGGCCATATCAACTTTAAACTTCTCGAAGGCATCCTGTTCGACCACCGAGCGTTTCTGCACAAATTGAAGGGCGCCTTCGTTCTGGGCGGCATTGCGCAGCAGCGCGCGAATGGAGGGGAGGATGGCCAAGGTTTCCAGGGTCTCGTAGCCGTCCGCTGAGACCGCATCCGGGTCGGCGAAGCGTGCCACCACGTACGGCGCATGCTCGGCCTTTACACAGGTCGTCACGCGCACATCCACGGGGATGGAAAAGCCATCCGAACTGCGCGTGGGGATCGAGGAGTCCGCATGTGGCCGGTCGGCGCTGGACTGGCTTTCCTGCGTCTTACCGGTGTACGAATACATGCGCTTGGTGGTTTTTTTCTTAACGACTTGGTAGGCATTGGGGTGCAGGTAGTACTTGCCAGGCATTAGCGGTTCGTCCCAGATGCCCTTATACCCTTTCGGCACCAAGGGAATGCCATTAACCACCACGGCGGCCGTCCCGGTTTCCGCGTAGACCAGCCCGGCATTCGCACGCACGACCCCCACTACACCAATGGCAATATCTACACAGGGCGACTGCTTGATGTCGAACAGCATGGGATTGAAACGGTATTGCCCCGGCGGAAGCACGGTCAACTGTGGCCCCCGGCAGCCCCCTTTGGTAAGGAAGATCCGGGCGTCAATCATCTCCGTGGGGTTCTTCCATTCCGGCGCATAGACTTCGCCCGCGGGCAACGGCTGGCCATCCATGGCGGTCACAATCCCCACGTTGCCTTCCGCGATCGTGATATTCGGCACGGATTGCAGATCGTATTGCCACGGTGCCCAGGCAAACGACCATCCCGGTGATAAGATATCCGCCTGCACGCCGCGCTCGCCATTCACCGCGATGATGTGCCCGCCTTTCAGCGAGTCGCCGAACTTTTTGGTGATCAACCCGCCACTGCTGGAACTCACCCAGAGAGAGGTCGAATAGATAATCACGGTGAAACCAAAAATCACACACAAGCCGATGAGCAGCAACCGATGCCAGGCAGAAAAAAGAAAGTTCCGCCCCATTACGAAGACCACCAAGGCCACCACCAGCGCCACCATGCCGACGAGAAAAGAGAACATAGCCACCCCTTATTACTTAGCAATTTGTCGCAGCGCGCCATGTGGTTTTAGGCCAACGACTGCAACCAAGCTATTCTATACTTGCGGTAGGGTAGCCGATATCGTCAGCGCGGAGCAAGCAGCAATTCGCATTATGGCACGCGGTGGGCGCATCCCTGTTCCCCTGACTTTGCGGTGTAAAGTTGTAGGCCGCAACTCCGATTGCGGCCTATTCCAAGGCCTGAACCGGAGTTCCGGCCCACCGAAAGCAACCCTATAATGAGACAGGGATGCGCCCGCACTCGGCGGGTCTGGCGGCCCCGCCCTTGCCACAAGTCGTCGATTTCACACGGTTTTCGTATGGAGGCGCGCGCGCGCGGCGGTCAGGCGATGGTCAGCTTCGTCCATTTCTCGGTATTCTCCTGACGGCTATTGCGCAAGACGGCATCCACAAAGGCGACGCCACGGATGCCATCCGCCAGGGACGGGTAAGCGGGGGGGTGGTCGCGTTTTTCCGCCTCGGCCAAGATGCTTTCAGCAAACTGGGTATAGACGTAAGCCAAAGCGTGGCAGAGGCTTTCGGTACGTCCCGCGGGCGGGGTGGCGGTCTGCGGCGAGAGTGGGAAACCGGAATGGCGAACTTCCGAGGAGCCGGTTACGCTGTGGATGGTCAGGGTGTTGGGATTTTCGAGCTCCCAGAGCAGGCCACCCTTATCCCCGAAGATGCGGATGCGGGTGCCACCGGTCTCGCCCACGGCCACCTGGCTGGCCCAGAGCACGCCTTGCGCGCCGTTGGCGAGCCTGAAGAGCACGGCACCATCATCGTCTACCTGGCGGCCGGCGACGCAGCCACGGATGTCGGCACTGACCTCGGTGATCGCTTGGCCGGTGAACAGTTCCGCCAGATAGGCGCCGTGCGAGCCGACATCGGCCATGCAGCCACTAGGACCGCAGCGGCGTGGATCGGCCCGCCAACTGGCTTGGCGGTTGCCAGCGGTTTCCAGCCGGGTGGCCAGCCATCCTTGTGGGCATTCGATCACGACGCGTCGGATGGTGCCTACCCGCCCTTCGCGGATCAGTTTTTGCGCTTCGCGGACCATCGGGTAGCCGGTATAGGAGTGCGCCAAGCCGACCAGCAGCTTCTTGTCCTCCACTTTGCGCTGCAAATTCAGCACTTCATCCATATTGGTGGTCAGTGGTTTTTCGCATAGTACATGAAAGCCGGCATCCAAGGCCGCCATCGCCACCGGATAGTGCAGGTTGTTGGGGGCGGTGATGGCTACAAAGTCGGGCCGGCTGTCGGCTGGCAGGGAGGCTTCCTTGCGCAGCATGTCGCGATAGGCGCCGTACACGCGGTCGCGGCCGAGAAAGAGGTCTTCCCCACCTTCAAAGGAACGGTGGCGTGTATTGCCAAAGGCACCGCAGACGAGCTCAACGCGCCCGGTCATGTGCGCCGCCATGCGATGAAACGGGCCAATAAAAGATTCCTTGCCGCCGCCAACCATTGCCATCCGAACTTTACGACTCATTGTTGCACCTTTTGCTGAATTTGGAATCTACATTGCTATCAATGCCATTAACATGATGTAATTAGGATAGCGTTTGCTCGGCCGGTTGGCAAGAGTTAACGTTTGTCCCGCTTGCGCCGGCAGGCAGCATCGACGGTGAGTGCGCGCCACGGTAGGCGTGCGGAAGGGACTCGATTTGCCATATATTTATTGAGGGATATCGATAGCCCTCGGGGCGCGGCGCGCTCCGTGCGGCGGCGTTTTGAGAAAATTCCTTATTATTGGAGCCAACGGCCGAAACTGGCCAGACGACGCGGTTTGCCGGGGTGGCCGGGCGCGCTGGGTTGGTCCTCGGGCGCATCCGGGGCGGCGCCGCCGGCACCGCGCTCGAGGACTTCGATGCGTCGCAGCAGCGCTTGTTGGGCGGACTGGAATTGCTCGCGATCCTGGTCGCGGTGGCGTCGTTCCTGCGCGAGTTCCTGTTCCCGCCGCCGGATCGTTTCCATGAGTTCGATGCGCTGGTCGCCCTTCATATCGGTGGCCTCCATCAGCGCGCGCAGCCGGGCTTCTTCGGTTTCCAGCACCCGGATGCGGCGCAGGAGCTCCTGCTCCCGCTCTTCAAACTGTTTCGACTCGCGCTGTTGGGTGGCGCGTATGTCCTCCATCTCGAGCTGCAGTCGGGTGGCGTCCAGGGTGGTGCCGCGCAGTTTGCCGCCACTACTGGTACGGCGGGGATCGGTGGCGTGGCCGACCAGCAGCTGTTGCACGGTCTGCATGCGAGCTTGGATGGCTTCCTGCCGGGCGCTGCTCACTTCACGGAAATCGTGAAATGATTGGCGTTCGGCCAGCAGCGCCTTGTCGAGTGTGGTCAGTTCATCGGTGGCAAATTGCCGCAGCCAACAGTCAGCATCCGGAGTTTGTACCGGTGGCGATTCCGGTTGGCGCGTGAGGCGGGCTTGCAGTTCGGCGATGCGTGCGCGCGCGGCGGCCAGTTCCGTGACCAGCTTGGCGTCCGGCGCGGCGTCTGGTGCGGCGGGCGTGTGGGCGGCTTGTGCCGCCAGTGCCGCTTCCAGTTCCTGGAGGCGCTGTCGGCTGGCAATGTCGCGGTCGTTGGAGGCCGCTAGCAACTCTGCCAGGGCGGCGCGCTCCGCCGACAGGGCCTGATCGGCCTGTGCGAGTTCTGTGCGTAAGCCGGCCACTACGGCATCGAGTTGTTCGCTGCGGCGGCGCAGCTCGCCGTTGCTGGTTTCGTTTGCGGCGTCAGCGGCGGCGCGCATGGCGCTGCTGAGCTGTTGCTGCAGGGTCTGGCACTCCTCGCTAAGCAGGTTCCGTTCGCGGCCGAGGGAGGCGGTCTGTTCGGTGAGTTCCGCGATCTGACGGCTTTGTTGGGCGGTCGCCGCACGCAGCTCTGCCATTTCCGTTTGCACGGTGGCGTGTGCGTGCGCTGAATCGAGTTCGAGCACGGTGCGGGCTTGCTCCTGCTCCTGTTGTAACCGGAGCAGATCCTGTTTTAGTGCCTCCAGTTTGCGGTCACGCTTCAGGGCGTCTTTGTCCGCATTGGCGCGTACATTTTCGAGTTGGGCTTGCAGCTCTTGCAGTTGCCGGCGCAGTTCGTCGCGCTCCGCTTCCAAGGCGCCCTGGCTCACGGCGGTTTGGCCGGCCGGCGTGGTGGCTTCGAGTGTTTGCTCGCTAGACATCGGCAACTCGGCGAAGTGGTGGTCACGTGCGTCTGGTGCGGGTTTTGCATCGGTGGCGGGCGGTACGGCGTGACGAATGGTGGCGCTGGCTTTGCGTTCGGGTGGTGGAGCGGGCGGCGTGACGGTTGGTTCCGGTTCGGTGCGGGTGGTGGCCGGGGTGCGACGGGCCGGCAGTGCCGCGGCGACGTCCTGGCTGTGGATCAGCCGGGCACCGGCCGGTGCCTTGTTGCTTTTCAGGAAGCTTTCGGCGGCCACGCGGTTGAAAGGGCCTTCTGTTTTGGTACCCGCCTTGACATACCAATGCATCTCGAGTTCTGCGAGTTGTTCGGCGGGCAGCCAGTTCTCCCGGTCAGGCGACACTTCATTGCCGGGTACCACACGCCCTTGTTCCGCCCAGACCAGGAGCCCTTTGGCGGAAACAGGGCCAAAGACCGCGCCGCCTGCAATCCGCAGGAACCATTGATTCGCATCGCTTTTTTCGTGCGCCATACCCAGTGTCCTTGCCGTGGCGATCAACTCTTGGACCGACCTTTGAATAATGAGCCGCCCTTGTGGTTCAGTTGCCGCAGTTCCCGCTGGGCTTGCGCCTCGAGGTCCGCCAACGACATGCCGGGCTTGACGGCCCCGCCGGCAGGGGTGGCCAGCGGGGGCGGGCCATGGCGCGCCGCGAGGTCGCCGGCCGGGGGGGGGATTCGATCACTACCGCGTCCGTGGTTTCGTCCTGCGTTCCCAGGGAACAGCTGGCTTGCTGTAAGAGTTTGCGTACGGAACCTAAGCGCAGTTGGAGCGCGCGTGTGGCCTCCCGCAAAGCCTCCGTTTCGCGTTCGTGGCCAGACAGTCGATCCTTTAGCAGGTTGGCATGCCGGTCGGCTTCGCGTTGCAGGGCCCGTGCTTGTTCCACCTCTTCGCGCTGCTGGCTTACCAGCCGGTTGTGATCGGAGGTTTGACGCTCGGCATCCGCCAGTCGGGTTTCCAAGATCCCCCGCTCCCGGGCGAGTTGCTCCAGTCGCTGTGCGTCGGTTTCCAGAGAGTTGATACGGCTATCGCGCTTCAGCAGTTCCGCTTGGATGCGTGCCAGAGCCCCCTTATGTTCTTGGCGCTCGGCATCGAATTCCAGATCCCGCGCCCGCAAGGCGGCGCGTGCTTGCTCCAGTTCGCCACGGGTCACGGCCAGCAGCGCATCGGCCGCCGCGCCGCGGCGGGCCGTTTCCTGTTGCAGCTCCCGGACGCGATTTTCCAATTGATGTTCGTGTTCCGACGGGGCGCGTCCAGATGGCGTGCTGCGTTGAAAGAGCGGTGCCGTGGCGCGGATGGACCCTTCCCGCACCAGTTCCACCATGGCACTTTTATGGATAGGACCATAAAACGAACCGGTCATGACTTCCGCCACCCAGTCCATCTCCAGGTCTGGTAGGGTGGTCACGCTCATCCAGGTTCGTTCATCATCGCTGATCTGGTGCGTGGGGGCCAGGCGGCCATCCTGTGCCCAGACCTTCAGGGTGGCCAGGTCGGACGGGCCAAAAACTTCGCCTTTTTCGGTCCGGATCCGCCAGAGGCTCTTGCCGGTGGTGTCCGCGGGGGGGGGGCTGCTGGTGGCGGGGGCTGATGTACTCATGGGTGGTTCAAGAGGTGAAGGCGGCTTCGATACGTGTGAGGACAGCCCGTTCCGCCGCGGAAACCGTACCTAATCCTAGTAGGCCGCCGCTGGAGCGGGCGATCTGACGGGCATGGGTTACGATTTCCTGTTGCAGGGCGAGTGTCTCGGCTGGGCTCAGCAAGCCGCGCAAACCGTGGACATACTGTTCCCAAGCCGTGAATAACTCGGGCGCCGGTCGATGTGTCAGCCACTGCGCGAGCAATTCGTGGTCCAGCCCGGGTTGCTTCGCGGCGGCCTGGCGGGAGGCGTGGAGCACGGCGGTGCGTTCGTCCCCGGTTACTTCGCCATCACACCAAGCGACTTCAACCAGCGGCACCAGCGCCAGCGAGGCCAGCGTCTCGGGCCGCACCTGCAAGGCGACCAGCCGCGCCAGCACGGCTTCGTTCTGAATGCCGGAGGCGGCCGCCAGGTTCTGCTTGTTCTCTTCAAGCTGTCGCTGGGCCCGCCGGTTTTCCAGAATCTTGCGCTCCTGCTCCAAAAAAAAGGCGTCTTCCAATGATTCCTGTAGTTGCTGCAATGTACGAGGGTTGGCCATGAACGTTCTCCTTGCCCGGCTGCCGCGCGCGGGTCTTTGCTTTGCGTATCGGTAGGGTAGCGAGGTTGTCGTGGTTGTGCAATCAGGATTTTGCTTCTGTAATTTTCGCTGGAGTTGTGCCCTCGGAACGGTAAAATAGGGCGGCAAATGAATACACTACAACGTGGTCTGATGCTGGCGGCCATCAGCGGCTGGGCCGTCTGTGGCTGCCTGGCAGAGGCAGCGGGAAACTTTGAGCAGGTGCGCGCCTTGGCGGAGGTGCGGGCGACGACGCCATATCAGGAGGCTCCCACCAGCTTGCCGAGTTCCCTCGACAAGTTGTGTTATGATGAAATGCGATGCATCGAGTTTGATTCTAATCAGGCCATCTGGCGCACCGAAAACCTCCCCTTCCGGTTGATGATGTATCATTTGGGCGGTCCGCTGCAGCGGCAGGGTATTTCTTTGCACACCGTGGCGGGTGGGCAAGCCACGCCATTGCCTTTTTCAGCCAGCCGCTTTTTGTATCACCAGTTGCCGGTCAACCAGGCGGAATTGCCCGATACGCTTGGCTATGCCGGCTTCCGGGTGCTGCAGCAGTTGAATGAGCCGGGTAAGTTTGACGAATTGATCTCGTTTCTCGGTGTTTCGTATTTCCGGGCTCTGGGCAAGGGGCAAATTTACGGAACTTCGGCTCGCGGTTTGGCGGTGAATTCCTGCTGTGAGGATAAGGAGGAGTTTCCGCGCTTTGTACAGTTCTGGATCGAACGGCCCGAGGCCAATGCCACCAATCTGGTGATTGATGCGTTGATGGACAGCATTAGCGTGTGCGGCGCCTATCGCTTCACCGTTTATCCAGGCGCAGACACGATTGTGGATGTCCAATGTGTGTTGTATGCCCGCCATCCCCTGACCAGGTATGGTTTGGGGACGCTCACGAGCATGTATTGGTTTGGCGAAAACACGGTTAATCATCATGGCGAATTCCGTCCGGAAGTGCATGACGCGGACGGGTTGCTGTTGTCGCGCAGCGACGGCGCCTGGCTGTGGCGACCGTTGCGGAACCCCCAGTATTTGCAGGAGCAGCGCCTGACCGCCCGTAATCCGCGTGGCTTCGGTTTGCTGCAGCGCGATCGCCGCTACACCAGTTATGAGGACATCGAGGCGAATTACCATAAACGGCCGAGCGTCTGGGTGGAGCCACGGGGCGACTGGGGGTTCGGCTATGTGATGCTGGCCGAACTGCCGACCTGGAATGAATATGGCGACAACATTGTGGCGTATTGGCAACCATCCGCGCCGCTGTTGCCGGGCAAACCGTTGGAAGCCGCCTGGCGGCTGCATTGGTTTTTGGATAACCCCGCTTGGCCACCCATGGCCCGCGCCGTGAATTCGTTTGTCGCCGGGCGCCGCGTGGTACTGGATTTTGCCGGCGGACGACTCGCACGCGCTTCGCAGAAGGAACCGCTGCCAGACATCTCGCTCGACCAGGGTAAACTGCATGGCGTGCATATGCTGGCCAATCCGGAAATCCATGGCTGGCGGTTGGGCTTTGAAGTGATGGATACCATAGCCGGGAAGCCGGTGTCGCTTCAGGTTGTCCTGCGCGACAAGGATGGTAACGCATTGAGTGAAACATGGACCTATCCGCTGGTGACACATTGACCCTCTTTGTTCCGATTTGGGGTTCGCCCGAGGAGTGGAACGAAGCCTACGAGAAGGTGGAAAACTACCTTCGTGCTTGCCGTATCAACAGCCGTCTGCACCGCGCACGCCTGATTCATACCATCCTGCAGCGCGTGGCGGAGCGCGGTCCGTCGGACTGCGGCGATGCGCTCTCCACCTTGGCCATTCGCGAAACGCAGCATATGATGAAAGCGTGGTTTGCACGATTGATGCAACCAACCGCTGAGGACGGCCGCTACTCCCTGGTGGACGGCCGGGTCGCGTTGCTGCTCTGCGATGGACCGGATCGCTGGCCGTATGCCTTCCTGTCCGATGATGATTTTCCCCCGGAATTTGTCAAGGAGATGCGTGCCAGTATGCTGGTGGCAGGGCCCAACCTGGAAATCAATAACATGGTGCCGCGCGCGATTGATTATGGCTGGTTTCCAGAGATCGCCGGCGATACGCTGGGCTCGCTGAACCGCTGGCCGATCTTGCAAGCCCTGGTGGTTTGGCTGCTGATGTTGATCCTGTTTGCCGTCCTGTTCTATAAATCCCGCACGTGGTGAGTTTTGTGTATGAGTGATGCGCCCCTTTCGACAGAACTCCCCCCGGTTACACCTGCCGCGGAGCATGCCGAGCATGCCTTCGAGGCCGGTGCGTGGGATGCGACCTTAACCGCCAAACCGCTGGTCACGCCTGAGCGACGCCAGCGTCGGCGCTTTCTGTTCTTTTCGGCCGTGGTCTTGATTACGGCCCTCGCGACGGCCGTGTTCGGCGATATTCTCTGGTCCTTGCACTTCTCCGCGCCGCGGGTGTTGTTGCTGGTGCTGTTTATCCCCCTCTGTGCGATGGTGGCGCAGGGGTTTGTACAGGCCTGCGCAGGCTATCTGGTGCTCGCCCGGGGGCACGACAGCACCAGGATTACCAGCCTGCTGCCCAACACGATCCAGCCCGATCAGTTGCCGGTAACGGCGATTGTGATGCCTATTTACAACGAGAACGTGCGCGAAGTGTATGAAGGGTTGCGAGTCATTTATCATTCGCTCAGCCGGATGGACGCCCTGGCACGGTTTGATTTCTTTATTTTGAGCGACTCCAACGATCCGAATAAGTGGATCGAGGAGGAGGCCGCCTGGGTTGAACTTTGCAAGCAGGTGAAAGGCTTCGGACGCATTTTTTACCGTCGTCGCCGCATGCCGATCAACCGGAAAAGCGGCAACATTGCCGACTTCTGCCGGCGCTGGGGGGGGCGCTATCGCTACATGCTGGTGCTAGATGCCGACAGTCTGATGGCAGGACGCACGCTGGTGAACATGGTGGCCCTGATGGAGGCCGACCCGCGCGTGGGGATTATCCAGAGTTCGCCGGTGCTGTGCGGGGGCGTCACGCCTTTTGCGCGGTTAATGCAGTTTGCCAGTGCCGCCTATGGCCCGATCTTCAGCGCCGGCCAGCATTATTGGCAGTTGGATGAGGGGAATTATTGGGGGCATAATGCGATTATTCGCTTGAAGCCGTTTATTGAACATTGCGGACTGCCGGACCTGCCTGGTGGTGGGGCCGCGACAAAATACATGAGTCATGATTATGTGGAAGCCGCCCTCATGGCCAAGTTTGGCTATAAAGTTTTGCTAGCCTATGATCTGCCCGGTAGCTTTGAAGGTGGGCCGCCCACCTTGATTGATCACGCCAAACGCGATTTGCGCTGGTGCCGGGGGAACATGCAGCATGCCTGGCTGTTATTTGCCAAAGGGTTCCGCCCCATGAGCCGGTTACATCTCGGGCTGGGCGTGTTCTCGTATGTCTCGTCCTTGCTTTGGCTCTTGTTCCTGCTGGCAGGGACGTTCCTCTGGTATCGGAGCACCGTGCCTGGCGCAATGGTGGATGTGGAGAGCACGGGCTTTATTATCCGGAGTGCGCACCGCCTGCAATGGCCTTGGCTGGATCTGATGCCGCTGTATCTCTTTGGTGTCATGATGACGATGCTCTTCCTGCCGAAGATCCTAGCGACACTGGTGATCCTGAAACGGGCGGATCTGTGCCGCCGTTTTGGTGGTGCCTTCCGGTTGGTGTGTAGTGTGCTTATCGAACAAGTGGTGGCCACGCTGATAGCACCCATCCAGATGCTCTTCGGCACCGTCTTCGTGGTCTCGGTCTGGCTGGGGCGAACCGTGCACTGGACGACGCAGAATCGTGACTTCGCCGGCGTGGATTGGCGGGAAGCCATGTTGACGCATTGGAGTCACGTTTTGATCGGGCTGGCCTGGAGTTTGCTGGCGTTGCGTATTTCGCCGCATTTCCTGCTCTGGATGTCGCCGGTGCTGCTCGGCATGGTGTTGTCCGTGCCGCTCTCGATTCTGCTGAGCCACCAGGGGTTCAGTGATCTGCTGCGGCGCGCACGTCTGTTGGTCACACCCACGGAGACCTTGCCGTGCCGGGAAGTCGCCGAATATACGCAACGGCTCTCAGCCTATGAGGAGGTCGTCCCGCCGCCGCAGGCGCTCTGGTTGCATCGCGGGTTCATGCAGGTGATTCTGGACCCACTGGTGAATTCTGTGCATGTGGCGCTGCTGCGGCAGCGCGGCGGTAAGACTGATCATGAGGTGGGAGGGTATTATCGATTGCTGGTCGAACGCGTGCTGAAAGAGGGGCCGGCCGCACTCAGTAAACGCGAGCAGATGGCCTTGCTGTTGCATCCCGGCGTGGTGCTGGATCTGCACTCGCGCATCTGGTTGCAACCGGATCGCGAATTGGCACCTTGGTGGCGCGTGGCCATGAGCCAGTATAACCTGATGTCCGGCCGTCAGGTCCATCTGTTACAGCCGTGAGGTCCTAGGCCCGCACGGGACGTGCGCTTTTTTGCGCCGGCGCGCCGATCGCGCGTGCGGGCCGCCGCACCGTAGGGTAGTAAGTGACGTGCGCGTTGCGGTACGAATTGACACACGCGGCTAAATCTGTTTCTATGTGCGCGCACCAATGCAGGCCGATAGCTCAGTTCGGTAGAGCACGTGACTTTTAATCACGGGGTCGCGGGTTCGATCCCCGCTCGGCCTACCACTTCTTAGCGATAATGTAGACTTCTTTGGTTTTTTGGGTAGGCGATGGCTGGGGGCGCGTGCCCGATACGCGCGCCACAGCGCCAGACAGGGTAGTGGGTTGCGCAAACGTTGCTTTTTGCGATTTGATCTGCGACACTAGGGACCCATGGACATTGCCATCCTACCATCTTTGTTGGCGGCCGATTACGGCTGTTTGGCCGAAGAATGCCGCCGCGTGGCGGCGGCTGGGGCGGATGCGCTGCATGTGGACATCATGGATGCCCATTTTGTCCCGAATCTGAGTTTCGGCCCGGATGTGACCGCCATGGCCCATCGAACCGTGCCCGGCCTGCCGTTGCATGTGCATTTGATGATGACCCATCCGCATCTGCTGATGGATCGCTTTATCGATGCCGGCGCAGCGTCCCTGCTGATCCATGTCGAGGCCGCCTGCGATTTGTCGCGCACGCTGGCGCAGATCCGGCAGTCCGGGGTGCGTACGGGGCTGACGCTCAAACCCGCCACGCCCGCCGCCGCCGTTTTTCCCTTTCTGGCGGAGGTTGACGAAGTATTGGTGATGACCGTGGAGCCCGGCTATGGCGGCCAGCCGTTCCTGCCGGGGATGCTAGCAAAACTGGCGGACATCCGTCGGGAGGCCGATCGCCTGGGGCAGGGGAAGTTGGGCCTGCTGGTGGATGGCGGCATTAATAACGGTACGGCGGCGGATTGTGCCGCGCATGGCGCCAATGGGTTCATAGCGGGAAGCGCGCTTTTCCGGCTGGCGGATATGCGTGCCGGAGTGTCCGAAATGCGTGCGGCAACCACCGCCGCCTACGGACGCATGTGCCAGGGATGAGGATTGCAACCGGATGGATCGGCCCGGTAATGACCGATCCGGCAAAAAAAAACCATGGAACAAACAGTCGCACAGACACGCAACTTCTGCATCATTGCCCATGTTGATCATGGCAAAACGACGCTGTCGGATCGCATCCTCGAACTGACCAAGACCATCGAGATGCGCCTCATGCGCGAGCAGACGCTCGATGCCATGGATCTGGAGCGCGAGCGTGGCATTACCATCAAATGCCACCCGGTCTCCATGCACTATACGGCCAAGGATGGCCAGACGTACCGATTTAACCTCATTGACACCCCCGGCCATGTGGACTTCTCCTATGAGGTCTCGCGCAGCATGGGCGCCTGCGAAGGCGCTATTCTGCTGATTGATGCGGCGCAGGGCGTGGAGGCGCAGACCGTGGCGAATGCCTATCTGGCCATTGGCAACGGGCTGGAAGTGATCCCGGTCATTAATAAGGTGGACCTGCCCACGGCCAACGTCGAGGAGGTCAAACGCCAGGTCGAGGACATTCTGGGCATCTCCATGGACCACCCGCTACTGATTAGTGGGAAAACCGGGCTGAACGTCCCCGATGTGCTGGAAGCCGTGGTGCAGCGCATTCCACCCCCCAAAACACGCGGCTCGGATGCGGTACTGCGGGCGCTAGTCTTTGATTCCGTGTTTGATGTCTTTCGCGGCGTGATCACCTACGTCCGTGTGGTGGATGGCCGTATTAAGGTGGGGGACAGCGTACGCTTCATGGGCAGCGGTGTGGCCACACAGGTGCGAGAGGTGGGGGTCTTCAGTCCGGACCAGAAACAGGTGCCAGTGCTCGAGGCGGGGCAGGTGGGGTATCTCGTGGGCACCATCAAGGACCCCAGCGAGATCAAGATCGGCGATACCGTGACCTGTGCCAAGGATGGTGCCACCGAACTGCTGCCGGGCTTCAAAGAAATCCGGCCGATGGTTTTCAGCGGCATTTATCCGGTCAGCAGTGATGAGTATGAAAAGGTGCGCCAGGGGCTGGAAAAACTGCATCTGAACGACTCGGCCTTTACCTTCCATCCGGAGAGTTCCGTGGCGCTGGGTTTTGGCTATCGTTGCGGCTTTCTCGGGTTGCTGCACATGGAGGTGGTGCAGGAGCGGTTGCGCCGCGAGTTTGATCTCGATATCATCAACACGCACCCAGGCGTGGTCTACCGCGTCCACCTCAGCAACGGCGACGTGATGGAGGTTGATAATCCGGTACACCTGCCGGATGTGACGCGCATTGATCGCATTGAGGAGCCGATGATCAAAGCCACGATCATCTGCCCCAACACCTGCATCGGCGATATGCTGCGCCTGGTCATGGAACGCCGTGGCGAGATGCAGGCCACGGAGAGTGTGGATGCCAAGCGCGTGATCATGACCTGCCGACTGCCGTTGAATGAGATCCTGATTGACTTCCATGACACCCTCAAAAGCCTCAGTCGCGGGTACGCTTCCATGGACTATGAACCCGCCGGCCACCAGGTCAGTGACATCGTGCGCATGGATGTAATGCTGAACGGCGAAATCGTGGACGCCTTCTCCGTGATGGTGCACCGCGACAAGGCCGTCGGCCGTGGCCGGCAGATCTGTAAAGCCTTGGCGGATACGATTCCTGCCCACATGTTCAAGATTCCGGTGCAGGCCGCCATCGGGCGTAATGTCATTGCACGCGAGGATATTCGCCCCTTCCGCAAGGACGTGACGGCCAAGCTCTATGGTGGCGATGTCACGCGCAAACAGAAGGTGCTCAAGAAGCAGAAGGAAGGCAAAAAACGCATGAAGGAGTTCGGCACGGTCAATGTGCCGCAACATGCGTTCATCGCCGTGTTGCGCGGGGGGCGCAGCGAGAACGAATAAGCAGCCGCGTACGCGCGCTGTACCGCGTAAACCACTTTTGGATCTCTCATGAATTTCTGGCAACGCCGCAAACAACGCAACCATTTGCAAGCCCTGTTGCATCACGCCCGTGGGTTGCGCCATATGCGCGAGGATCTGCTCCCCCCCGCTGAACTCTCCGCCCTGGATGCGGCCATTCAGGGCGCGGTACAGGCGCACCGCTCACGCGACGACGGAGCGTTGCCCGCAGCCTGCGAATCGCTCGGGGCGCGCATCGAGGCCTTGACGCCGCCCTGTGCCATGCCCGGCTGGCGAGAGAACTTTGAAGTGCTGGTGGTGGCGCTGGGTGTGGCCATGGCATTTCGCGCCTACTTTTATCAGCCATTTCAGATTCCTACCGGTTCCATGCAGCCAACGCTCTATGGGATCAGTTCGGTCGAGCAAGCGGCGCCGCGCACACGGGATCTGCCGGGGATGAAGATGGCCAACTGGCTGTGGGCGGGCGAGTGGTTCACGCAGGTGGAGACGCGGCGCCCCGGCAAGGTGGCGGTGTTGTGGGGCGATGACCGGGTGCCGGGGTATACCACGGTGGCTTGTGGCCGTTGGCCAGGTGCTTTGCCTACGGAGGCGGTGATCCGACGGGAAGCACCGCTGGTCCGCCTGCTTGCATCGGTGGGGGGACGCGTAGGGTTGTCTTGGTTTGATCGCGGCTATGAACTCTATTTCCTGCCGAATGATGTCTGTGCCCGCCAGACGGGACTTTTTCAGCGAAATTGGGTGCCGGATGCGCCGCGGCAGAAACAAACGGCAGAGTCGTTGCGCCAGTTGGCCTATTGGATGCAGGCGGCGGCCGCGCCGAATGCTACGGACGAGGCCAGGGCCATGGCATGGCAGAAGGTGGCCCCGGTTGTGACGGCCCTTGTCGATTGGGCCCAGCGAACGGGATCGGGGCGGGAGGCCGCGTGGTGGAACGCGGTGCTCGTCGCCTACCGCGTCTGCGAAGAGCAGGGGCAACGCCGCGTGGTGGAGGCGGACGTGGAGCGACAGGTTTGCGAGCTTTTGTATCCGGTTTTGTCCGCCTGGGCAACTGGAGCCGTTACCGGCGATCCGACGATCCCCTGGTTTCCGCTCCTGTCCGGGTTCGGGGTGGAACATCCAGCCGGGGAGACGCTCTGGAGCGGGGTTGTGACCACGGGGGACTTCGTGTTTGTCAACCGCTGGGCCTGGAATTTCCGCTGGCCGCAGCGTGGCGAAGTGATGGTCTTTTCCACGCAGGGGATCCATGGGTTGCAACAGGGCACTCATTACATCAAACGCATGTGTGGGTTGCCGGGCGAAACGCTCGCCATCCATCCGCCGGAAATCTGGATTAATGGGGCGCCGCTGGCGGCACCGCCGCCGACCATCGCGCGTGTGGCCCGGCGGGAGAAACTGGCCTCTTGGGCGGCGCCGTATGCCGGCTATCAGGTAGTCGGGGCGGTGGATGGACGCTATCTGCATGCGCTGCGAACGGAGGCGGATAGCATTCAATTGGCGACGGATGAATATTTTGCCATGGGCGACAACACCCGGAACAGTCTGGATGGCCGGTACTGGGGTGCCGTGCCCCGTCGCAACCTGCTGGGACCGGCATCCATGATCTATTGGCCTTTTGCCTCCCACCGCTGGGGCAGGATTGAATAACACATGTCTCGTCTCCCTTTTACCCTAGCGGCGGAGGCGCCCAATTCCGGGGCGCGTGCCGGTGAATTCGAAACGCGTCATGGGCGGGTCCAGACGCCGGTCTTTATGCCGGTGGGGACGCAGGCCACGGTCAAGTGCCAGACCGTGGAGTCGCTGCGCGAAGCCGGCGCCACGGTGTTGCTGGCCAATACCTACCACTTGATGCTGCGTCCCGGCGCCGAGGTCTTTGAAAAGTTCGGCGGCATTCACCGGTTTATGCAATGGGACCACCCGGTGCTGACGGATTCCGGCGGCTACCAGATCTTTTCCATGCCGCAGTCGTGCCGGATGTCGGAAGCCGGGGCGATGTTTCAGAGCTATATTGACGGGCGGTGGCTGCTGCTTTCGCCAGAAACCAGCATCGCCATGCAGCAGGCGATCGCCAGCGACATCATGATGCCGCTGGATCAATGCATTCCCTCCACGGCGCCCCGTGCGGAAGCCGAGGCCGCCATGGCACGGACACACCGCTGGGCCGAACGGAGCTTGGCGGCGCGCGGCGATTCGCCGCAGGCGCTCTTCGGCATTGTGCAGGGGGCGGCCTTTCCGGATTTACGCGAGACCTGTGCGGCCTTTTTAACGAGTTTGCCGTTTGACGGGTTTGCCGTGGGGGGGTTAGCCGTAGGCGAGACGCGCGCGCAGCGCGAAGATTTGACGGCGGCGGCCACGGCCTGCCTGCCCCGCGAGCGGCCGCGCTATCTCATGGGGGTGGGCACGCCGGTAGATATGCTAGAGGCCGTGCATCGCGGCGTGGATATGTTCGACTGTATCATTCCGACCTCGCTGGCGCAGCGCGGCACCGCCTATACGTCCGAAGGGCGCCTGCACATGCGACGCGGTTGGTACCGCCTGCAGGACCAGCCGCTGGATGCGACGTGTGCGTGCCCCACCTGCCGCCGCTACGCGCGGGCCTACCTGCACCATCTGATCAAGGCCGAGGAGGCGTTGGGCTGGCATCTGATCGGGGTGCACAATCTGCATTTCTATCATCGCAGCATGCGCGAAATGCGGGCGCAGGTGGTGGCCGGCGATTTTTGCGCGTATTACCAGACGAAACGCCTGGCTTGGGCACGGGTAGATGGAGAGGATCCGGGGGCGCGGCGCCCCCAGCCACGTGCGGTGCAACGCCCCCGCTTGGGCGATTATGAGGTGCAGGTGGCGCCGCAAGGGTTTTGTAGTATTCGCCAGTGCAGTTCCGGGGAAGTCATGCACTCGGTCAGCAATCCCATGGAGGAAGCGCAGCAGTTGTATGTGGCACAGTCCAACCTGGCGAGCCGGTTGCGCCAGGCCGACGCGCCGGAACTGGTGATTTGGGATGTTGGGCTGGGGGCCGCTACCAACGCCATGGCGGCCGTACGTTGCTGGGAGGCGTTGCAGGCCACGGGCGCGCCGCTGCGCCCGTTACGGATCGTCAGCTATGAGCGTGATTTGGATGCGCTGCGGTTGGCGGTGCGGGAGTCGGCGCGGTTTCCCCACCTGCATCATGCGGCCCCCAGCACGCTGCTGCGGCAGTCGGGCTGGGCGCATGCGTCAGGCGGGTTGCAATGGGTCCTGCTAGCCGGTGATTTCCAGGAGCAGTTGGCTGGGGCGCCCCGACCGGACCTGATCTTTTACGACCCGTTTTCCTACAAGACGGATGGGCCTTTATGGACGGCCGGGATTTTCGCGCGGATTTTTCGCGCGGCCATGCCCGGTAAGAGCGCGCTCTACACGTATACCACCTCCACGGCGATTCGTGCCGCTCTGCTCTGGGCTGGGTTTCATGTGGCACGTGGTGCGCCAACCGGGCCAAAGAACGAAACCACGATGGCCTGTACCGCGCCGTCCTGCCTGTCTGATGCCGGCGCGTCCGTTGTATCACTCTTAGACGGGCGCTGGCTGGCGCGCTGGGAGCGCAGTGGTGCCCGCTATCCGGCGGATGTCACGCCCGAGATGCAGGCTGGGTTTGCGGCGCAATTACGCGCGCATCCGCAGTTTGTGCCGTTCTCTACCTGAGCCCGGGCGTCGCCCGGCGAGGGGGGCATGGGCCGTCTCCGACGTTGGTGCTGCGGGGGGGCAGTCGGTTTCAGATCAGGTCGGGGTAAGATGCGCGAGATGTACGGGGAAGAATCGCATGAATAGCCGCGGGTATATTTTGTAAATGCATCGGTTGACGCCCCGCCCATATTTTTCTATTATAGCCGTTCACCCCGAAAAGGAGCGTCCTTGTGAATCTTGAACAGCTTGAGAAGGCCAAGACCCGGATCCCCAGCGTACCCGTGCTGGTGAACATTGTTTCCAAACGGGTTCGTCAACTCAACGCCGGGATGCACCCCTATGTGAAACCGCTCTCCCCGGATGAGGACCGCTTAGATATCGTTCTGCGCGAAATTGCCGAGGGGAAAATCGTGGCTGAGGTTGATTTCGATACCATCACCCGGCTGAAAGAAAAGCAGTCTAAGTGGACGGAGTAGCCGTTTGCGGCGTTGGTGCGCAGGCTGGTCTCGCGCTGCCGGTGGCTTGATCCCATGAGTCAGGATGCCAAATCCGCACGTGCCGGCCGGAATCTGACGGTCAATCGCAAAGCCTCGCACGATTACTCCATTCTGGAGAAACTCGAGGCGGGGATCGAATTGCTGGGGACGGAGGTCAAGGTGGTCCGCAACGGCGAGGCCGGGTTAGCGGGTGCCTATGCCAAGGTGGACAAGGGGCAGCTCTTCCTGCAACAGGTTTCCATCCCGCCTTACGAATTCGGCAACCGTTTCAATCACGATACGCTGCGCACGCGGCGCTTGTTGGTGCATCGGAAAGAAATTCGCCGACTGCAGGCCCTGCAGGAGCAAAAGGGGATGGCTTTGATCCCTTTGCGGTTATATTTAACGGCGCGGGGCATCGTGAAGGTCGAGTTGGCGGTATGTCGGGGCAAGACCCAGGATGACTGTCGCGAGACCATTAAGCGTCGCGAGGCGGATCGTGAGACCTCGCGGGCTATCGCCAGCCATGGCCGTGAGTAATCGTTTGCGTGGATGAGCGTGAGAGGGGGATGGCTATGACACCGGTGGCATTATTCGGACGCATCAATCCGGAAGAGTTAATCCTGCTGGCGCTGTTAATCCTGCTGCTGTTCGGTGCCAAGCGTATTCCTGACCTAGCGCGGTCGCTGGGGCGCAGTATCGGCGAGTTCAAAAAGGGGCGCGAGGAGGGGGAGCGCGATGCCAAGGAGGTAGCGGCCAAGAAGCAGGCTGACGCGAAGGGGGCCTAACCAGGCTTTGCGGCTTGTCAGTCCACTGTGCCCTGTGCCACTATGCGCGCCATGCAGGTTTGTTTGAATATTTTGATGGTGCTGTGGCTGGTGGCCACCTCGGGCTGTTCCATACAGCGCTTGGCGGTGAATCGGGTGGGGGACGCGCTGGCCGCGGGCGGCACGACCTTTGCCGCCGACGATGACCCGGAACTGATCAAGGCTGCGGTGCCATTCAGCCTGAAACTGATGGAAAGCCTGCTGGATGAAAATCCGCGGCATGCCGGGCTGCTCTTTGCCACCTCCAGCGGCTTTACGCAGTATACGTATGCTTATGTGCAGCAGGAGGCCGATGAACTGGAGGAGAAGGATTTTGCTGCCGCGCTACGGTTACGCAAGCGCGCCGGACGGCTCTATCTGCGGGCACGCAATTACGGCTTACGCGGGTTGGAGCTTACCCACCCCGGCATCACCAAGACCTTACAGAAGGACGCGCGGCTGGCGGTGCAGGTGCTGAATAAGGAGGATGTGCCCCAAGCTTATTGGTGCGCCTTGTCATGGTTCGCGGCCATTGCCGTATCCAAGGACAATCCGGACCTAATCGCGGATCTGCCGCAAGCCGAGGCGCTGATGGATCGGGCCCTAACGCTGGACGAACGCTTTGAGGCCGGCGCGCTGCATGCCTTCTACATCAGCTACGAATTCAGCCGCCAGGGGGTGGCAGGTGATCCGCTGCCCCGCGCTCGCGCCCATTATGAGCGCGCCCTGGCATTGAGTGGCGGGCAGCAGGCCAGCCCTTTTGTGTCTTGGGCGGAGGCCGTCTGTGTGCAGCAGCAGGACTTGGACGGGTTCAAGGCGCAGTTGGGCCTGGCGCTTTCCATTGATGTGGACGCCAAGCCGCCGTGGCGCCTGGCGAACCTGATTATGCAACGGCGCGCACGGTGGCTGTTGTCACGCACGGATGAGCTGTTTCTGCCCAAGCCCAACAAATAGAAAGTATGACGATGTCAAGAATGTGGCAAAAGAACCTGCTGCGGCTAGCCTTGGCGATGATGACCTGCTGCGGCGTGCTCCCGGCGGCCGCAGCCGAAAAGCAGGTGCGCATAAATCTCGGCACGCTGGCCCCGCGCGGCTCGGTCTACCATCAATCCCTGCAGACCATGGTGGAGCAGTGGCGTAAGGCCGCCGGCGGTGTCAAGCTGGTGGTCTATCCGGACGGCACACAGGGGAGTGAGGCCGACATGGTGCGGCTGATGAATGTGAATGCCTTGCAGGCCGGGTTGCTGACCGCCGTGGGGCTTTCGAAGATTGAGCCGGGGGTGGTGGGGTTGCAATATGCACCCATGCTCTTTCGCGATCTGGACGAGGTGGATGCCATCCAGGAGCAGTTGCGTCCGATGCTGGAAAAACGCTTGCAGGAAAAAGGGTATGAGGTGCTCTTCTGGGTCAATGCCGGATGGGTTCGCTACTTCTCCCGTCAACCCCTGAACGCCCCCGAAGAGCTGAAGAAGATGAAGATCTTCGTCTGGGCCGGCGACGTGGTTCAGATGGATATGATGCGCAAGGCCGGCTATGGGCCGGTGGGTCTGGAAACCGGCGATATCCTTCCCGGCCTGAAGACCGGCTTGATCAATACGGCCGCCCTACCGCCGATCTTTGCCCTAGCCGGGCAGTTGGATATGAACGCCCCGCATATGCTGGACTTGAATTGGGCCCCTCTCGTGGGCGCGTGTGTCGTCAAAAAAGATGCTTGGGATAAGATCCCTGCAGAGACCCGGCTCCTCCTGCGGGACAGTGCGACCACGGCGGGCAAGGAGATTCAGGCCAAGAGCCGGGTGGAAGGCGACCTGGCGGTGGAAGCAATGAAAAAGCGCGGGCTCACCGTTCATCCGGTTTTGCCGGAAGTGGAATCGCAATGGCGTGCTGCGGCTGAGCTACTCTATCCAGATATCCGCGGGCAACTGGTACCCAGTGACATCTTTGACGAAGTGCAGCGTCTGGTTAAGACGCGGCGCACGATGGCACAGCAAAAATAGCCGGCGATCTTCACGCTACCTGACGGGAATCTGCGCATGCATATCGAGGCCACCCATACGCCCACTCCGTCCCCTGTGCGGCGAACCGGGTGGCGACGTATGCTGTGCGGCGCGGAGAATCTGCTGCTGGTGGTGCCGCTGGCACTGGCGGTGGTGCTGCCGCTGCTGGAGATCGTACTCCGCCGTTTTCAGGTTGGCATCAGCGGCTCCATTCTGCTGGTGCAAAATGCCACGCTCATCATCGGCATGGCAGGGGCTGCCATTGCCGCGCGGGAAAACCGGTTGCTGACGTTTTCAACGATTGCGGGGTTCCTGCAGGGGCGCGCCAAAGACACGGCGCGCCTGATCAGCGGCGGGGTGGCCGCGGCCATCTGTGTGCTGCTGTGCGCGGCCAGCGTGACCTTTGTGTGGTCGGAACGCACGGCCGGTGAACTGTTAGTCTACGGCATACCGGTTTGGGTGGTGGAGTTGTCGTTGCCCGTGGGCTTTGGGCTGATGGCGTGGCGGTTGTTCTGGTTTGCGGCGGACAAGTGGGCCGGGCGTCTCAGCGCGATGCTGATCGCGGGGGCGGTGATTGGGTTGGGCTTTTTTCCGGGCGTGGATCCAGCCCACTTGGTCTGGCCGGCCCTGGTTTTGCTGCTGCTGGTGACGATTCTGGGCGCACCGGTCTTTACCGCGATTGGTGGCGCCGCGTTGATTCTATTCTGGGGGGATCAGTTGCCGCTGGCGACGATGCCTCTCAAACATCATTCGCTGGTCACGAGTCAGTCGCTGCCGAGCATCCCGCTGTTCACCTTGGCCGGCTATTTCCTGGCGGAGAGCGGTGCGTCCAAGCGGTTGGTGCGCGTGTTTCAGGCGTGGTTCGGCGCCTTCCGCGGTGGTCCGGCGATTGTCACGGTGCTGGTCTGCGCCTTCTTCACCTCTTTTACCGGTGCTTCCGGCGTAACCATTCTGGCGATGGGTGGTTTGCTGCTGCCGGTTTTGCGTGCGGCCCGTTATTCCGAACGCGATGCGTTGGGGTTACTAACTGGGGCCGGATCGCTCGGGTTGCTCTTCCCACCCTGCCTGCCGGTGATTCTCTACTCCATCATTGCCAGCACGGTCATGGCGAACATGGGCGGTAGCCAGGCCCATGGCGTGACCATGGAGAAGATGTTCCTGGGCGGGTTGATCCCCGGGGTGTTGATGATGGCGCTGACGGCGTGGTGGGGGATCCGCCGGCAGCCGCATGCGGCTGTGCATCTACAGAAGTTCAATCTGCGTGAGGCCTGGCAGACCATGGCGGAGGCGAAATGGGAGTTGCTGCTCCCCGCGGTGGCGCTGATAGCGCTGTTTGGCGGGTTTGCCACACCGGTCGAGGCAGCGGCGGTGACCGCGGCCTTTGCCTTCCTGATCACGACCGTGATACACCGCGACCTGCATCCGGTTAAGGATGTGCTGCGGGTGATGACGGAGTGCGGTCTGTTGGTGGGTGGCGTGCTGCTGATCCTGGGGGTGGCGCTAGGATTCACGCATTATCTGGTGCAGGCTCAGATCCCTGATCAGTTGGTAGAGTGGGCCGGGCGTACCGTCAAATCCAGGTGGCTCTTCCTGCTGGGGCTCAATGTGATCCTGGTGTTTATCGGCGGGCTGATCGAGATTTATGCCGCAATTGTGGTGGTGGTCCCGTTGCTGGTGCCGGTCGGGATGGCCCTGGGGATTGACCCCGTGCATCTGGGGATCATCTTCCTGGTCAACATGGAACTGGGGTTCATTGCTCCGCCGGTGGGGCTAAACCTGCTACTGGCCTCGTACCGGTTCCATAAGCCGATGCTGGAGGTCATGCGCGCGGTGCTCCCCATGCTGCTGATCCTGTTTGTGGGTGTGCTGGTGATCACGTACATTCCCTGCCTGACCACGTTCCTGCCCGGGTTATTGAAATAAGCGGGCGGTTGTTTTCCATCTTACAAAGCACCGGCTTTTTCTACCAACCGGTCACGTATCATCTTTAGGATCGTAAGGGCCTCGCGATCCCGCTCCTCCAGTGCGCTGGCGATGTAGGCGATGGTTTCGCGGTAGGCGGGGATCAGACGCTTGGAGAGGGCGTTGGAGCGACGCTGCGTTTTGCGGAGTTCCTGCGCCAGGCGCAGCACGGCGTTCTGCAAACCTGCCAGCTCACCCAGCAGCGGTAGAACTTCGAGAAATTGAAGCATTGCCAGATCGGTGTTCGCGGATGTGCCCCCCGCACCGAATGGTGCCCCTGTCGTCTGTAGTTGCGCGCGGCTCGACGGCAGGCGCATACCCATCAGATGCTGGCATGACAGCGTGACCTCGTGCTCGCGCGGCGTGCCCTGGGTTACGCGGTCGAGAGCCTCGCTGCCGATATCAAGCGTGGCGGCCCGCTGCGCCGCGTGGGCGCCGCGCAGCGCCTCGCCGGTGGCGTCTTCGAGTTCCCGCACGCGCGACAGGCGACGCATGAGTTCAAGGACCAGGATTTGCCGCTTCTGCTCCAACATATCATACCCCTCCTCGGCAAAGCTTAGCTGCCGTTTTAGGGTTAACAGGTTGGATTTCGTGGGCGTTACGTGCAGCATGCCATCCCTCGCGCGGTAACGTCGTGGCCGTGATTTGCCACGCCGTTCACGAAGACTACGTAACGTGCCGTTACTTTCATGCGAGCAACTCGGCGCCGTGGTAGTGCTGCTGCGCCAGGGCATCGCTTACCCGGTGCAGTTCATCGCGCGGCAGCAGGGAGAGCACCTCCCACCCGATGTCCAGCGTGAGGGCAATGGGGCGGTTCTCGTGCTCACCTTGGCGCAACAGGCGTTGCTCGAGCGCTTCGCCGAACTGCAGGTAGCGCTTATCGAGCGGGCTTAGATCTTCCTCGCCGATCACATCTGCCAGGCCCCGCACCCGTTTGACATAGGCATAGCAGGCGAACAACTGACTGGCCAGTGCCGGATGATCCGCCCGCGTGTATCCGGCGCCGACGCCGTCCTTCATTAAGCGCGATAGACTCGGCAGTCCGGCAATCGGCGGATAGATGCCGCGCTGGAATAGTTCGCGATCCAGGACGATCTGCCCTTCGGTGATGTACCCCGTCAGGTCTGGCACCGGATGGCTGATGTCATCCGCAGGCATGGTGAGGATTGCGGTCTGCGTGATCGATCCCGCGGCACCCTCGATGCGACCGGCTCGCTCGTAGAGGCTGGCCAGATCGGAGTACAGGTATCCCGGATACCCCTTGCGCCCGGGAATTTCGCCGCGCGCGGAGCCGACTTCCCGCAGACTCTCGCAGTAGTTGGTCATGTCGGTCATAAGCACCAGCACGTGCTGTCCGCACGCAAACGCGAGGTGCTCGGCCATGGTGAGGGCCACCCGTGGCGTGAGCAACCGCTCCACGCTCGGCGCATCGGCCAGGGACAGGAACATGACGGCATGGGCCAAGGCCCCGGATTCACGCAAGTTGCGGATATGGAACTCTGCTACATCGTGCTTGATCCCCATGGCTGCGAATACGATTACGAAGCCGGCTGTCTCGTTTACTAGACGCGCCTGCCTGATGATCTGCGCGGCCAGACGGTCATGCGGCAGACCGTTGCCGGAGAAGATCGGCAGCTTCTGCCCCCGGACCAGGGCGTTCATGCCGTCGATCGCGGAAATGCCAGTCTGGATAAATTCGCGCGGGTAGCGACGGGCTACCGGGTTGATCGGCAGTCCATTGACGTCGCGCAGATCGCTCGAGAGTGGTGCCGCGCCCCCGTCCGCGGGACGGCCTAACCCGTCGAAGATCCGGCCGAGCATATTTTGCGAAACCGGGAGCCGAAAGCTTTCGCCCAGGAAACGGGCCCGCAGGGACCGGGTGGCGAGACCGCTGGTCCCTTCCAACACTTGTACCACGGCATGCGTTTGCGAGATCTCCAGCACGCGGCCAAGTCGCAGGTGGCCGGCAGGATCCAATATCTCCACGACCTCGTCGTAGCCGACGTCCTGTACGCGCTCGATAAAGACCAGCGGTCCCTCGATGCGGGAGGCGCCCGTGTACTGCAGGCCATGGTCTTCTACGGTGAAATCCAGACGCTTCATGCTTGGCTCCCCGGGCCATGGGCCTGTGCGTGTGCCAGTTCATCCAACTCTTTTGCTAGTTCGCGTTCCAATTGTGCGAGGCCATCCATCTGGGCGTCGCTGAAGGTGGATTTTGCGCGGAGCAGACGTGGCACACTCGTGAGGCTGCGGAGTTTCGCCAGCGGCGTGCCCGCTTCGATCAGCTCTTTGCCACGCCGGTAGAGGGTCAAGATGAGTCGGAGCAGCGCCACCTGCCGTTCCGGTGAACAGAACATGTCTTTCTCGTCAAAAGCATTCTGAGTGAGAAAGCCGTCCTTGAGCAGATCGGCGATGAAAACGATGAGTCGTTGTGAATCCGGGAGCACGTCAGGTCCGACGAGTTTTATAATTTGTTGGAGGCGCTCCTCCCGCTGTAGCAGGGCGAGCGTTTCATTGCGCAGTGCGCGGTAGCCGGGGGCTTTTTGTTCCCACCACGCGCTGACGTCCTCCACATATTCCGAATAGGAGTGGAGCCAGTGGATGGAGGGGTAGTGGCGTGCATTGGCCAGTTCCGTGTCGAGCGCCCAGAAGCAGCGGGTGAAGCGTCGCGTGTGCTGGGTAACCGGTTCGGCAAAGTCCCCGCCCGGCGGACTGACGGCGCCGACGATGCTGATCGAGCCGCGCGCGCCGCCCAGGGTGGTGACAGCGCCGGCGCGCTCGTAAAACTGGGCCAGGCGTGTTGGCAGGCTGGCTGGGAACCCTTCCTCAGCGGGCATCTCCTCCAGCCGCGCCGCCAGTTCGCGCAGCGCCTCGGCCCAGCGACTGGTCGAGTCGGCGAGCACGGCGACGCTCTTCCCCATGTCCCGGTAGTACTCGGCAAGGTTGATGCCGGTGTAGATGGACACTTCGCGTGCCGCCACCGGCATGTTCGACGTGTTCGCGATCAGGATGGTCCGCTCCATCAGCGGGCGTCCACTGCGAGGGTCCTGCAATTCCGGGAAGTCGCGCAACACTTCGGTCATTTCATTACCGCGCTCGCCACAACCGATAAAGAGGATGATTTCGGCATCGGACCACTTTGCCAACTGGTGCTGTGTGATGGTTTTGCCCGTGCCGAAGCCGCCCGGGATCACCGCCGTGCCCCCTTTGCCCAGCGGGAAGAGTGCATCAATGATTCGCTGCCCCGTTAGCAGGGGTTCGGTAATGCGCAGGCGCTCCCGGATGGGGCGCGCGACCCGCACCGGCCACTTCTGCAGCATGCGTAGCTCGCGCGGGCCGGCGGCCGTTGTGACGACCGCCAAGGAATCCTCAAGGGTGTACGCACCTTGGGCGACTACGGATCGGATCACACCAGTAAGGCCCGGGGGTGCCATGACAAGGTGCTTCACCAGGCCGGTCTCGGCGACTTCGCCCAGCATCTGGCCGGCTGACAGGGTGTCGCCGGCTCGTAGCAGGGGGGTGAAGTTCCATTTTTTACGCAAGTCTAGCGGGTCGATCTTCTCGCCAGGTCGGATCCAAGCATCGCTATGGGCCAGCAGGCCTGGCAGCGGCCGCTGGATGCCGTCATAGATTCCGCCGAGCAGCCCGGGCCCGAGCCAGACCGAGAGTGGCGCGCCGGTGCGCCGCACGGGCGCCCCGGGCTTCAGCATCGTAGTGTCCTCGTACACCTGGATGGTCGCGCGATCGCCAAGCAGTCGGACAACTTCACCGATCAGGCCAAGCTCGCCAACTTCAACGACTTCATACATCTGCGCCTCGGCCATGCCAATCGCGGTCACCGTGGGCCCGCTGACGCCGCTCACCAATGAGTTACCGACTGGCATCATCGTGCGTCTCCGGTTGCTGGCCCATCATAAAGCAATCTGGTTTGAACGGCCACCTGTGTGCGCAATGCCGGCCACAAGCGCTCCAAACGGGCGCACAGACGGTTGTCCCACGTCTGTCGTCCCTCGCTGTCCTCGAGCAACACCCCGCCATCCACCATGGTGGCATCCACCGCGAGGGTGAAGACGGTTGCCTCTCGCCCCGCGCGCCGACCGATCTCTGTCACATCGTCCTTGGTTAGCGCGGCCCACCCCGCTGGCGATAGCTTCAGCACCAGGGCACTGCCTGTCATTCTCCGGGCCGCATGAGCTGCCAGGGCTATGATCACCGCACGGGGATCATAGCTGGTCGCTTGAATGCGCTGCTGGATGGTAGTACGGATGCCAGCCAGGCATTCCTCAACCCGGGTCGCCCGCAACCGGTGCGTTTCGAGTGCTACCGTAGCCAGAATGGCTTCGCAACGCTGCGTAGCTTCGGCCTGCGATGCGGCGATCCGTTGCTGGCGGAACTCCGCCGCCGCCGTGACCGCCGCCGTGAATAGGGTCGTGGCCTCGGCCTGCGCACTGGCCAGAATAACCGCGCTTTGCCGGGCGGCCTCCGCCAGAAGTTCTTCGCAAAGCAGGTCAGGGGCGTGGTCGGAGGATGGGGACATCCGCGGCTCCTTTCTCTGCCTCCAGTGACAGACCGACGGCCTCCTGCACAAGGCGCCATATGCGCTTGTTACCGGGCAGGGGGCCTGCGGGTCCTGGGATTTCAACGATCAAGGGTCGGTCGCGCTCCAGTCGCAATTGTGTCACCAGCGGTCGGATGCCTGCGGCGCATGGCTCGGTGAGAATGATGACGCCGCAATCGGGGCGTGCGGCAGCCGTGGCTAGTGTCCTGGCGGCATCCTCGGCAGAGGTCGCCACGGTCCCGTCCACCCCGGACAGACGAAAGCCGCGCACGGTGTCTTCATCAGCAATACAGTAGAATTTCATGCAGAATTATTCCTGAGACACAACCCTGAGTCTGCTGCGAGCGCCTGGCATGGTTTCAGATCTTCTGTATCAGCATCATGGCTACGGCAAAACCCAGCACGGCTAGCCCCTCGGCCAGAGCCACGAACAGGATACTGCGTGTCAGCAGTTCCGGTTTTTCCGCTGCCGCGCCCATGGCGGCCGCACCGATCTTGCCGACCGCGTGGCCAGCGCCTAGCACGCTGATCGCTATGGCCAGCGCCGCCGCTATGCCCAAGCCGACGGTGCGATGGACGCTCCCCGCTTCCACCGGGCTTGCCGCACTGCCGGCCTCGCTGGCCATGGCCGCCGAGCCCAGCAGCACTAGCCCGGTAACGATCGTACCGACTGACCAACCCCTCGTTCGCGTCGCTTGCATGCGTGATCCTCCGCTGCGTCAGGGCACACGTGCCATGACGCTGTTAACCGGCAGGCGGAAGGGGGTAAAGGCCTTCCCGCCGCCGGCATAGAACTTGCTAAAAAATTCGTAATATTCCAGACGCAAGGCCTGCATCGCGGCGATCAGGCCTTCCAGGAGTAGCGCGCCCAGGTTGCCGAAGATGATCACGAGGATCGCCCAGACGTGCCCGCCCGGTAACCCGCGCACCGCCTCGGCGAGCAGAAAGGCGGCTAGCAGCAGCGCGGCATGGCTCATGGCATAGGCGGCCAGACGCACGAAGCTGATCGTGTTGGCGAGATAGCTCAAGGCAACCTCGAAAACGTCCACCAGCGTTTCTGCCAGTGCGGCGAACCAACCCTGTGGCTCACACGGTATCCCCACGCGCCGCGCGTGCCACAGTTCGAGCGGCCGGCGGAGCAGCCAGCCGATCATGGGGACGCCGAGGAACAATCCCAGCGCCGCCGCTAGCAAATGGGATGAACGCAGGATATCCGGACTGACCAGTAGCGTCAGTGCGCCCCAGTAGAACATAATGCCAAGCACGCCGCACCCTCCCATCAGGGCGCCGATGATGTCGCCGCGGCGGCAGCGGTTGATAATGTTCAGCAGCAGCCCCAAGGTGATCATGACGATCCCGACGCCGACCGCCAGCGCCATCAGCCGCACCGGGTCACCATCCAGGGGGTCGCACCAGAGTGCATATGGGCGGGCTGCCGCCAGACCAAAGTAGCTGCCGTAAAGTACCCCGAACAGCATACTCGCGCACCCGCCGCTCAGCAGCAAGACCCCGGCATCACGTACGTTTTCGCGCCGGCCCGCCCATAGGGCGACCAGTCCGCTCGCCGCCAAAATGAAGCCATGGCCGACATCACCAAACATCATGCCAAACATGAGGACAAAGCTAATGGCCACGAACAGCGTGGGCTCCACTTCCCAATAGTGCGGCAAACCGCAGCCGCGCACCAGCGCAGCAAAAGGGCGCAGCAGGCGCGCGTGCCGGATCAGGACCGGGACATCCTCGGCCTCGTCGCCGGTCGGGGGGGCTACCGCAAGGCAGCAGCGTCCCTGTGTCAGTGCGCGTAACGAGCCTGTTATCGCCGGGGCCGACGCTTGCGGCACCCAGCCCGTAATCATGGTGACCGCCGTCGTGCGTGGCAACTTGGCTGCGGTCTCCAGTAGGCAGCGCTCGGTGCGGATGGCACACGCGGCGGCGGCCCAGCTTGGGGCGAGTTCCTTTGCCAGTTGTTGCAGCTGCTCGTCCGCCTGTTGCAGTTGTGCATGCGCTTGTTCGCAGTCGCGTTGCATATCCTCCCAGGCGGCATCAGTCGTGTCGAGCCACGCGCGGGGGAGTTGCTCCTGCTGAAACCCCGCCTGCTGCAACGCCAGGTCCAACGCCGCGCGTGCGCTACGCCTGACGACGGCCAGCACGCGCTGCCGTCCACCCTGTGCTGTCAGGGGAATCACAACGGCCGACATGTCAGCGACTAACCGGATGGTGCCGTTTACAGGCCGCGAGCCGAGCACAAAATACAGAAACGAAGAATCCGCCGTCGCCACGGGCAGCGCCAATTCGCGGGCGAGCTGCGCCTGCGCGTAGGCCGACTGTTTTTCGCTAAGATGCTGCGCGAGTTGCTGGCGCTGGGCGGGCCGCGTGCCGAGCTGTCGCTCCATGGCTTGGAGCGTGCGCTCTACTTGTTCAATGGTTGGTTCGAATCCCGCCACGCACGGTGCGGACGCCGGTAGAGCCAAGGCCTCGCCAAGGCTTGCGAGGCGGACCGCGAGCTGCTCGAGGCGGGCTAACTCCGTGGCGCGATTCTGTCGCGACAGCGGCGCTATGGACGTTTCGGGCGACGAACCGGACAGTTGGATCACCCCGTCGGACCCCAGTTGCCGCAAAACGGCACGCTCGTCGCGCGCTAGCAGTAGGAGCTGTACGTGCGCCATGGGCTCTGGCCTAAGCATGCGCGACCTCCGGTTCCCCGGGTGTGATCAACCGGGCGTGGAGGTGCGGTTCGTCCATGCCCAGGCGGATACCCTCCGTAAGCGTGATGAGGTTGGCAACCTCCACGCGCCGCAACCCGAAGTAGCCGGCCACGGCGCCAATGCCCATGTGGCTGCGTCGCAAGGCCTGGTTGGCTAAGCGCAAATAGCGCCGCCACGTCAGAATCTCCACCTGCGCCATATCGGTCAGCGGGGTGTCCCCATCGTCCAACACTACGCCGTACCCCAGAGCGGCGGCCGTGGCAAAATCCGGGGCCCTCAGCAAGGCACGAAACCAACGCGTCTGGGCGCTGTTTTCAGCCGCGATCGCGACACGCAGCAGAGCTGCCGCCGGCAGCCGGTAATGGAACCGGCCGCGTAACGCCATCATGAATTGTGCGGCTGATTGTTCATGAAAGAGCAGGGGTGCAACGTATGCCTGCTCCGTTGGTTCAAGCCGGTCATATGCGGTCAGTAACTCCGCAAAATACCCGGCGTCCAAGGCGGCTTCGCGCAGAAACGGCGCAAACGGCGTGAGCTCGTCGGGCCATGGCATGGCCAACCGGTCGCGCGCCCGGCCGTGTGGTAGCGCGGCGACAAAGTCGGGAAAAGTTGGTGCCGCCAGTAAAGCCGCCATATCCGGCATTATTGGCGCCGGCAGCGGCACAAGGAACGCACGCACCACATCCGCCGAAAGGTGCTGGCAATGCGCCCGGAGCAGGACTTTTAGATTCTCGATCTGGAACCGGGCTAGCAGGCTGCTTACAAGATGGCGGCCACTTCGTTCCAAGTGCGCCAGCACCTCCGTCAGTTCTTGTACCAGGCGCGTAACTAGCGTGCGCTGGAGCTCACGGGCGGACTGCGTCACCCAACCGGGCTCCAGGGCGAGCGCCAACTCCGGCAGCGTCCTGAGGCGGCAGAGCCCCTCCAGCCGCGCGCCCTCCGCCAGCCGACTGCGCCGCGCATGGAGGCGTGCGAGCAAGTAGTCCAGATCAACAAGCGTGGGGGTGCGCATCACGGCCGCACCTCCTCGCCGCAGACGCACCGCAGGGCGGCATCTACCACCTGGCGCACGGTGTCGTCATCCAGGCGGATCTGTGCCGCGATGGTCGCGGCGGCTAACGCGAGGCGCCGATCCCGCTCCTGGGTGGCCTCGGCGAGTCGCGTGGCCAGCAGGTTGGCTGTCTCGAGCTGGACGGCCTGGTGCGTTTGTGCCTGCATGGCTTGGGCAGCAAGGCGGGCACGCGCCAGAATCTGCGCGGCTTGCGCTTGGGCCGCCTCCACCTGCCGACGGGCCTCCGCCTCGACGGCCACAATTCTATTTAGGACATCCTGCATCGCAATCATGACCCCACACCATCTTGGGAGTAGTCTACGCCCCGGTCAGCGGTTTGAGCAACAGGAAATTTGGCTGCCATATGTTTCGCAAGTTTGCGCGGAACTTTGCTATGCTACCTCGCGACAGGAGCCATACCCTTATGAATTTTGCCAATGAACGCCGCGAAGTAGCCTACTACATGCGGCGCTTGTATCGTCAGAAGCTGACGACTACCTCCGGGGGGAATATTTCGCTGCGCCTGATGGATCAGCGCATTGCCATTACGCCCTCAGCGCTCGATAAGGGGCGCCTAACCACTAGCCAGATTCTGGTGATGGGGATGGATGGCGTCAATCACACGCCAGAGCTCAAGCCTAGTATCGAGTCCGGCATGCACCTGGCCATTTATCAGGCGCGCCCGGACGTTCAAGCCATTGTACACGCGCACCCGACCATTGCCACCGCCTTCTCCCTCGCCGGCCAGACCATCAACTGCGAACTGATCGCGGAGAGTTACGCCCTGTTGCAGCGCATCGCGCTGGCCCCTTATGCCTTGATGGGCACGCCCGCGCTGGCCGAGCAGGTCGCTGCACAGACGCGCCAAGCCGACATCGTGCTGTTGCAGAACCATGGCGTGGTGGCGCTGGGCGACACCCTCCTGCGGGCCTTTGACCGGCTCGAACTGGTCGAGGCCGCCGCCCAGATGACGCTGATTACCCGTCAGTTGGGCGATACGACCCCCCTGCAACCCGACTGGAAGCGCGATATTGACAGGATGATGGGGCGTCACGCGCTTTAGACCGCCGTTTATCCATGGTCTTTTTCTGAAGACATGGTTCTGCGGACTCCCCGCCAGGCGGAATTTAGCCACAAAAAGCACAAAAGACACAAAACAGCCGTTTTTTTTGCGTTTTATGTGCCTTTTGTGGCCAATTTGAATTGTCTGCGCCGATCCTGCCCATGTCCAAACCATCAGCCAACCAAAATTTCTCCCATCAAGATGCTTGGCCTATGCCGACGATGACGGTATCTTTGGTGCCATGCGTGCAGTCAGTAGCCAGCGTAATCTGATTCTGGGGCTCGTGTTCTGGCTTGGGCTCGGGCATGACGTGCGCGGGCAAGGGGTGGAGGATCTGCCAGATCAGCTCCAAGCCGTGGTGGCCGTCTATGCGACCGAATATCGTGCGCCAACCTCGCCACCACCTGCCACGGTGAATGCGCGGGTGCTGCCAGCGGCCAGCCCGGTGGCGGCCGCCATCGCGCGCGTCGAGACGGTGGTGGTAGCGCCGCTGCGCGCCGAGCCGGTGCTCGTCAAGGCGGTGCGTGAAACCGCGACCATCCAGATTGCGCTCGATCGGCGGGGGTTTGGCATTGGCTTGATTGACGGCCAGTCCGGGCGCAAGACGCAGCAGGCCTTGCTCGATTTCCGCTATATCACCACCAATGCCGTGCCAGAGGCCGAGGCGCGGCGGCAACTGTTGGATGATCCGGCACCGGCTTTTGTCTGGTACGAAGTGACCGCCGGTGATCTGGCGCAAGTCGGCCCCCGGGCCGCGGATTGGGAAGAGGCGGCACAACTGCCGGCCATGGCCTGCCACTCCTTGATCGAAGGTCTGTCAGAAAAATTCCATGCCACGGATGGTTTTCTGCGGCGCTTGAATCCGTCGGTGACCAATTGGGGCGGAGGGCTGGTTGGCCGCCGCCTCTGCGTGCCGAATGTACGTACGGAGGCGGTTAAGTTTGACGTAAAACAGATCGTCGTGGATACCGAATGCTTCCGCTTGCGGGGCTACGATGCGAAGGGGCGGATGGTCTGTTCCTTCCCCTGTTCGATTGCGCGCGAGCGGGCGAAGGTCCCCGTGGGGGAGTTGCGCGTGGCCAACGTGGCGCCGCATCCCAACTATACGTTTGATCCGGCAAACTTTCCCGAGTCGGCCCGCGCGCAGCAGATCGGGCGCAAATTGATCCTGCCGCCCGGGCCGCGCAATCCGGTTGGGGTGTACTGGATTTCGCTGAGTCAACCGGGGTATGGCATGCATGGCACACCGCACCCCGAAACCATCGGCAATATGGAATCGCACGGTTGTTTCCGGCTTTGTAACTGGGATGCGCATACGCTGGGGCAGGGGATGTTCCTGGGCCTACCCGTGCGCCTGGATATCCCGCCGGTGATTTTTAAAAAATAGCGTGGGGCTGGCTAGGGCGCGATGCAGGTTGGTGGTAGTTCGCTTTCCTAAGTGCGTGGATGGTGCTACCATTCCGTCGTATGTCGCCACCTGCCACAGCTTTGCTGGATAGTTTTGACGAAGTGCTGCGGGCCGCTTTGCGCGCGGCGCCGGCAGCGCGTCTGGCAGCCCCGCACCTGCCGGGGGCGGCAGCCGCCCTGACCGCCCTGTCGCTGGGACGGCAGCATCCGCTAGGGGCCGTGCTGGTGGTCGCGCCGGGCCCACAGGAGCTAGAGGCGCTGCATGCCGACCTACTGACGCTGGGGCGCGAAACCGGCCGCGAGCCGCTCTTCTTCCCAGCCATCGAAGGGGGTGATCCGCTATCGGATCCCGAGCTGGCCGGTATCCGCTTTGCCACGCTGCAGGCCCTGCGTCAGCACGCGACGGCTCCAGCCGGCGCCACGCTGCTGGCCACCTGTGTGCTGGCGCTCCAGCAGTCTGTGCCGGACCCACTGGCGGTGGAGCGCGCGGCCGTCTCCTTGCACGTGGGCGCGGAGTTCGCGTTTGATGAACTGGTAGAGCGCCTCGTGTCAGGCGGGTTTGCGCGCGTGGCCGAGGTCACCGCCAAAGGCGAACTGGCCGTGCGGGGCGGGCTGCTGGATGTCTGGCCGCTGACTGCGCCGCTGCCACTGCGCGCGGAGTTTTTTGGCAATACGCTGGAATCGCTGCGCGTGTTTGATCCGGGCACGCAGTGCTCCGTGGAAAAGCGCGAGGAGGCCTGGGTGCCGCCCTGCCGCGTCGCGGCCCTGCCGGAGGTACTGCTGGCGGACCTGCTCCCCGAAGGGTCGGTCGTGATCTGGCTGGCGCATGATCAGGTGCGGCAGTTTGCGGCAGAGCGCGTGGCGGGTGATGACAAGCTGCTGGATTGGGATCAGTTACAGCAACACGTCGCCGCCCGGCGGCCGGTCCTGGAACTTTTCTGTGGCGATCCGCCGCCACCGGCCACGCCCTCGCTGCCGCTGGCACTCGCGCCCATTGCGGGGTTGGCGGATGTAGCTGATTGGCACCATCCGGAAGTCAGCGCCATGGTGCGGCAACGGCTGCTGGCCGAATTAACGCGGCGCGGCGCGGCTGGCGAGACCGTGGCACTCTGCATGGATACGGCGGGGGCTTGTGAACAACTCGTCCGCGAGCTGGGTGCGGCGGCACCGGTGCGCGTGCAGCATGCGCGCTTGTCGGGTGGTTTTGTGCTGCCGGCGGCGCATTTAACCGTCGCCACGCAGTCCGATCTCTATGCGGTACGTAAGCAATCCGGCCGGCGCTATCTGCCCGCGACCACGGCGGCGGCACCGGCACGCGGACCGCGCGTGGAGTCCCTGGGCGAGCTGACGCCGGGCGATCTGGTGGTGCACCTCGATCATGGCCTGGGGCGCTATGCCGGCGTCACCGAGATCGAGATGGATGGCCGGCGCAGCGAGGTCATGACGCTGGAATACGCCGAGGGGGCGCGGTTGCATGTGCCGGTGGCGCATGCCTCGCTGCTGAGCCGCTATGTCAGTGTGGCTGGTCAACCACCGCCGTTACACCGCTTGGGCGGACGGCGCTGGCTGCGCGAAAAGGCCGAGGCCGAGCGCGCCATCCAGGATCTGGCGGCTTCTCTGCTGGAGACGCAGGCGCGGCGCCAGTTGCGTCCGGGGTTTGCGTATCAGACCGATCCGTCCTGGATGCAGGCCTTCGAGGCGGCTTTTCCTTATCGCGAAACGGTGGACCAGGAAAAGGTGATTGCCGAGATCAAGGCGGACTTGGCGTCGAACCGCCCCATGGACCGCCTGATCTGCGGCGATGCGGGGTATGGCAAGACCGAGATCGCCATGCGCGCGGCGTTTATTGCCGTGATGAATGGCAAGCAGGTGGCGGTGCTGGTGCCGACCACGGTGCTGGCGGAACAGCACTACGAATCGTTCCGCGAGCGCATGGCCGCCTATCCGATCCGCATCGAGGTCTTGAGCCGCTTCCGCACCCAGGCCGAGCGGCGGCGCGTGATGCTGGCGCTGGCAGAGGGCGGCGTGGATATTGTGATCGGCACGCATACGCTGCTGCAGCCGGGGTTGGCCTTCCGCGATCTGGGGCTGCTGGTGATCGACGAAGAGCAGCGCTTTGGCGTGGCGCACAAGGAGTATCTCAAGCAGGTGCGGCAACTGGTGGATGTGCTGACGCTAACCGCCACGCCCATTCCGCGTACGCTCTACCAGAGTATGACCGGCGCCCGCGATATGAGCCTGTTGCAAACGCCGCCGCAGGAGCGCCTGGCCGTGGAGACGCGCGTGGTCCGCGATACCGATGCGGTGATCCGCTCGGCGATCCTCCAGGAGCTCAACCGCGAGGGGCAGGTCTTCTTCTTGTACAACCGGGTACTCAGCATTGACTTGATGCGGGCGCGGCTGGAACGGGTGGTGCCGGAGGCGCGTGTGGCCGTGGCGCATGGGCAGATGTCCTCCACGCAGCTCGCCGGAATCATGCGTGATTTTGAGGCGGGGGCGTGCGATGTGCTGCTCTGCACGACGATTGTCGAGAGTGGTTTGGACATTCCGCGGACCAACACGATTCTGATTCACCGGGCGGATCGTTTCGGGCTGGCGGATCTCTATCAGTTGCGCGGGCGGGTGGGGCGCTCTTCGCACAAGGCGTTTGCGTACCTGTTGCTGCCGGAGCAGGGGCATGTGGATGCGGATGGTCGGCAGCGACTGGCGGCCATGCAGAAGCATAGTGCGCTGGGGGCCGGTTTCGGCCTGGCCATGCGCGACCTGGAGATCCGTGGGGCGGGGAACCTACTGGGGTCGGCGCAAAGCGGCCACATTGCCGCGATTGGTTTTGGCCTCTATTGCCAGTTGCTACGGCGCACCGTGGCCCGTTTGCAGGGGGAGCAGCCACCGGCGCTGGTCGATGTGGATCTGCGCCTTGATTTTATTGATTTGTCACCCGGCACGCCAGATGCGGCGCGCTCCGCGTGTCTGCCGTACCAGTATGTGGAAGACGATGCGCAGCGCTTTGCGCTGCACCGGCGGCTGGCGGAGCTGGTAAAGGTGGCGGAAGTGCGGCAGTTACAGCAGGAGTTGGCGGATCGTTACGGGGCGCTGCCGCCACCGGTAGCGCGCTTGTTGCGGCTGGCGGAGTTGCGGATTCAGGCGACGGCCCGTGGGGTAGGGCGCATCGAAGTGCGCGAAGGGTGTGTGCGCATCTTCCGTGGCCATTCGCGCGATCCGCTGTTACAACGCGGGCGACTGCCGCAACTGACCGGCCGCACCGTGGATCAGCAACTTACGGCGCTGACCAAGCTGGTCGAGGCGGCGGGAAAGTAGGGGCCTACTCCGTCCGTCCCAAAGCGCTGGTTGGTGGTGATCTTGACGTTTCTCCCCGCTTCTGCCATGCTCCTTCCCAAGGCATCGTTGCGCCTGACCGTTTCCGGCATGTTTTCGGCCCGCGTGGGCCGAGGCCGATCGGGGTTTGACGAAAGCGCCTTTCTTATCAATCAATACGCGCTTCTGGAATCTGTGGTTGGAACAGGCGCAGCCGACCAACGATCGCGATCATCGTTCGTACTCGCATGGCGTTTTCGTAATGATGGAAGAACCAAGATCTAGCAGTTCCCGCCGGTAACGCCCGCACATATCGCATACAGGTAGTAAAACCATGCCACGCCTTTCCCTCGCCAAACTCGAACGACATCTCATGTCGGCTGCTGACCGACTTCGCCAGGAGGGACTCGATGCGGCCACTTACAAGGATTACATCTTCGGCATGCTTTTCCTGAAGCGGTGTTCGGACGTCTTTGAGGCCGAACGCGAGAATATTGTCGGCCGGAAGGTCGAACAAGGCATGGTGAAAGATGCAGCGGAGAAACAGTACGGCGAAAATCCTGATTACTACGATGGTTTCTTTGTCCCCGATTGCGCTCGATGGGGTTACCTCAAGGACAAACTAGGCGACGCCAACGTAGTGTATGGCTCGGTCCTTGACAAAGCGCTCGCGGCGCTCCGCGAATCCAACCCGCAGTTGGAGCATGTCCTCGATCGTATCTTCTTCATGGCCGTCGAGAGCGGCAAACGCATCGTTTCGGACGACTGTTGCAAAGACCTGGTCAGCCGTATCTTTAGCCGCTACAGGCTGCGCAATGAGGATTTTCAGTTCTCCGACCTGCTGGGCGCGGCCTACGAGTTCCTCATCAACAATTTCGCCGAGTCGGCGGGCAAAAAGGGTGGAGATTTCTACACGCCGCGCGATGTCATCCGTCTCATGGTGCGTATCCTCAAACCCGCGCCCGGCCTATCTGTCTATGACCCCACCTGCGGTTCGGGCGGCATGCTTATCATCAGCCGCGAGTTCATCGAGCAATCCGGTGGCGACCCCACCAACCTTCGCCTCTGCGGCCAGGTTAACGACGCCTCGGCTTGGTCCATCTGTAAATTGAATATGCTCCTGCACGGCGTCACCGGCGCAGATATTCAACTTCAGGACACTTTGCTGCACCCGCTGCATAAGGATGCTGGCGAACTGGAACGATTCGACCGTGTCATCGCCAATCCGCCTTTCAGCCAGAACTACACGCGCAACAACATGGAGTTTCCCGAGCGTTTCCGCTGGGGCTGGTGTCCAACCTCCGGCAAGAAGGGCGACCTCATGTTCGCCCAGCACATGCTTGCCGTCTGTAAGCCAGGCGGCATGGTTGCCACGGTCATGCCTCACGGCGTGCTCTTTCGCGGCGGGGCGGAAAAGGAGATCCGCAGAAAGTTCCTCGAACAGGACCTCATCGAGGCCGTCATCGGCTTGCCCCAGAATCTGTTCTACGGCGCGGGCATTCCGGCGTGTATTCTCATCATGCGCCCCAACCTCACCGGTCACGCACCTAACGCGAAAAAGCCCGCCGAACGTCGGGGCAAGGTGCTGTTCATCAATGCGGACGCCGAGTTCCATGCTGGCCGCGCGCAAAACTACCTCCGCCCGGAGCACGTCGAAAAGGTTGTCTCCACCTTCGATAACTATCAGGATATCCCCGGCTACGCCCGCGTTGTCCCCCTCACCGAAATCGCCAGCGAAGCCAACGATTTCAATCTTAACATCCGCCGCTACGTGGACAACTCCCCACCACCAGAGCCGCACGACGTGCGCGCCCACCTACTTGGCGGCGTGCCCGTGGCTGAGGTGACGGACAACCGTGCGTTGTTCGACGCCCTCGGCTTCAAGCCTTCCCACGCCTTCGCCAAGCGCACAGGCGACACGCTCTACTACGACTTCGCCCCCGCGCTCCCGGAACGCGCCGCCATCCGCCCGCTGGTCGAAAGCGATCCCGGGGTTCAAAAGACCCTTGCGACCGTGCGCCAACACCTGGGACAGTGGTGGGCAGAACACTCCCCGCGTCTGGCCAAACTGCCCGAACATCGCAAGCTCAACAAGGTTCGCGCCGAGTTCCTCGAAACCTTTGTCGCCGCGCTGCTGCCCTTGAACACCCTCGATCGCTTCAAACTCGCCGGCGTCATCGCCACCTGGTGGACCGACACGCTCCCTGACTTCAAGACCCTGCTCGAAAACGGCTTCCCTGGCGTCATAGACGGCTGGGTGGACGCCATCGCCGACGCCGTGGAAGACGACGAAGCCGCCGGCCCGGTGCTCGACCCCTTCGCGCACAAGCTCGTCCGTCGCACCATGACCGACTATCTGGAACGCATCGCCGCCGCCAAGTCCGACATCGCCCGGCTCAAGGGCGAGAAGGAAGCCTTCGAGCAGAGCAACGTGCCCGACGACCTCGACGAGGAGGAATTGGAGAACTGGAACTACCCCAAAGATATCGAGCGGCAGATCCGCGAACTCAAGGCCGAGCACAAGGCCGATCTCAAGGAGCTTTCCAAACAGGAGCGGGAACGAAAGGTAGGGACGGCGCTCCGCGCCGTCCGCAAACCCGTTGCCACGTCAAACGAGTTAAAGCGCAAACTCCAGCCGATCCTCGATCAACTGGCCGCATTCGAAATGGCCCTCGTCCCCCACGAAACGATCAAGGAACAACTCGCCGAAGCCCGCGCCCTTTTCCGCACGCTCACCGCGGAGTTTGTGAACGAACTCAAACTGCGCTGTACCGGATTCGACGACACCGAGAAACGCGACCTCGTCCTCGAACTCTTCGCGCAGGATGTGCAGGTCGGCCTCGACGCCGCCGTGGCCGAGAAACGGCACGAGTTGGTGCGTTACATTGAGGGTCTTTGGGACAAGTATCGGGTGACGTTGACTGCTCTGCGCTCAGAACGTGCAAGTGCTGAATCTAATCTGGAGACTTTCTTGGAGGCATTGTCCTACAGATGAGTGCGTGCCCTCCCACAGTCGGTCTCGATGCACTGGTTGAACTGCGACCAGAAAAGGTTGCAAGCAACAAAGACCCGAGTCTCCGTTACATCGGACTTGAGCACATTGCGCAAGGCCAACCCCACTTGCTGGGTTCTTTGCCCAGCAGTGCTTCGGTCAGCATAAACTCCTGCTTTTCCAAGGACGACATTCTGTTTGGCAAACTCCGACCAAATCTTCGAAAAAGCCTGAAAGCCCCGTTCTCTGGTTACTGCTCAACAGATATCCTTGTGCTACGAGCTCGCAACGGTGTCCTTCCACAATATGCCGCCCATGTTTTTCAATGGGAGCGCGTATTTGCCGCTGCGTCGGCAACCGGGGTTGGTACCAAGATGCCGCGCACGTCCTGGAACGACTTGAAACGTCATTGGGTTTTCAAACCTTCTTCAGAAATCGAGCAATCCCGCATCGCCACCGTTCTGGACACGGTAGACGACGCGATTGCGAAGACGGAGGCCGTGATTGCGAAGTTGCGGCAGGTGCGCGCCGGCCTGCTCCACGATCTCCTCACCCGCGGCCTCGACCACAACGGCCAACTCCGCGACCCCATCGCCCACCCCGAACAATTCCAAGACTCCCCCCTCGGCCAACTCCCGAAGGACTGGGATATTTGTCTTTTAGACGATGTCGCCCTCCGTGGCAGCGGCCATACGCCGACTAAAGATGTCCCCTCTTGTTGGGATGGGGGCATCAAGTGGGTGTCGTTGGCTGACTCAGACAAACTCGACCGCATTTACATCTCAGAGACTGACAAGCAAATCAGCGAACTCGGAATCGAGAACTCGTCAGCCGTGAAGCACTCGGCCGGAACTGTCATTCTGTCCCGTGATGCTGGAATCGGGAAGAGTGCGATACTCGCCGAGGAAATGGCGGTCAGTCAGCATTTCATGGCGTGGCGGTGCGGAAAACGGCTGTACAACCTCTTTCTGTATTACTGGCTTCAGCACAACAAGCCGCAGTTTGAGGCGATTGCGATGGGCAGCACCATCAAGACGATTGGTCTCCCGTATTTCAAAAGACTAAAGATTGCAGTTCCGCCAAGCGAGGAGCAACGAACGGCGGCCAACGCTATGCTCGCTTCTGAAGCTACGATTGCGTCGGAAGAGGTTGAGTTAAGGAAGCTCCAACAACTGAAATCCGGCCTGATGACCGACCTGCTCACCGGTCGTGTGAGGGTGCCGGAAGGTGTTGTTTGACATGGGCGAAACGAAACAATCCAGTTTTGGCGTAACGGCAGACGATCTGCGTCGAAGCGATTGGCAGTCTCGGGTGTGGCAGGCAAAGAACAAAGAGTGTTACGGGCTCTGTGAAGGCTTTACTGCCGCAGCGAGGGAATGTACGACCGCGAAAGACGACCTGGGGTTTCGCGTCTTTTCATTTCTCAACGTCGTTGCCTCGTTCTACCCGAATTACGATATTCGAGGAAATCCATACGGCTCGATGTGGAGCGGTTTCAACGGCAAGAGGACGCTGAATGCGGAGGATTTGTGCGAAGACGATCTTGCCGCACTTAGCGGGATCGTGGAAGAGATTCAAGACCCGGAATTTCGTGCACGTGTTGCCGATGTACTCTGGGTGACCAAGAAGGACTTCAAGGCTGCTCGTATTGCCATCTTGGCTTTTCTGCAAGCATCCGAGCGTCTTAAGACTGACGATCTCTGGCCTCCCTACGTTGAACGTTTGGAGCGCGCGGCGCAAATTTCCGCTATTCGCGGTTTCGAAACGGAACGAAAAACGGTGGTTGCTGCTTTAGAGGCCGCGATCGTTGAATATGAGAACAACACAAAGGCAGGGTTGCTTTGCCATCATCTCATGTTGGCACTGTTGGGCCTTAAGGAGGGAGACGCAGTTCATTACGCGGCATTGTCCGAGCGTTTGGCCAAGCGGTTTGCGGATGCTGAAGACTGGCATGTTGCGGAGGCGTATTGGCTACTTGCGGAACAGTGGCATCGAGTAGCCAAGAAGGAGACCGAAGCGCAGGCATGTCTATTGGCTGCTGCTGAGTGCAATGTTTCCCGTGGTGAAGAGGGACTGGCGACACAAGGTGCCATGTTTGCATCTTATTGGGTTGGTCGGGGTGTTGAAGCCTTGCGACGCGCCAAGGCCAATCCTGAACGCATCAAAACCGTTCATCGGCGGTTCCTTGCACTGCAGAAGCAAAGCCTGTCAGAGTTGACTACAATCAAGATTGACAGTTTGTCGAATCCTGAGTTTGTTGAAGCTGAAAGGGTGACGCAGGAACGTTCGGCTGCCCATGTTCGTGGGCATGATTTTCAGACGGCACTCGTACGGTTTGCCAATGTCACACAGCCTACAGATGTCGAGAAACTTCAACAGCAGCACCAAGAAGCTACCAAGAATACCATCTTCGATAAAATTGCCGGTGCTTCATCTATCGACCACGATGGAAAAGTCGCTGACACGGTTCCTGCCGCAGGCGTTGGTAATCCAGAAGAGGAAAAGGAGGCCTTGCGTAAGCGACTTTGCCAACAGGCGCGAACGCTCAACTGGCCCATGCATGCGGTATGGTATATCGAACCTGCGCGTTACGCAATAGTCGACGAACACGTGATTCGTCATCGCGACTTAATCTTCTTCGTGACAAACAACCCTTTCATTCCGCCAGGGCACGAGGGGATTTATCTGCGCGGCATCCAGGCCGGGTTCTTTGGCGACTGGTTAACCGCGCTCCATTTGCTGATTCCGCAGGTTGAAGCATCCATTCGACATGTGTTGAATCAATATGGGATCATTACCTCAACGCTGGATTCGGATGGCACACAACAGGAACGTGACTTGAACCAATTGCTATGGATCCCGGATGTCGAAAGAATCATTGGTGCTAACATCCTGTTTGACTTGCGCGGTCTATTGATCGAGAGGTTCGGGCATAATTTGCGAAACGAATCTGCCCATGGCCTCCTGCCGGAAGGTGGTTTTTACCAGGCATCTTCCGTCTATCTTTGGTGGTTGATTGTGCATCTTTGCTGGAAGGGTTTTCATCTCGGTCAGTTGATTAACGCCAATGAGGGGAAAGAGGCGTGATTCTCGTGCGGATAAGCTTTACCACAAAACGCCACTTTGCCACACTTGCTCCTGGAACGGATCTACTCCCATGAGTGCGAAACGAGACAAGCTGGTCATCATGGTCTCCTCCTCGGTCTATGGCATCGAGGAGTTGCTGAACCGTTTGTACACGTTGCTGACGGCCTATGGGTACGAAGTCTGGATGTCGCACAAGGGGACCATGCCGGTGTTTTCGAACCGGTCGGCGTTCGAGAATTGCCTGGTGGCGGTGGAGAAGTGCGATTTGTTCCTGGGGTTGGTCACGCCGAATTATGGCAGCGGCAAGGAGGATCGACCGGGGGCGCTTTCCATTACGCATCAGGAGTTGCGCAAGGCCGTCGCGTTGAAGAAGCCGCGCTGGGTGCTGGCGCATGACCATGTGGTCTTTGCGCGTGCGTTGTTGAAGAATCTCGGCTATGCGGATCGGAAGGCGCGGCAGGGGTTGAGCCTGAAGAAGACGCCCATGCTTGACGATCTGCGCGTGATTGACATGTATGAAGACGCGATCCTTTCGGACAGGCCGTTACGCGAGCGGCAGGGGAACTGGGTGCAGCAATATCAGGAGCCGGAGGATGCGGCATTGTTTGCCACGGCCCAGTTCTTCCGCTATCAGGAGGTCGAGGCGTTTGTGAAGGAGAGCTTCGCCGATCCGGTCAAAGTGTCCAAAGTGATTGCCAACCCGAAGGGAGGCCAACCGTGAAAGCGGAGAAGTTGCGGGAGGTGCTTCGTCTCGGTGAGGGGCAGGCCGTGGAGTTCAAGACTGGCGTGGGCAACCCCAAGGCCATTGGCGGCGTGGTGTGCGGATTTCTGAATGCGGGCGGTGGCACATTGGTTTGCGGTGTTGGCGACAACGGAAAACTCGTGGGCGTTACGGATGCCGAATCTGAAGCCCGGCGGGTGGAGCAACTGCTGATCGAAAGGCTTTCGCCTAAAGCGCTGGTGTGGGTGGGCGTGCAGCAGGTTGATGGTGTGGCACTGGTATTGATCGAGGCGCCTGCCGGCAAAGATGTGCCATACGCCTTCGAGGATGTGGTCTATCTACGCGAAGGGAGCGCCACCCATAAAGCTGGGGCAGCAGAAATCCGTGAAATGGTGTTGCGGAAGTCTGCCGAACCGGAACGATGGGAGCGACGCCTCTCCACGTGTGGCACGGGGTCGGATGTCGAGACCGTCGAGGTGCAGACGACCGTGGCAGATATCCGGAAGGCCCGGCCGTTCCAGTTTCGCAATGCGAACGACACCCAAACGGTTTTGGATGACCTGTCTCTGGCCCAGTTTGGCCGGTTGACGCAGGGCGGGGTGGTGCTTTTTGCCAACGAACCGGGGCGTGTTTTCCCGCAGGTGCGAGTGCGGGCTGCGGCGTTCAGTCACGACAAGGCGAGCGACCAGTTTACGGACATGAAGAGCTTTGACGGGCCGCTGATGCCGGTCTTCAACCAGTTGTTCGCTTTCATTCTCCGCAACACACCCACACTGGCGCGGTTCTCGAAGGAGAAGCCGCAACGGCAGGACGCCTGCGTCTATCCGGAAGAGGCCATTCGCGAGGGTTTGATCAATGCCTTTGCCCATCGGGATTACGCCGAGCACTCGGGCGGAGTCGCCGTGCACGTCTATCCGACGCGTTTGGAAATCTGGAATTCCGGAGCCTTTCCGGCGGGCATCACGCCGGATACGTTGTTGCATCAAGGGCACCTTTCCGTCCTGCGCAACCCCGACATTGCCCATGTGCTCTACCTGCGCGGCTTCATGGAGAAACTGGGACGGGGGAGTTTTCTGATCATGGAGGCGTGCCGGAAACAAGGGCTGCCCGATCCGGTTTGGATTTCGACGGCGGAACGGGGGGTGACGCTGACCTTTCGGACCCCGCAAGTCACCCCGCAAGTCACCCCGCAAGTCAGCCCGCAAGTCACCCCGCAAGTCACCCCGGAAGTTACCCCGGAAGTCACCCCGGAAGTAGAGTCGCTCGTTCGAGTGGTTGAGGGGGAGCTGTCCAGGGAGAAGTTGCAGGCCAGGCTGAAGCTTGCTGACCGTGAGCATTTCCGACGGAACTATTTAGCCCCTGCGCTGGAGGGCGGCTGGTTGGAACGCACCATTCCTGCCAAACCGCAAAGTAGCCGACAGAGCTACAGACTCACAGCGGTTGGAAAACGGTTGCAAAGCAAAGGCCGCAAAGTTCCATGAGCAAAATCCAATGGGAATACGATCTGGCCGAGCGCCCGTTCTGCGAGCAACTCAAGGCCATGGGTTGGCAGTGGATTGAGGGCGACAAGGACGTGCCCGATTTTACTGAGCGCGCCAACTTCCGTGAGGTTTTGCTCAAAGGGCGGCTCGCGGCGGCGCTTCGCAAACTCAACCTGCGTGACGGCCAGCCGTGGCTGGATGACGAGCGCATTGCCCGCGCCATCCGCGATCTGGAGCAGGCTGCCGGACACCGGTTAATGGAGAGCAATCAAGCTGCCACCCAGCTTTTGCTCAAGGGTACGGTGGCGGAAGGCCTGCCGGACTGGGAACGCGGCCGCCCGCAGCCCATTTGCTTTATAGATTTCGAGAACCCAGCCAATAACGATTTTCTCGTGATCAACCAGTTCAAGGTGGAACTAACCAGTGGGCGTGGCCACATCATTCCAGATGCGGTGCTGTTCATCAACGGCATTCCGGTGTCCGTCGCGGAGTTCAAAAGTCCCGGTATAGAGAACCCGTTGCAGGAGGCCATCAACCAACTGCTGCGCTATTGCAACCAGCGCCGGGAGATATACCCCACGCTCTACACCGAGAACGAGGGCGTGGAGAAACTGTTTCATACCAACCAGTTGCTTATCGCCAGCGATTTCTTTGAGTCGCGAGCGGCGACCATCGGCGCGCCGCCGGAGGCATATTTGGAATGGGCCGATACCAGCCCCGTGCCATTGAGCACCGTGGCGCAGGAGCTCGGGGTGTTGTCCCGGCCCGCGGACGAGACAGAAGCCGCCCAGGAATTGGCCACATTGGGCGCGGAACATGGCGACCGGGTAGGCACGCCGCTATTCTTCCGGGATCGCAAAGAGCGCCCGGATGTCTTACGCGAAGGTTTCGGAGCCACGTTGCAGAGTCAGCAGATTCTTGTCGCCGGCATGTTGCGACCGGCGCACTTGCTCGATCTCATCCGTAATTTCACCGTGTTTCAGCAAGTGGACGGCAAGACGCGCAAGGTGGTGGCGCGCTACCAGCAGTTTCGCGCGATTCACAAGGCCGTGGCCAGATTACAGGATGGCCAGACCAAGGCGCAGGGCGCGGAGCGCGACCAGCGCGGGGGCATCATCTGGCACACGCAAGGTTCGGGCAAGAGCCTCAGCATGGTCTTCCTTGTGCGTAAAATGCGGATGATGCCGCGCCTCAACCGGTTCAAGATTGTCGTCGTGACCGACCGCACGGACTTGCAGGCCCAACTTGGCGCGACAGCGCAGTTGAGTGGGGAAGCCGTTCGTCCGACAGACGAGGATTTGAAATCGCGCGAGTCACCGACGGCTCTGACCCAACGCCTGCTCAGCGAACGCACGCCGGACATCATTATGGCGATGCTGCAAAAGTATCAACCCGTTGGCAGCAAGCAGGATGACGCTGCGCTGGCCCTGTTGCCTGAGCCAGGCGATCAACCCGGCGACAAGGTGGCCATGACCATCGTTCGCAAGGAGAAGAAGCCAGGCCGCAACGAGCCAGTCGTCGAAAAATCCGTCACCTTCACGGAGAATATTCGGTTCGAGGAATTCCCATTACTCAACGATTCTCCGGAAATTCTCGTACTGGTGGACGAAGCGCATCGTTCCCACACGCGCACGCTGCATCGCAACCTCCACAAAGCGCTGCCCAACGCTGCCATCATCGGCTTTACCGGGACGCCCATCCTAAACAGTGAAAAGACGGAGACGAAAGATATCTTCGGCGACTACATTGATAAATACCTTCTCCAGGACGCGGAACTCGATGGCGCCACCGTGCCGATTCTCTACGAAGGCCGGACCGCAGACGGGATCGTCAAGGACGCGCCCAACCTCGACACCCTGTTCGAGGATATGTTCTGTGAATACACGCAGAAGGAATTAGCCGTTATTAAGGCCAAGTATGCGACCGAAGGCGATGTGATGGAGGCGCCTATGCTTATTGAGCAAAAGGCGCGCGATATGATCCGGCATTTCGCCAGCGTGGTTTTACCCGAGGGCTTCAAGGCACAGATCGTAGCCACGAGCCGGCAGGCGGTGATGACCTATCTCGATAAACTTGCGCTGGCGCGGACGGAACTGGTTTCCGAATTGGAGGCTGTACCTGCCGCCACGCTGGGGTTGACCGATGACGAGACGAATAATCTCGATGCCAAGACGCAGTTTCTGCTGCAAATCCATCAGCAACTGCCCAAGCTTCGCGCCTTGGAGATTGCCGCCGTCTTCTCCGGCAACCATAACGATCCTGAGGCATGGTGGGATTGGGCGGACAAGGGTAAACAAGAGGAACTCATCAAACGTTTCAAGCGCAAGTTTTCTCCGGATAAGACCGACAAGACCGATCCCCTGACGATTCTCGTTGTGATGAACATGTTGCTGACGGGCTTTGACGCGCCTGTGGAACAGGTGCTTTATCTCGACCGTAAAATCGTCGCACATGACTTGTTGCAGGCCATTGCGCGGGTGAATCGAACCTGTGGCCAGAAGAAGTGTGGCTATGTGGTGGACTACATCGGTGTGGCTCAACATTTGGAGGTCGCGCTTAAAGATTACGATGGTAATGATACCGCTGGCGCGTTGATTGACATCAACGTCGAATTGCCCAAATTGCTCGATCGAAGAGCGCGGGCGGTCGCGGTATTTACAGGCCGGGGCATCACGGATTTGCAGAGTCAGGTTGATGTCTGCGTGCAGTTGCTTGAAGACCTGAAGCTACGTGCCGATTTCATTAACAAACTGCGCATGTTTTACGAATTGCTGGGTATTCTGGAGCACCGGCCGGAAGTGCCGAACGATGTATTTCGCGACGCCAAACTGCTAGGCTTCATCAACAAAGTAGCCGCTAACTTGTATCGCGACCCGTCATTGAATCTATTTGGCGTGGCGGAAAAAGTAAAGGCGCTCATCAACGCCCATATTTCGGCGCGTGGCGTTGACCCCAAGATTCCGCCCACGGCCATCACCGACGCGGAGTTTGAAAAGGTGTTGCAAGCCCAAACTAGCAGCCGCGCCCGCGCTGCGCAGATGCAACACGCCGCCCGCTACCACATCATCGGCTTCTCAAATCAGAACCCGGCCTACGCCCGGAAGATGAGCCAGCGCTTGGAGGAGATTCTCCAGCGGTTCAAAGACGACTGGAACGCCCTCGAGCGGGAACTGAAGAAGTATATTGATGAGTTACGCCAGGGTGACCGGAATGATTTCCCGCATCTCGACGCCAAGGCGCAAGTACCATTCGTTCGCCTTGTGTTGGAAGAATGTGGCAAGGGGCGTGAACAGAATGCGGATCAGCGCGAAAAGTCCATTAAGACTACACTGGATATGGTAGAGCGCATCCGTCAAGAAGTGCGTAAAGTCGGCTTCTGGAAGAACGACGACATGCGCGAACTGTTGACCAAGAGTTTAGTTCGGGATCTCGACCGCGCCGGTATCTGCTGCCCCGGTACAGAACGCGATCTAGCCCAGCGTCTCGTCGCCCTTGCTAAGGAAAACCACTCCAACCTGACCAACTCATGAGCGAAACCGTCCAACTAAATGGTTTAGTATTTGATGTGCGCCGGAGCGCCCGTCGCAAGACGCTGGGGCTAACGGTGGATCGTGGCGCTGAATTGGTTGCGCACGTTCCCGTAGCGACATCGGTCGAAGATCTCACCCGCTGGATTAACAATAAGTTGGTGTGGGTATATCGTAAACTGGCGCTAAAAGCATCTGTGGCACCTGGATTAACCACACCGGAATATGTTTCGGGCGAGGGCTTTTGCTATTTGGGGCGTCGTTTCAGGCTGAAGGTTGTGTCGAAGCAACCGCTTCCGTTACAATTCGACGGGACGCAGTTCACATTGCGTCGCGATGCCCGTCCGGCAGAATCCCACTTCCGTCGCTGGTATCTCGAGACCGGCACGGAATGGATTAGCCAGCGCGTCGAGCGGCTCTCGCGACATACCGCCCGGAAACCAGAAAAGATTGAGGTTGGTGATCTTGGGTTTCTGTGGGGATCGTGCAGCAAGAACGGAATTGTTCGGTTTAATTGGCGGGTTCTTCAGTTGCCTGTTCGGTTAATAGACTACGTCATCATGCACGAACTCATTCATCTGATGGAAAAGCACCACGGACCTAAATTCTGGCAGGCGCTCGACCGTGCCATGCCTGACTGGTTGAACCGCAAAGACGATCTGGCCAACATGGCAAAGGATCACCTGGTCTTCGGCGGCATTGATAACACGCGCAACATAACTGTGGTGGCAGCAACACCTTCATCGTAAAGGAAGTCTCGCAATTCATCCGGTTCATAGGAGACGGGCGGCCATTCGGGGCGCTGCCGCCACCGGTAGCGCGCTTGTTGCGGCTGGCGGAGTTGCGGATACAGGCGACGGCCCGTGTGGTAGGGCGCATCGAAGTGCGCGAGGGGTGTGTGCGCAGCTTCCGCGGCCATGCGCGCGACCCGCTGTTGCAACGAGGGCGACTGCCGCACCTGACCGGCCGTACCGTGGATCAGAAACTTACGGCGCAGGCCAAGCGGCTGGTCGAGGCGGCTGGAAAGTCGGCACCAGAACGGTAGGTTAGGGCCAGCCGCACTCTGCGTCCGTCGCGGAAACTCGAAATCCGAATACCGAAATCCGCAACAAATCCTAAATTCCAAGGGCGGAAATTCCCAAACCCATGGTTCCTTGCCGGTTGCCCCCCTATGCCACCGCACGTCCACCCGGCGCCAGCAACCAAGTACCATGAAACTCCCCTCGCGTCCCTCGCTGTAAAGAATTCTCGCATTCGCGTCCATTTGCGTGCATTAGCGGTTTATGTTTGCTCCGCGTATCCCTGCCGCCCGTCACTACCACCTAGCACCTACCACCTAGCACCTAACTGGCAGGTTTTTCCAACAACGATCGTTACCGGCCCGGGATAGCAGTCCGCCCTCGGCCCGGAGGCGGGCCGGGGCTACTGACCGCAGCCAAGGCAATGGGATATCTTCAGTCTTAATCTCCGGTCTTAATCTCCGGTCTTAATCTGTCCAGCGGCAAGACAAAGACCCAAGATTAAGACCCCGGCAGTCCAGCGCAGGCCGCAGCCAGTAGCCCCGGCCCGCCCCGGGCCGCGGGCAGCGTGATCCAAGGTGGCTATGATCAGGACAACAATGCCGGCCAACCACGAGCGTACCGGCCAGGGATAGCAATCCGCCCTCGGCCCGGGGGCGGGCCGGGGCTACTGACAGCAGCCTACGACCTCGCGAACTGCCGCAGCTGGAGC
>CAIOST010000338.1 GCA_903861045.1 uncultured bacterium | reverse complement strand
CCCCTTCCCCGGATTCAGAAGATAGGCCTGATTCTCTTTCGGCTCGACGCTAACATCCGCGGATAAACCGTTCATCGCGAAACCTCCCATAAGTGCAACCCACATAACCAGTACATTTCGACGCCGTATCAACATATGCAGGCCTGTTTGCCGTTCGTTATACTGCCTCTGCGTCCTTCTTACACCTATCGCCCCCCCGCCTCAGCCAGCGATGACACCTCGTTCGACGAGAGCGCGACCTTGTAGATTTGCGCGCTGCCCAGTATGCCGTGGGCCGGCCAGCGAAAGTCTTGGGCAGCGGGCTTGGCGATGCCCAGCCGCCAGGGCGTCGGTTCGAATGGTCTTGCAGGTGCATTGGCGGCGAACGGACTTTCGCCTTCCAGCTTGCCGTTCACATAAAGCCGGACGACACCCGCCACCCGGTCCACCACGCCGGCCACGTGACATCGCTTCCCCGGCTCGAAGGCGCTGGCGCTGGACGCAACCACGGCCTGATTGCCCTGCAGCCAGTGGATCATGGCGTATTTCCGGCCATGATTATAGTTGAGCCCGAGGTGAAACCCCGCCTTAATCATGATGCCATATGCCGCGTCGTTGGCGGAGTCGGCCGTTCCCGGCGGCACGGAAAGCGGCGTGAACCACACGCAGAGCGTGTAGCTCCCTTCCTGAACTTTCTCCATCGACGGGGAATTGGGGATTTCCACATAGCTGTCGGGTTCCAGCTTCAGCCTGCGCCCCTCCGGGCCGGACACCCACTTGGCCTCCCCCTTGATCTGGCCATGGTTGATCGCGCCGGAGGAATCCGTCGCAGTAGTCCCGGCGCCTTCGTTCAGGAGCCATTGCCCCACCATACCGAACGTGGCCGTAAAGGCCTTGCGGGAATCCGGCGCCATGACATTGGGCTGGGCCGCAACATCCCGCACCCGGTTGATCGTTAGCGTGTATTTCCCGTTCATGGCCAGATTCTCCACGGCGAGCGTAACGGCCTGGTGATCGGGGCGCAGGGTCGCGCGCTTCACGGTCGCGCCATTGTCCAGGGCATAGTTGGCGTGAGTTTCAGCGCCGGCCCGTTCCACGGGCTCGCTGAACGTGACGACCAGGAGACCCGGCTGCGCCGATACCGACACGATGGCCGGCGGCGTGGTGTCGGCCGGCGTGACGACCTTGGCCGGCGCGCTCTTCGTCCCTTCCTGCCAGGACCCGTTCATCGCCGCAATCCGGTAGGTGTAGGTGGTCTTTTCGCGGACGCTGTTGTCGTTGAACGCAGGCGCGGTGGTCCGGTCGATCTGGACGCCGTCGCGATACACGGCATAGAAGTGGATCGTATCATCCGCATCCGCCGGCGCAACCGGCGTCCACGCCAGGTCCACCCGGTTGCCGCCGGCCGCCTGCGCGCGGGTGATTTCCGGGGTCTGCTTGGCCGGAGCCGCAGCCGTGATGAAGCGGATGTTCTCCACAGGCGTGTACTTGTTAAGCGCGAAGCCGCCTTCTTTGGGATTGCGGATAGGCTTTCCGCCGTAGCGCAGGTCCTGAATGGTCACATGCTGAATCTGTTTGGTCTCTGAATAACCGAAGAACGTGCTGCGCGGCCCGTTTTCCTGATGGCCGACCGAGATCTTGCGGATGGTGACATTGGAAATGGCGCCCGGGTACGACTGGTCGCCCGGGATGCCGAAGATCGAATCCAGGAACCGGAAGTTGAACAGTTGGCCTATGCACTGCTCGATCCGGATATCGTCATAGACGATGTCCCGGATTTCGGTGCCATGCAGCGGGATGATCGCAAAGACGGCTTCGCTGTCCCGCTTATGGTAGAGCACGTCGCAGTCCTGGAACCGGATGTTCCGCATATACCGGGCGCGGGTTTCGCTGCCGATCGCCGTCACATTGTTGCCTTCGCCCCAGAAGACACAGTTGCTGACGACGATATTCTCCACCGGGGGTTGCCCGGCGGGTGGCGCATGCGGTTCCTTGAAGAGATCGGGGCCCATATTGCCCTTGATGGAGATGCAGTCGTCGCCAGTCCGGAAGAAGCAGCGCTCGATGGTAATGTCGCGGCTGTTGCACGGGTTGAAACCATCGGTCGACCACCCCATGGGGGTGATGACGTTGTAGCCGCGCACCGTCATCCGTTCGCAGTTCATCACAAGACTGCACCACCCGATGACGCTCCGCGTTTCGATAATCCCTTCCAGGGTCACATCCTGGCAGTTCACCAAGCAAATCCCGGGTGGCGCAGAGGGTGCGCCGGTGTAGTCCTTGCCTTGAACAACACTCTGGCAGAGCACCCCGCGTCCTAGGATGCGGATGTTGCGGGCGTCCGTGGCGCGGATGATCCCCTCCACCCAGGCGCCACCCGCCAGATACACCGACTGCCCGTTCGTGAGCGTGATCGGCTTGTCGTAGCCGAGCACATGCTTGCCGGGGGCGAATACAATGGCATCCTTCGGCGGCGCCTCAGCCGGCGGGTTGAAGAAGATATAGAGCGGACACCCCCCGTATTCACCGTTGATGAGCAGCGTGACCGAACCCGGTCGATCCACGCGGAACGTACAGACGTTGCCGTCGCGCTGCACCGCGATGCCCCGCGAAAGCGGATGCGCCGACACGGCGGTTATCTTCTGCGCTGGCAACACGTTCACCGTGACTGTCACCGTGACCGGCCCGGCAATGTCGCACGAAGCGAAACAAGCGTTCCGGGTCGGCACACCGTAGACGGGCACCGTCCGGCCCTCCACCGTCAGCACATAATTTGAGGAAACCGGCGCCCCCTCCGGCGCCGGATAGACCGTCACCATCGACGGGGTCGCCCCGGATTTGTCAGCCGCCGCCGCGCCGATGACCGAAACGGCCAGTGTTCCAATCAATAGTGCGGCAAGAGTCGATTCCTGTCTCATGGTTCGCTCTCCTTGTCCCCTTTGTTCCCAATGATGATCGATTCAATGCGCCCCTCGCGGCATATCCGACAGCACATACCAATTCAAGGCCGTCCCGTTAGCAATCCCCAACTTGATATCCGGATTGGCCAGCGACTCCTTCGTGAACACCCCCAGCGCCAGCTTCGTTCCCTTGGCGTTCTTGGGAAAGGCGAACTCGGCCGATTGTGCGATCGTCTCGCCGGGTTTCCAAGCGAACGGATTCACCCCTTTCAAGGTCACAGTGCTGAGGACATTGGTAGCGTTGTCCATCAGCGCCACTTTCACCACCGCGCGGTGACCCTTGATGTAGATCGGCGCCACGCCGTCATTCCGCATCCGAAAGCTGAGCTTCCCGGTGGTGCCGTTGGCGAGATCCGCCGGATAGGACGCCAGCGTCAGCTTGAACCAGTACCCCATCTTGTTCGATCATACCGGATCGTCCCATACCGGCTCCTTGTAGTCGCCGTCGCCAAGGAACTTCGCGCCAGCGTCAGCCAACCACGGCGGCATGCCTCGCCGGTCCGTTGACGAATTGACACTGACGGTCGGCACCCCAAACGCGAACTTCTTGCCCCGCTTCACGCACTCGGCTAGATCGTTATCGATCACGGACCAGTTGAACTGGTTATCGTTTGTGTGGATATCCTTCCACATGTAGCGTGCATACCCGACGGAGGCCTTGGCCCAGGCGGCCGTACTCGCGTTGGCGAATCCCGAGTAGATGATCCACCCCTTCCCCGGATTCAGGAGATAGGCCTGATTCTCTTTCGGCACGACGCTAACATCCGCGGATAAACCGTTCATCGCAAAACCTCCTGTAAGTGCACAACACAGACCCAACATAACCAGGGCATATCGTCGCCGTATCAACATATGCATGCCTGTTTGCCTTTCGTGATCCTGTCAATCGGTGGACGCGTACGGCGACGATTACGGTGGACGATTGTTATCCCTCTCCGCGTTAACCGTAATCGTCGCCGTAATCGTCAACCGACTTCGTTCAGACACGGTACCAGGCGCCCTTGCCCGTGCCCTCCATCACCAATAGTCTCTTTTGGACCAACCCCTTCAAGTGAACCTTGACGGTATTGCGGTTGGCCCCGGTCAGCGCGCAGATGTCGCGCACGGTCATGCGGCCGTGCTCCCGTGCGAACGCCAGGATCTCCTGCGAGAGTTTCGGCACCACCAGCAGATCCTTTTCCCGTTCGAGCTTGCGCAACATGATCTCGGTCTGCGTCTTCAGCGACTGCATGAAAAACGTGATCCAGTCACCCAGTCTGGCGTGGTCGGTGTACAGGGTCGACTGCGCCCGCCGCAAGGCGAGGTAGTAGCGGTCCTTGTTCTCCTCGATGATCCGCTCCAGCGAGCTGTAGGGCACGTAGAGGTAACCCGCCTTGAGCAGGCACAGCGTCGTCAGAATCCGCGAGAGCCTGCCGTTGCCGTCCTGAAAGGGGTGGATGGCCAGGAAATGGACGACGAACACGGCGATGAGGATCAGAATGTGATGCTGGTTGGTGCGGACCGCGCGGTCGAACCACTCCACCAGTTCCCTGATCTTACGCGGTGTGTCGAAGGGGGTGGCCGTCTCGAACACGATGCCCACGTTCTTCCCGTCGGCGTCGAAGGCCGCCACATCATTCGGCAGTTTCTTGTACTCACCCCGGTGCCGGGCGTCCTTGGACGAATGCTTCAGCAGGATCTGGTGTAACTGCTTGATGTGGTTCTCGTCGAGGGGGATCTCCGCATAGGACTCGAACACCAGGTTCATGGCTTCCGCGTAGCCGGCGACCTCCTCCTCGTCCCGCGAACTGAAATGGGCCAGCCCGACGCCGGACAGAAGCCGCTCAACCTCGCCGTCGGTCAGCTTCGCGCCCTCGATGCGAGTTGACGATCCGACCGACTCAATGGTCGCCACCTTCCGCAACAGGTTCAACCTGTCTGGGGCGATGTTCTGGTACGCCCTCCAGGCCCCCTTGAACTCATCGATGCCTGCGACGAGACGAAGGAGTTCCGGCTTGATCGTGATGGAGATCTCATCCATAACCACACCCATATACACCCAAACAATGCGATCGTCAACCGTTTTATGGGTAATTACGGGTGCCAAAATGGGTGATCTCAGGTCTTAATCTCCGGTCTTAATCTGTCGCATGGGCAAGACAAAGACCGGAGATTAAGACTTCATACAAGGACCCTACCGCTATGCACTTCGCAGGATCGTCTCCCGGCGCCAATTCCGTCGCCTTTTCCCGACAAGATTTGGAGCCGCCGTTGTCCGGCGGCTTTGCCGTTTTCGAATCTTTTCGGTGGACGATTCAGAAGCCTCTCCCTCGTCAACCGTAATCGTCGCCGTAATCGTCAACCGACTTCGTTCTGTTCCCCTTCCCCCCAAACGTCCCTACCGCTTCTCCTGCACCATCCGCGTCTCCGCGAGACGACTGATCTCTTCTGGGCTCAGGAGATAGCTATACACGCGCACGTCATCCAGCTCGCCGTGCAAGGGGCAATCGCCATTCGTCATGGCGCCTAGTCGAAGCGGGCCGCCGGAGCGAAAATCGCCCCTGACAGCGCCGCTCGCGACCTTCTTCCCGTCCAAGTACAGTGTCGCACTCCCTTCGCCACGGCTCATCTGAATAGACCATCTCCGGCCCGTACCAGGTCCGGGCAATGTTCAGCTTCATCGTCGCCACGCGGTCGAACTCGCGCTTGCGGTCAGCGTCGTCCATCCCTTTCCGGACTTGCTCGGGCGTGAAGGCAACGCCGTGGTAAACCGCGTTGACCCCGAGAAAGTCCTTCTGAATTGACTCATCCAGGGACACTCCGACTTCATTCGGCCCCAGCGCGCTCGTCGCCGCCGGGCCCTGCGCCATGGCCGCAGCGGCACAGGATAGAACAAGCAATAGACCAATCGACATCGCCTGCACGTACTTCCACAAACTCATGACTGTACCTCCTTCGCTTCCTTCATCATCTCAGGTCTTAATCTCCGGTCTTGATCTCCAGTCTTAATCTGTCGCATGGGCAAGACAAAGACCGGAGATTAAGACCTGAGATTAAGACTTCATACAAAGACCCTGTCGCTATGCACTCCGCAATGATCGTCTCCCGGCACCAAAGGATTGGCGCCCTCCACTGCCGGCATCCATCGCCTGTTTCCGGCAAGAACTGGAGGGCGGCAATCCCTTGCCGCCGTTGCCCGTTTGCGTTGCCGTTTTCGAACCTTTTCGGTGGACGCGTACGGCGACGATAACGGTGGACGATTGT
>CAIOST010000337.1 GCA_903861045.1 uncultured bacterium | reverse complement strand
GTGTGAAATCGACGAATTGTGGCAGGTAGGGCGGGGCCGCCGGACCCGCCGAGTGCCATAATGAGAATGGCTGAGTGGAAGACTGGAAGGTTGGAAGGTTGGAAGGTAGGATGCGGCAGAACGGAGCGCGAGGCTCCTGCCGAGCCGCTGGCGGTAACATTGTCGATTCCTCGTTTGAAGGGAGCCACTATGCTTTCATCGAATAAAACGCCGCTCATGGGCCTAGACGAAATCCCGGACTGGGAGCAGCGTCTGGCCCGGGTGGACGCTTTCTGGGATCGCCAGATCATCGACCGGCCGGTAATCTGCATCTATGCGCCGAAGCACGATCCGCGCTATCCGCGGCCGGCGCCCAAGACCCATGCCTCGCACCGCGAGCGTTGGATGGATTTCGAGTATGTCGCCGACTGCGCGCTGGCGGATGCGATGAACCGGGAATATCTGGGCGACGCACTACCCAGTGCGTGTCCGAACCTGGGCCCCGAGATCTTCAACGGCTTCCTCGGTATGGAGCTGGAGTTCGGCGAGAGCACGGCTTGGTCGAAACCTAATCTGCACGACTGGGCCGGCATCGATGCGATCACGTTCGATCCGGCCAATGCCTACTGGCGCGCCATGTGTACGCTGACCGATATACTGTTGGCCAAGGGGCAGGGCAAGTTCTACACCGGCTTGACCGACTTCCATCCCGGCGGGGATGCGGCGGCGGCGTTCCGCGACCCGCAGGAGTTCAACATCGACCTGATCGAATCGCCGGCTGAGGTCAAACGGCTGGTGCGCAAGGTCACGGACCTCTACCTGCGCGTCTTCGATCTCTCGTGGCAGCGGCTGCAGGCCGCCGGACAGGCCATCACCGCTTGGCCGGGGATTGTCTCCACGCGCAAATGGTACGTCCCCTCGAACGACTTCTCCTGCATGGTCTCCCCGGCGATGTTCCGTGAGTTCTTCCAGGCGGGTCTGGCCGAGGAGTGCCGCGCGCTGGATGCCTCGATCTACCACCTCGATGGACCGAATGCGCTGGGGCATCTGGACAGTCTGCTGGAAATCAAGGAGCTGAACGCCATCCAGTGGGTGTATGGCGCCGGCCATGGGCGTGCGTCCGACTGGCTACCGGTCTACCAGCGCTGCCAGGCCGCGGGTAAGGGGTTGCAGTTGTATCTGGGTGCGGATGAATACGACCTCTTCATGGAGCAGGTGCGGCCGGAGGGGTTGTACATCTCGACCTGGGTTGGCTCGAAGGAAGAGGGCGAGGCGCTGTTGAAGAAGGTGGCCCGCTGGCGATAAGCCGGGGCGGCCGCGGCGGCGAGTGGCGCCTTTTATTGATGAACTCAAGACGTATCAAACAAGAGGCGTTTGCAAAACGCGAGGAAACGCCGGGAGTCAGGGTTCAGGATGCCAGAGATCAGTCCGGCAACGACTCCTGAACCCCGAACCCTGAACCCTCCGCTTGCAAAACCGGGGGTTTTGCAAGCGCCTCACAAAGGAGAGTGGCTCATGATGGCGCAGAATCTGGACTGGTTTGTGAAGGCGCGCTTCGGCTTGTTTGTCCATTACGGGCTCTACAGCCTTTTGGAGCGCGGCGAGTGGGTCATGAACCGCGAACGGCTCAGCCACGAGGAGATGCGCGCGCTGGCCAAGCAGTTCAACCCGGTCAACTTTGATGCCGACCGGATCTGCGACCTCGCGGCGCGCTGCGGTATGCGCTACGTGACGCTCACCACCATGCACCACGATGGCTTCCGCCTCTATGACACGGCGCTCTCCGACTTCAACTCCATGCACTATGCCAAGCGGGACTTGGTGCAGGAGTTTGTCACCGCCGCCCGCAAGCAGGGGTTGCGCGTCTCCCTCTACCATAGCCTGAACAACTGGACGGATCAGCCCGACGCGGTGGCGGCGCTGGAGAGCAAGGACGCCTACGACGAGTTCATCGCCAAGACCTTTGCCCGCCTGAAGGAGCTGGTCACGCGATTCAACCCGATGGACATCCTGTGGTACGACGGCTGGTGGCCGTTCCACGCCAACGGCTGGCAGTCAGAGAAGATGAACGCCATGATCCGCGAGATCCAGCCGCAGATCCTCTTCAACGGCCGCAATGCGCTCCCGGGCGACTTCGGTACGCCGGAAGGCCACATGTCCGCCCCCACGCCCTGGCGACCGTGGGAAGGGTGCATGACGTTTAACGACCATTGGGGTTATCACCGCGGCGACAACCACTGGAAGACGCCCGATGAGGTGGTCAGCATGCTCGGCGCGGCGGCGGCCTCGTGCGGCAACCTGCTCTTGAACATCGGCCCGCGCGGCGATGGTTCCATCCCGGAGCCCTCTGTGGAGATTTTGGAACGGGTCGGTCGCTGGCTGGAGCGGAACGGCGAGGCCGTGCGCGATACGGACCTCTTCACCTGGGGGCTCACGGAGCGCAAGACGCCGAGCAGTGAGTGGTCGCACCAAGGGACGTTTACCGCCTCGTTCACCCGCAAGGGGAAGAATCTCTACCATCTGGTACGCTACTGGCCGGGACCGCGGCTCGTGGTGGCCGGCTGGAATACGCAGGTGGAGCAGGTGACCCTGCTGCACTCCGGTCAGCCGGTGAAGTTCACGCAGCAGGGCGACAAAGTGGTCGTGTATGACCTCCCGGAGGCGGCGCCGGATCCGGTCTGCACGGTTCTGAAGTTTGTCTGCCGCGACGAGCCGCAGCTCTACCTCACGGGCGGCATGCGCGTGGCGCAGTCGGCCCACCCGCCGTACGATCCCTGTCCGTCTGATATTCAGCATTAAGTCGGGCATCGCACCTATAGAAGTTCATCCCTGAACCCTGAACCCTTCCCTCCTGAGTCGTTACCAAGGAGTAGTCATGTCGGAACGTCTTCTACGCGCGCAAGCGCTGCATCAGGAACTCTTCTCACGCGCCCCGTTCACGCGGCATGCCTTCGTGGTGCAGGCGCCCATGCAACCGATCTATACGCTCGGCGACTATACGACGTCCGAGAAACCGGTGGCTGACTTTGTGCCGGCCTTTGTGGCGGACTACCAGCGCTGGGTGGCGTTGTCGGAGGCCGTCGGCGATGATGCCGTCCCCTTTGTGCGGATTCTGACGGGCACGCACATTTATGCGGTTTGTTTTGGCGCCACGCCGCACTTCTATCCGGATAACAACCCGTACGCGGAGCCCTGCGTGGCCACGCCGGCGGATGCCGACGCCCTGCCGGAGCCGAAGCTTGAGAACTGCCGCCCGCTGATGCGCGTGCTGGAGTTGGCCGACGCTCTGCGGCGCGAACTCGGGCCGGGCGTCACCTTGGGCCCGCCGGATATGCAGACCGGCTTTGATACGGCCTGCATTCTCTGGGACAAGACCGACCTGCTCTGCTCGATGATCGAGCAACCGGACGCGGTGAAGCGCCTGGCCGGGAAGTGCGGCCGTTTGGTGCGCGACTTCATTGCAGCCTACCGCCGCAATTTTCCGAACACCACGTTCGGGCATTGCCCGTCGACCTGGACCCCCGCGTCCTGTGGTCCGTGGGTTTCCAACGACGAATGCGGCATCATGAGCCCGGAGATGTTCGAGGAGTTCTGCCTGCCGGAACTGGTGGCGCTCTCGCAGGCATTTGGTGGGCTGGGGATGCACTGCTGTGCCAACGCCCAGCACCAGTTCTCCCTGTTCCGTCGCATTCCGAACTTCTACGCCTTCAACCGTGTGCCGACCGGGGTGGGGTGGGAGCAGGACAATGCCCTGGAGGTGCTTGGTGGACCTGCGGGGCCGGTCATGGTGCCGGGCTGGGTAGCGGTGCCGGATGTGGCAGTGATGCTGCGCAAGGCGCCGGCTGGTACGCGCTTTATCTTCAACTCCGCGGCCGTGGAAGATGTGGCCAGTGGCCGGCAGTGGCTCGAGGCCGCCCGCGCTGTGCCGGCGCCGGGGGCGTAGGACGGCGCACGCGCGGGGTGGCATAAAAGGGGCCAGGGTTCTGTTTAGGTTTCAGGTTTCAGGGTTCGGGGAATCTGCTGTCCGGTAGGGCGGGGCCGCCGGACCCGCCGCCGGTCACACGTGACCGGTTCGGCGGCTAAAAGCGGTTGGTTTGGCAACAAAAGGCTCATAAATCGCCAAGCCAGTAGCCCCGGCCCGCCCCGGGCCGAGGGCAGCGTGGTGCTGGGCTGGTACACGCCTTATGCGCTGGGTGCGAGGGCGCGCGAGGACCGCGCAGTAGCCCCGGCCCGCCCCGGGCCGCGGGCGGCGTGGCTTTGGGCT
>CAIOST010000336.1 GCA_903861045.1 uncultured bacterium | reverse complement strand
CCGCAGCCACTGGCAGGAGCGAGGTGGCGTCGGGAGGCAATGCCTCGCGCTCTTCGTATCTGCCTCGCCCGGTGCTTTGCTGCGCGGATCTCGCCTGCCGGCGGGGCAAGCCCGCCGGGGGGCCGAACTAAGGGCAGGTGGTAGGTGGTAGGGCGGAATGCTATGGGAAGAGCTGCCACCAAGAAGAGGAAGGTGGCAGGTGTTAGGTGTTAGGTGGTAGGGCGGGGCCGCCGGACCCGCCGGGGTGGCAGGGGGGTCGAGTTCCTGGTTCCTGGTTCTTGGTTGCTGACGTCGGAACATTTGGTCTAAGGCGTTTTCCCTACAGAGGCACGAATGGAGTATAAGCGCGACGCCGGCGTGGCCAGCCCGCCGGGGGGCGGAACTAAGGGCAGGAGCTAGACGGCTTCGCCCCGCTCCCTTGTCGTTCCGTTTTGCGCTTGTCTTCATGTCACCTAACACCTGTCACCTACCACCTAACACCTGTCACCTAACACCTAGCACCTATCACCTAACACCTACCACCTAGCACCTACCACCTAGCACCTACCACCTGCGCTCCGGCTACCTTCCCGCCGACTGGGCGGCCATGGGGAGGCGCACGATGCGCTTCATCTCTAGCGGATCCTTACCTTCTTCTATGGGGGGCAGGAACAAGGTGATCTCCACGGCCGCCGGCAAAGTATTGGACTTTACCCAGTCATCGCCCCACTTTAACTCCGGCTTTTCATTCTCGATCCGTGAGTTCTGCTCGCCTGGATCAAGGGTGCGGCAGTTAAACCCCAGTACCCGCGTGGAGAGCATGACGGTGGGGACCTTCTCGCTCTCAAAATCCGCCTGCTGCAGGTCGAGGCGCCAGGAGCGCACCGCCAGCCCGGTCTGCTGCTTGCCGCGGGCATCGGTCATATCCTGCACCGTGACCTCCACCGCGTGCGGCATGCCGGCATAGGGGGAGTCGGAGCCGATCAAAGACGAGCCGAGCTTGGTCCAGCGGATGGTGTCGCGCGCGCTGGCGCTGTCGCCGTCGTCGCTCAGCATGAAGCCATAGCCCGGTGCTGCGCGCCAGTAGGCCGAGCGCAAACCCATGACTAGTTGTTCCATGATGTAGTCGCCCTGGTGGATGCTATTCGAGAGCTCCATGCCGGAGCGCCAGGCGCGCACGGCCGCCTGATACGCCAAAAAGGCCGTCGTGGTGACCAGCGCCATCAAGCCGACGGCCAGAATCAGCTCCACCAGCGTCATGCCCGCCGCAGGCCGACGATGCGGCGGGGGGCAGGCGCTACGCGGCCGCGCCACACCCCGACGATCCATCAGTTGCGCGTCTTTCACTTATCCCGCTCCCAGACATAGCGTACGAGTTCTTCGCACGATTGATCTTTCTCCATCCCCTCGCCCCAGCGCACCCGGGTCCGGACAATGTAGAGCTTTTCCTGCTTCTCCGGCTTACCCAGCTCCACCGGATCCTTGTCGTCCACCACCCGTTCGAAGGTGAACCCTTCGCAGAGCGAGGTGTCCGGCTCCACCGTGTAGTCCTCCTTCACGTCGGTGGAAGTGGTCATGGGCTCCGGATAGGCCAACTCCCCCAACCCGAGCGTCCATTGCACCTTCTCGTAGTCGCGCACCATGCGCATGGTACGCAGGCAGGCCGAGAGACTGGTGAGTAATACCGTCAAGCCGATCCCGAGGATGAGCGATGCCAGGAGCACCTCGATCAACGTGAAGCCGGCGCGACGGCGGGAGGTGGGAGGTGGTAGGTGGTAGGTGTTAGGTGGTAGGCGACAGGTGGCAGTAGCGCCGACAGGCAGGTAGGGCGGGGCCGCCGGACCCGCCTGGGTGGCAGGGGGGTCGAGTTCCTGGTTCTTGGTTCCTGGTTCTTGGTTGCTGACGCCTGAACCCTGAACCCTGAACCCTTGCTCCCGGGAGTTTCCACCACGAAGGACTCGAAGAGCACGAAGAGGGAGGTGGTAGGTGGTAGGTGGTAGGTGGTAGGGCGGGGCCGCCGGACCCGCCGGAGCGGCGGGGGCGCGACAGGGAGAGCTTCCACCACGAAGGACACGAAGGACACGAAGAGGGAGGGCGAGCGGACGGGGGTGCGCGACCCCGGCGGGCTTGCCCCGCCGGTGAGATAGATTGGTGGCCGCCAAGGCCGGTGGTTCCTGCAGCCACTGGCAGGAGCGAGGTGGCGTCGGGAGGCCATGCCTCGCGCTCTTCGTATCTGCCTCGCCCGGTGCTTTGCTGCGCGGATCTCGCCTGCCGGCGGGGCAAGCCCGCCGGGGGGCGGAACTATGGGCAGGTGGTAGGTGGTAGGGCGGGGCCGCCGGACCCACCGGGGTGGCTGGGGTGTCGAGTTCCTGGTTCTTGGTTCCTGGTTCTTGGTTGCTGACGCCTGAACCCTGAACCCTGAACCCTTGCTCCCGGGAGTTTCCACCACGAAGAGCACGAAGGGCACGAAGAGGGAGGTGGTAGGCCGGGGCCGCCGGACCCGCCGGGGCGGCAGGGGTGTCGAGTTCCTGGTTCTTGGTTCCTGGTTCTTGGTTGCTGACGCCTGAACCCCCTTCGGCAAGCTCAGGGCATACCTGCTGAACCCTGAACCCTTGGTCCCGGGAGTTTCCCCCTGAACCCCCTTCGGCAAGCTCAGGGCATACCTGCTGAACCCTGAACCCTTGGTCCAATGCGCTTTCATCCCGAATACAGGGGGCAGTATGCGCTGTCGTGCTCATTCGCGCTCATCCCCCTCGACTACGGCCAGCCCCAGCATATCCACGCTCAGGAAGAGTTCGGTGCCGGTATTGTCGGACACGCGTACCCGGTAGGGGCGGCAGGTGCCGTTGCTGCGGTAGTTGATGCGGAACGACTCGGAACTCACCATGGAATCGCGGGCCGCGTCCTCCGGCTTTTCGTCGGTAAACTCCAGAAACGTGAAATGCACGTTCTCGAAGGTATGCTCCGCGCGGATGGCCTCCGCCGCATCACCCTCGGCGGCGAGTTCCTCGGCGGTGGCCGCCGCCTCAGTCTCGGGCTGGGCTACCGCGCCCGCGCCGGGCTGCGCAATGGCGAGGAGGCGCGTCGCGGCGGCGGGCGCCTTGGTGGCGGCAGCGCCTGCGGGTTGCCCTGGCTTGGAGAAGAGCCGTGCGGTGTCGCCCCCCTCTGCCGTGACGCCCGGCTCCGGTGGGGCGATATAGGGTCCCTGTGCTTCGCCACGCGCATCGCCGGCCTGCACGCGAATGACACCGCCAGCCTCGCAGGCGATCACGGTTTCCATTTGGTAGAGCAATGCCATGGTCCGGGCGTAGCGGGCGGATTGCATGTAAGCCATGGCCGCCGTACGCACCTGCACGCCGCTGCTCCCCGCACTGAACTGCGGGATCAAAACGGCCGCCAGCACGCCGATGATGGCAATCACCAGCAACAGCTCAATCAGCGTAAACGCCGCGCGTAGGCGACGGTGCAGGGACTTATGTGGGAAGGAGCACATGGCGGGGAAGAGGTCAGAGATCAGAGGTCAGAAGTCAGAGGTCAGAGGTCAGAGGTCAGAAGTCAGAAGTCAGAGGACAAAGGACAGAGATCAGCGGGAAGAATTAAAAGGGAAGCGACCAGGGATCAAACATGGAATATTGCAGTTTGTCGCGTTTATGATCCTTTGAGGTATCAGTCGGCCGAGTTCGGGTTTATTTCGCCCTCTGCGTTCTGACCCTCTGACCCTCTGATCTCTGATCTCTGGTCTCTGACCTCTTCCTCTACACGCGCCTCAGTTCGTCAAATCATCCTCGCTCCCCATGTTGCCATCCGGGCCGGCGGAGCGGACTTCGTACTTGAACTTGCTGATTTTCTTGTACTGGAACGGCTTGCCCCAAGAGTCGTTGAGGTTGGCTTTGTCCAGCAGGGCCGCGCTGTCACCGCTCTCGGCGCATAGTTCGTCCATCGAATCCGGCAGACGGCTCTTGGTGGCGTCGAAGGTAGAGATGGCGGTGCTGATGGCCGCGATGGAGGTGCGCGTGGCCTGCTTGCGCGCCTCATCACCTTTACCCGTGAAGTTCACCACCACCACGGCGGCTAGAATGCCGAGGATGGTCACCACCAACAGCAGTTCCACCAGCGTGAAACCAGCCTGGGAGGGGTGTTTCGGTTGCTTATCCAGACACATAATCGTGCTCCTTTTTCCTGTGCAAGGATTCAGGATTCAGAATTCAGAATTCAGAATGTCCTGTCCCTTGTCGTTGACGTTCTCATCCTGCCTATCATTGATGATCGCTACTTCATTTTGAATTCTGAATCCTGAATCCTGAATTCTGAATCCTGAATCCTTTCCCCTACTTGATCCCCAGCCCGCTAGTGGCCTTGAACACGGCGGTGAGGATACTGATAGCGACAAAGCCTACTACCAACGCCACCATCACGATCAGGATCGGTTCGAGGGCGGTGGTGAAGATTTTGATGTTGCGGTCCAATTCGTTCTCATAGCGGCGGCCGATATGATCGAGCGCGCCGGCCATGTCGCCGGTCTGTTCGCCGATGGCCATCATGTCGGTCATCATGGGCGGAAAGACCTTGCCGGCGGCCAGCGGCCCGGAGATGGTGGTACCGTCGGTCACGCGCTCGCGGGCGCGGCGCAACTCTTCGCTGATCACAGCATTCCCCGCGGTCTGCTCGGTGATCTTGAGCGCCTGCAGTACCGGGACGCCGTTGGCCATCAAGGTTTGCAAAGTGCGGGCGAAGTTGGCGTAGACGCCCGTGGCGATGATCCCCTTGATCAGCGGCACGCGCAACTTCACGCCGTCCCACCAGCGCCGACCGAACGGCGTTTTGATGTAGCGCAGGAAAAAGATGGAACATAGCACCAGGCCGATCAACAGGAAGATGCCGTAGTACGTGAGAAAATGGCTGACGGCCAGCAGGATCCGCGTGGGGAGCGGCAGCGCCATGTGCATGCCGTCAAAGACCTTCTTGAACTGCGGCACGATCTTGACCATGGCAATGACGACCGTGATCACCCCCAGCACCATCACAATGGCCGGGTAGGTCAGCGCCATGAAGATCCGTTCGCGCATATCGAGGATGCGCTCGTAATGAATCACCAGGCGCGAGAGCACGGAGGCGAGGGCGCCGCTGGCTTCACCGGCGCGGATCATGTTGGCGTAGAGTTCCGGGAAGCTCTTGGGGTGGGCGGCCAGCGCATCCGAGAGCGCTTCGCCGCGCACGATGCGGTCGCGCAGGTCAGAGGCGGTGCGGGCCGCCGGGGTCTGGCCACCGCCGTGTCCGGCAAGGCAGTTCAGCGCGGAGCCCAAGGTCATGCCGGCCGCCAGCAGGTCACTAAGCTCAGCAGTAAATAGCAGCACCTCGCGCGCCTTCATGCGGTCGCGATCTTCCATCTTCCACCAGGAATGGCGCGCACCGGCCGCGGTCTTGGCGCCCGCCTTGCCACGGCCGCCGGCTTCGGTGACCGACAACGGCATGTGCCCCATGCGCTCGATCGCCAACAGCGCGGTGCGGCGGTCGGCGGCGTCAAGCTGCCCCTCGATGCGCCGGCCGTCCTTGGCGCGGGCTTTGTAGTTGAAATTACTCATTGTCTTCCGTGGCGAGCATCACTTCTTCGACCGTGGTGGTGCCGGCAAAGATCTTGTCCCAGCCATCATCGCGCAAGGTCCGCATGCCGGACGCCACGGCGGCAGCCTTGATTTCATTGGCGGAGCGCCGGTTGATGACGAGCGATTCGACCGCGTCGTGCATGTTAAGCAGCTCAAAAATGCCGCGCCGGCCACGATAGCCGGTCTGGGTGCACTTTTCGCACCCCACCGCCGCATATACCTGATACGAAGGGGGCGGGACCGCATTGTTCCACAGGGTCATATCGAGTGCTTCGGTGCGCCGGCAGTGCGGGCAGAGGCGGCGCACCAGGCGCTGCGCCATCACCGCGGCCACGGCCGAGGCCACCAGGAATGGTTCCACCCCCATGTCAATCAGACGCGCAAAAGCGCCGGCCGCGTCGTTGGTGTGCAGCGTGCTGAAGACCAAGTGACCGGTCAGCGAGGCGTTGATGGCAATTTCGGCGGTTTCGGCATCGCGAATTTCACCCACCATGATGATGTCCGGGTCCTGGCGCAGGAACGAGCGCAGCACGCGTGCAAAGGTCAGCCCGATATCCTGGCGCACCAGCACCTGGTTGATGCCGCCCATTTCGTATTCGATCGGGTCTTCCACCGTCAGGATGCGCACATCCATGGTGTTGATTTCGTGCAGGAAGGCGTAGAGCGAGGTGGTTTTGCCGGAGCCGGTGGGGCCGGTGACCAGGCAGATGCCATTGGGGCGGTGGATGATCTTCTCGATCAAGTGATGTTCACGCGTCGCCATCCCCAGGTCCTTCAGGCGCACAAAATTATCGCTCTTCTGCAGCAGACGCAGGCTAATGCTCTCGCCGTAGACCGTGGGCATGGTCGAAACACGGATGTCAATGTCCTGTCCACCGAGCCGGATGCCGATGCGGCCGTCCAGCGGCATGCGCTTTTCGGCGATGTCGAGGTTAGCCATGACCTTGAGGCGCGAGAGGATGGCGGCCTTGAGGCGGTTGAGCTGCAGCGGCACGTCTACCTTGTGCAGCACGCCGTCAATGCGGTAGCGGATGCGCAGCTCCTCTTCCATGGGCTCGAAGTGGATATCCGTAGCGCCCTGGCGGTCGGCCTCCGCGATGATCTGGTTCACGAAGCGGACAATCGAGGCTTCCTGCCCCATGTCGTTCAGGTCCAGCTTGGAGATGGTGGCCTCGGTAGTGTCGAGCTCGTAGCGGCCGTCCTCGATCATGCGCTCGACGGTTTCCGCGCCCACGCCGTAATGCTTGCGCGAGGCCTTTTCGATGGCTGCGGCGGTGCTGAGCGTGATGCGCACCGGGCCGCCGGCCGCCAGGCGCAGGCCATCGGTCATGGCGACGTTGAACGGGTCGGAGGCTGCCACGGTCAGGACGCCGCCGGCCAGCCGGATGGGCATGACGTGGTACTGGTAGACGGCACGGGCCGCCAGCTTCTGCACGGCTTCGGCCTCGGGTTCGGCCTTCTCCAGTGCGGTATAGGTCATCCCCAGCGTGGGTGCCAGTTTCTGGAGGAGTTCCTCTTCCCGTGCCAGGCCAAGGCGCACGATCACGGCAACCAGGCCGGTGCCATCTGAACGGTCGGTCGCCAGAGCCTGCTCAATCTGGGCATCAGTCAACAGCCCTGTCTTGCGCAGAAGGGTGACAACGGCAGCATCGGCCGGAGTGGGCATAGTGCGAAGGCCTTTCCTTAATTAAATCAAACCATAATCATACCCGTTGCGCCCCTAAAGCTCCACCCCTTTTAGCAAGAGCTGTGCCTAACGGGCGCATCCTTGTTCATTACAGAGTTGCGTTCAGTAGGCCGGAACTCCGGTTCCGGCCATGGAATGGGCCGCAACCGGAGTTGCGGTCTACAACGCTACACCGCAAAGCCAGGGGAACAGTGATGCGCCCGTGCCTAACGGGTCTCTGTGCCCTCTATGGCAAAGAAATAAGCGCACAGGCGCGGTATGCGCAGGCGGCGGTGGTCGGAACGGGGGCTGGCGGCAGGTGGCGCGGAGCCGCAAAGCCCGACTTACCGTGACTTTCTGCCACACCCCCTGTGCCAAAATAGCGCCAGCCGGCGCCAGCAGCCCCGGCCCGCCCCGGGCCGCGGGCAGGATCGACGCGCTGGCGTTGTCCACCACCACACCGGAGTACCAATCAAGTGCGGACTGGCAGACGGAATAAGTTTACGCGGAGAGCAGAACAATCGTGCCGCGTAATCGTCGTCGCAGTAGTCCACCGAAACGGGTGCATCCCAGTTCCCCTGATCTGGCGGTGTGATGTCGTAGGCCGCAACTCCGATTGCGGCCCTTTCCAAGGCCCCTTCCTAGGCCGGAACCGGAGTTCCGGCCCACTGAACGCAACCCTGTGATCATGCGGCGGTAGGAGACGGAATGAGGCAATTGACGATAGCCCTACCTTGACGCTGCGAGCTTTTCCGATGTTTCCGCCGGAAGCTGGCGGGCGATTCGGCCGTGACGTGCTTGACTACCCGGCTGAAGTAGGCGCGATTGGGGAAGCCGGTCTGCGCTGCGATGTCATCACGTCTCTGGTCGGTCTGTGACAGCAGATGCGCCGCTTCGCGTACCCGCAGTTCGGTGAAATACCGGGCGGGGGTCGTGCCGATGTGGCGCTTGAACGCGCGCTCGAATCCGGCCACGCTGCGCCCGGCCACCCGGGCCAGGCCGGAGTTCGGCAGCGCTTTGCCGAAACGCTCCTCGATCACCCGCCGCACCCGTTCCATGTTCTCCGGCAGGGGCGGTTTCCACCATCCGACAGAGATTTTATCGTAACGGACATAGACGAAGCGGGCAAGCGGGATATATTATCCAGCTCTGTATCAATGGTTGGATTGGCAAGCATAGGAGCACGACAACCATCGCTGCGGAGTGCATAATCATGGGCATGTTTGAAGCGACGGGCAGGCGGGAGGCGGGGACGAAGCGCAAGGAGAACACCCTGCGCAAACTCGCACGGATGAAGACGGCGCTGAGCCATCGGGAGCCGGACCGGGTTCTGGAGGGAACACTACAAGCCGTGGGTAAAGGCCATTGTGGAGCATTGTCATCAAAACGGGTTGATGGTGATCTAGCACGGGTGCGGAAAGGATGTCATGAATAAGGTAACGAATGCAGGGACGGCGGGCCGACAGAAACTGGGGCACAAGCGGCCGGCGGATTTTGACCGGTTCTGGTTTGGGGCGGCCTATTATCCCGAGCATTGGAATGAGGCGACGCGCTGCCGGGATCCGGAACGGATGGCGGCGGCCGGGTTCAATATGGTTCGTATGGCGGAGTTCGCCTGGGCCTTGATGGAGCCGGTCGAAGGGACCTTCGATTTTACGCTTTTTGACGACACGATTGCTCGTCTGGGCGAGAAGGGGATCAAGACCCTGCTTTGCACACCGACCGCCGCGCCGCCGCGGTGGTTGACGCGGCAACACCCTGACACCCTGCGCGTGAACGCGGATGGCGTGGCGCTGGCCCATGGTTCACGGCAGCAGTGCTGTCATGCCAGTCCGGTCTTCCGTAAGCATTCGCGGCGGATCACACAGGCGATGGCGGATCACTTTCGCGGGAATCGCCATGTGGTCGGTTGGCAAACCGACAACGAATTCCACTGCCATTTCTCGGAGTGCCACTGTCCGTCTTGCCAGCGGGGGTTTCAGGAGTTTCTGCGCGGAAAGTTCAAGGGAGACATTGGGGCGTTGAACCAGGCCTGGGGCACCATCTTCTGGTCGTTGACCTATGCCTCCTTTGAGGAGATCGCGACACCGCGGCCGGGCAAACCAACGTTTACGAATCCTGCCCATGAACTCGACTACCACCGCTATCTGTCCGACGCGGTGACCCGGTTCCAGCACGATCAGGTGGAGATCCTGCGGACGGCGAATCCGCAATGGTGGCTCACGCACAATGGGCTATTCAGCCATATCGACTATCGGGGGGCGTTTTCGGAGGATCTCAACGTGCTCGGGTACGATTCCTATCCGATGTTCTGTTACGATCCGGTGGAACGCCCCGCCCGGCACGCGTTCTGCCTGGACCGGGCACGGGCGTGGACCGGCAATTTCATCATTCCGGAGATGCAGTCTGGTCCGGGTGGGCAAGCGTCCTTCTTCCAAGACCATCCCGAACCGGGCGAGTTGCGGAAGATGACCTATGCCGCCGTGGCCCGTGGTGCGGATGCCCTGCTCTATTTCCGGTGGCGAAGTTGCCGCTTTGGGGCTGAGGAATACTGGTGCGGAATCCTGGATCATGACGATAGGCCGCGCCGCCGCTTCGACGAGGTACAACGTGTCGGGATGGAGATGAAGCGGATCGGGCCGGCGATCCTTGGCACGCACGTGGCGGTGGAGGTGGGCATCGCGGCGGCCGATGCGGCCGTCAACGCGGCACATCAGACGTTGTCATTCGGTTTGCCCGGGGCCGATGACGTTACCGCCAGTGTGCATCAGGCGTTCTATGAGCGCGGGTATGCGGTGGGGTTGGTGCATCCGGCCGATGACCTGGCCGGCGTGAAATTGTATGTGGTGCCGCATTGGGAAATGTTCGACCCCGCCTGGGTCCCCGCCTTGGAGCGGTATGTCCGCGAAGGGGGCGTGTTGGTGGTGGGGGCTAGAACCGCCAGCCGCAATCTTGACAATAACGTGGTGCCGGAGACCGTGCCAGGTTGTCTGCGTGAACTGGCGGGGGTCACGGTAGAGGAATACGGCCGGCAGAACCTGCCGGGGTTGCGTCCGTTGGTGATCAAGGTCGGCGGCCAAGGGGTCACGACGCAGCATTGGTATGAAGGGTTGCGGCTGGATAAAGGCACGTTGCCTTTGGCCAAGTGGGCGAGCCGCCATGTGAAAGGCCAGGCGGCGGTTTCTTTTCGGCGGGTTGGCAAGGGCGCGGTAGTTTACGTGGGCAGTTACTTGACGCCCGAGCTGACGAAGCTGCTCTTGCCAGTACTGGTGAAACAGGCACGCCTCAAACCGCAATGGCCATCCTGTCCGGAGGGGGTGGAGGTGGTGCAGCGGCAGGCGGGGGCGCGGCGCGTATGGTTTTTTATCAATCACCGCGACACGGTGGCCGTTTTGTCAAAGTTGCCTCGTGGACAGAATCTGCTGACAGGCAAGCGGGCACCGGTACGCGGCAAGTTGGCGGCGCGTGACGTGCTGGTGCTTGAGGAAAAGTGAAAGAAATGGCCTGCATGGCCAGCCCTTCGCAGGCGTGATAGGACCGAACCACGTGGGAACAAACGGCACGCGGCCCAAGCAAACGCCGTAGCGGACCACCGTCTACGGCAAGGGGAGCGGCGGGCACTGGCGAAAGAGCCGAGGCGGCAGACCCGTGAGGCGCTTGAAGGTTTTAGAGAAATGAAAAGCGTCACTGAACCCCAGGCGGCGGGCGACCTCCTCAATCTTTACATCTGAAGCACGCAGCAACTGGCGCGCCGTGGCGATGCGCCGGCCCAGCTGATACTGGATGGGCGGCAGACCGAAAAGGGCCGCAAAACGGCGGGAGCAGGCGGCCGGAGTCAGGTGCGCCAGCCGCGCCAGCTCCGGCAACGTTGGCGGCGGCTCCAGAACCCGTTCGATCCTTTCCAGCACCGGCAGAAAGCGCTGAAACTGCGTCAGGGTGAGCCGATGCGGCTGGAGCTCGCCTCTGGGCGCGGCACAGGCCGCCAAGAGCTGAAACAGCAGGCCGCGGATCTCCAGGGCCTCCGCCCAGCTCCCGCCGGTAGTGGCGCCCAAAGCATATAGTTCGATCAGGCGGGTGAAGCACGCTTGGATCTGCGCGGGGTGCGCGGGCGTGCTCTCCTGGCGGCACGGGAGGAAGGCGCCCAGCTCTAGGCCACTGGCCGGCCCCAGACAGCAGTGAACCCACTGGATCACCACGCGGCGCTCGGTCTGATAGCCCAGCGGCGTGTGCGCCGGGAGGAAATAGAGCTGCCCGGGACGCAGCACCAGCTCCCGTCCCGCCAGTCTCACGCGTCCTGCGCCGTCTTCAATGAAGTAGATCCGGTTAAACGGATCCTGCGACGGCAGGGCCCGCCACGAGGAATCGAGCTCACTCCGCGCCGCCATCACCAGCCGCGGCGTCAGATCGAGGAAAAAGTCGGCCGACGCAACCACCGGTGTCGCCGGCTCACAGACCGTGGTGTCCATACGCTTCATGAGCAAAAAAATACATGAATCGGCCAAACCCGGCAATGGCAATTTCAGCGGATAGGTAGCATATTGAAAGGCACTGGCAGGCCGAGGAATGAATGGGCGGTCAATAAACCACAAGCGGAGGCAGTCATGGCACGTGTACCGACAGCGGACCGGGAGATTGTGCGGGGTTTGGCGGCGCAGAAGGCGGAGATTGCGCAACTGCCAGTACAGCAGGAGCGCTTCCAGCTCTGGGGCGCCCTAAATGCCAGGCAGGCGCGGCGCCCCATGGTCCAGATCCAAGCGTGTCAGACGCCCTGGCATGAACTGGGCGAGGAAGAGGAACTGACACTCCGGTGCCAGGCCCCCCGGCTACAGTGGATCGAAACCTGCCTGCGCCAGGAGCTCTATCAATGGCGGCACATGCCAGGCGACATGCTGGTGGAGCCGGTCTGGTATGTTCCGTACGTCTGCGGCCCGCAAAGCTCCTATGCCGACTATGGCATCCAGGAGCAGCATCGTGTGGCCGAAGGCGGGCATGACGTGGGCTTTGAGCCAGTGATCCACTCGGAGAAGGACGTGGCGGCGTTGCGTCCGCCCGAGGTCTGGGTGGACTGGACGAAGACCGAGGACGACTACCAGTTCGCCTGCGAGCTGTTCGACGGCCTGCTGGCGGTGCGCAAGCGCGGGATTACGCACGAGTGGTGTGCGCCCTGGGACCAGATGATCCACTGGTATGGCATTGAACAACTGTACACGGACATGGTGGATCGGCCGGAGCTGGTGCACCTCCTGCTGCGGCGCTTCACGGACGCGCTCCTGCACGTGCTACGCCAGCAGGAAGCGCTGGGCTTGCTGGATGTCGGCAATGGCAACTACAACCGCGGCTCAGGCGGTTTGGCGGTCTGCGCGGATCTGCCCGATGCGACCAGCCGCCCGGCGGTGGTGAAGCCGTGCCACCAGTGGGGGTGCTCCACCGGGCAGATCTTCAGCGAGGTGTCGCCGGATATGCACGAAGAGTTCTGCCTGCGCTACGAGATCGAATGGCTGCGAAACTTCGGCCTCAACTACTACGGCTGCTGCGAGCCGCTGCACCGCAAGCTGGGGATCCTAAAAAACGTGCCGAACCTGCGCGCCATCTCCATGAGCCCGTGGATCAATGTGGCCGAGGCGGCGGCAGCCGTGCAGGGCGATTATGTCTTCAGCTACAAGGCCAACCCGGCCATGCTGGCAACGGAACGCTGGAACCCCGCCGAGGTGGAAGCCGCGCTGCGCGACGTGCTGACCAAGACCCGCGGCTGCCATGTGGAACTGATCCTGAAGGATATCACCACCGTGCGCCACGACCCCCGCCGTCTTCGGGAGTGGTCGGAGATCGCCACCCGCCTGGCCCAGGAGTTCGCGCGGTAGGCGGCGGGCGGCTTCTTCGCGTTGATCGCCTTGCAGCTCAATACGCCCTTCTTTGCACGTGCCACCGGTGCCGCAGACTTTCTGCAGCGTGCGGGCTAGTTCTTCCTTTTCCGCCGGGCTGATGCCGACAAACCCGGTCAGGACTGTCACGACCTTACCGCCCCGATGGGCTTTCTGCCGCACGATCTCCACCCGCCCCCGGTTCTTAGGCGGCGCAGCCGACGCTAACGGGGAACCGGGCGGCAGGCAGGATGACGGCACACGGCGGGCGTGGCAAGCCCCGCTCGGTAAAGCGCGACCAAGGTCGCGCACAGTGCAGTGGTGGGACACCGCACGCAGTCGCTATGACTTACACGTCGGAAGTGGTTGTGGCTGAAGTTACAATGGAATTATAGGGCCTTCTTCACGGTCTTTGCCGTGAAGGTAACGGTTCCCTTGATAAAACTTTGCTCGCTTTCGTAGCCTGAGACAGTCGCATTCACGGTAAGAGATTTACTTTCGGTGTTGCCTTTGGTTTCGCTGTTGCTCAGCAGTTCCGTGTAGGAATACGCCGCGCTTCCTACCAGCTCCAATGACAAGTTGTCAGAGGAATAGTTTATGTCGATCATCGTTAAGCCAGTAACGCTGGTCTGCTCAGACGAAGTGCCCTTGTTTGTGTCCCATGCGCGCTTATAGGCTAGCCCGACATTAACCATCCCATAAATGCCCGCTTCCATGCTGACATCGTCATCGATCGTCTCGGCGCCTGCGGAATAACGAACGAAGAAATAATACGTTTCTACGTCCTCCATGCGTACCATCAATTTCGCATTCTTATAAGATGCATACCCCAAATCGGCGAGGATCTCTTTGTTGGTAATCTTGCTCGTTCTCGTTGTCCTGGTTACTGACAAGGTTTCTTTGTCATCATTCCCAGTTTCCTTTGGCGCACCCGTCTCATTCATTGTCGTCACAGTAAAAACAAATGTAATCGGACCTTCGGTTACATACTCGTAACCCTGCGCCGCAGCCTGACCGACCAAGCAAGCGCAGAGCACCGAGAGGCACGTAGCCTTGAGTGTGAAGCAGTTCACGTTATTCTCCTTTTATTGATAAGACATCGATTTTTCGGCACACCCCAGTCGGTCTCGACCCACACGGAACGAAAACATACCGGAACCAATCTACCGTAGCGATGGTAAAAGTTTTAGCAGAAGCATGGAACAATGTCAAAATCATCCACAATCAACAGCTATGGCGGATTCATTGATATTGGCCGTTGCCGCTAGGCCTCGAAAGACGTAGGATGGGGCTGTTTTCTGATCGGGAAGGGCATGCTGATGTACGGGCGGACTCGGCTGAGCCTGCCTGGAGAACCGGGTCGGATGTGTACGGATCGCCGCCGCCGTCTTTCTGCGATTCGCCGAAAAGAACGGTCTGCTCCGCGACCGCGCAGGCGGCAAGCGCGTCGCCGACAACGCCCTCGTCGCCATGACCGCGCTGGAGGAAACCCCCGGACATTTCCGCCGCTCCGGCGTCGGCGTCACGGATGGCAAGCGCGTCATTCACATGGCTCCCCCCGCCGTCCGCGTCCCGTCGTTGATCAACAACCTGTTCGGCTGGCTCAAAAAAGCCCCCGACCACCTGCTCGTCAAAAGCTGTGTCTTCCACTACGAGTTCGAATTCATCCATCCTTTCGCCGACGGTAACGGACGCACGGGGCGGCTCTGGCAGTCGCTCATCCTCGGCACGTGGAATCCCGTCTTCCAGTTCCTACCGGTCGAAAACATGGTCCACGCCTCGCAACAAGCCTACTATGACGCCATTAACGCCAGTGTAACTACTCAGGTGCCCGCCCGGTGCGGGCGGGTGCCTGAGTAGTTACGTTGTTGGTTCCAGCCTGACTCATCAGCACGTTGCGTAATCTCACTCCCCCCTAAACGCCAGCAAAAATCGTGGTTTTTCGGGCTGCACTCAACGGGCGTGGTTGTTGTACTATTCCGGCATGGCAGATGTCATGGTCATGCAAGGGCGAAAAGTCGGGGAGGCCGATATTGGATTGATCCGCGACTGGCTTGCCGCCCATCCCGAGTGGAACCGCACGCGTCTGAGTCAGGAACTGTGTGCGTGCTGGAACTGGCGTAACGCGCAGGGCCGGGCCAAGGACATGGCGGCGCGCACGCTGCTGCTGCTGAAATTGGAACGTGCCGGATATATCCGGCTACCCGCGCGGCGTGGTCCTTCCGCACCCAATAGACATCGCAATCGGCAGATTGACCCGGTGGCGCCTCCGGAGGAACCGATTTGTGATGCGTTACGCGCCTTACTCCCGCTGGGGGTGAGCGTTGTCGCGCCGGGCTCTGATGACGCGCGTGTGTTCAAGGGCCTGCTAGCCCACGAGATGCCAGCTTGGGTGCAGGTACCGCATCTGGCAAGTCATGTGCTGGCTCTGATCGCCCGGCGCATTCGCGCCGACTGGCAGGCGAAGTATGGGCATCCAGGGTCGCCTTCATGCGCGACTGCGCGGTGCCCTTCGATAACAACCAGTCGGAGCGCGATCTTCGGATGATGAAGCTGCGGCAGAAGATCTCGGGCACCTTCCGCAGCTTCCGGGCTCTTGAGAACTTCTGCCGTATCCGCAGCTACGTGTCCACCGCCCGGAAGAACAGCGTCAACGCGCTGGATGCTCTACAACGTGTGTTTCTCGGCAGGCCCTTCGTGCCGACGACTAATACCGCATGATCCTCGCCTCGGGTGTCGGTATCTGGCACCAGCCTATCACTCTCAGGTAGCCGCCCGCTTTGGGGCGGCTACCTGAGCAGTTACGAATACTTTTTGCTGCGAGTGGCGCGCTACTATCAGAAATATCCAGACCCGGCCTTTGTGAAGAAGATCTGGCCGGCCTGCCAGTGGGCCATGGATTATCTGGTGGGCCGCTGCGTGGTGCCGTCCGCGCTGCCCGAGCAGCAGTCGTATTGGGCGGACTGGAAGGATGTGCACGGCGTCACGGGCCGCAGGTTCGGGCCGCATTTCACCGGCCTGTACCTGGCCAGCCTGCAGGAGATGGCGAAGCTGGCCAGGGTACTGGGCGAGACCCAGGCGGCCGCCAAATGGGATGCGGCCTATGCAGCGGGGCACAAACAGATGAACCTGCCCGTGGAAAAGGGCGGCGACTTTTTGCCGCAGGAGAACCTGCACGGCGAGGATGGCCGCTGCATCCGCAAATACATCCAGGGCTGGGACGCCGCCTATCTGGGCGCGATCATGGCCCTGAAGGACGCCTTGATCAAACCCTAGCCGTCGGCAATTCTCATTATGGCACTCGGCGGGTCCGGCGGCCCCGCCCTACCTGCCACAATTCGTCGAT
>CAIOST010000335.1 GCA_903861045.1 uncultured bacterium | reverse complement strand
TCCCCTTGCTTTGCGTTGTAGTGTGGTAGGCCGCAACTCCGGTTGCGGCCCATTCCATGGCCGGAACCGGAGTTCCGGCCTACTGAACGCAACTCTGTAATGAAACAAGGATGCGCCCGGGCCCTCTCGTTGGACTCGCAATTGGCGTGGAACGTGCTATCATGAACACCATGTCGGGCATACTGGATCAAATCGAAAACCCTGCGGCACTGCACGCGCTGTCCATTGCGGAGCTGGATCAGTTGGCGCAAGAAGTGCGCGCGCGCATTATCACCACGGTTAGCCGTAATGGCGGACACCTGGCGGCCAATCTGGGCACCGTCGAACTGACCATGGCTTTGCTGCGCGTGTTTGACCCCGCCACGGACAAGATCATCTGGGATGTGGGGCATCAGACCTATACGTGGAAGTTGCTGACCGACCGCCGCGACCGTTTCGCCACCATCCGGCAACCGGGTGGACTTTCCGGCTTCCCGCGCCGCGACGAAAGCCCCTATGATGCCTTTGGCGGCGGGCATGCCGGGACGGCCCTCTCGGCGGCGCTAGGTATGGCGGCGGCGCGTGACTGCCGCGGCGGCTCCGAGTACGTGGTGGCCGTGATCGGCGATGCGGCCATGGGCAATGGCATCTCCCTGGAAGCGCTAAACAATATCGAAGGCACCACCAAGCGCCTGATTATTGTGCTGAACGACAACGAGATGTCTATCGCGAGTAACGTGGGCTCCCTCTCCCGCCATCTCGGGCAACTGCTCACCAACCCCAAGTACAACCGCTGGAAGGGGACCATCGAGCGGCTGGCACAACGGCTGCACATGACGCCGCTGCGCGGCATCTACCATCGCCTGGAGAAGGCCATCAAGAGCCTCTTCCTGCGGAATGCGCTCTTTGAGGAGTTCGGCGTCCGCTATACCGGACCGATTGACGGACATGATCACCAGGCCATGGCCGACGCGCTGAACATCGCCAAGCGCTACAACCGGCCCATCCTGCTGCATGTCGCCACGCAGAAGGGGCGCGGCTACAAGGCCGCCGAGCAGGAACCGTCGCGCTGGCACGGGGTGGGACGATTTGACGTGGACAAGGCGGAACTGGTGGAGTCGGCCTCCGGTTACTCGCAAGTCTTCGGCCAGTGCCTGACCCGGTTGGCGGATCAGAATCCGCAGATGGTGGCCATCACGGCGGCGATGTGTTCCGGGACCGGGCTCGACGCTTTTGCGGCGCGCCATCCGGCGCGCTTTTTTGATGTGGGAATTTGCGAGGAGCATGCGGTGGTCTTTGCGGCCGGGTTGGCGGCGGAGGGGATGCGGCCAGTGGTGGCGGTTTATTCCAGCTTCGTTCAGCGCGCCGTGGATTGCGTCCTGCACGATGTCTGTCTGCAAAAGCTGCCGGTGATCCTCTGTCTTGATCGGGCGGGTGTGGTGGGGGCGGACGGCGCCACGCATCATGGCATTTTTGACATCCCGATGCTGCGTTGTCTGCCGGAGCTGGTGCTGATGCAGCCGAAGGATGAGCCGGAGCTGGCGCGTATGCTGGTCACCGCGGTGCGTCGCAATGGTCCGACCGTGATCCGTTATCCGCGCGATCCGGGTCCGGGCCTGGCGGTGCCCCCGAACGTGGAACCTCTGGAGATCGGCCGCGCAGAACTACTGTTGCCGGCGACCCGCGAGGCTGCCCCGGCGCCGCTGCAGGCCGCTCACACCTTCGAAGGTGTGAGCGCCGGCGAAGGGGCGGCGCTCACCGGGCCCCAGGCCGCTGCGCAGGTGGTCTGGTTCTGGGCGCTGGGGGATATGCTGCCGCTGGCTGTCGCGACCGCGGCCAGGCTGCGCGGCGCTGGTATGGCTGCCGGTGTGGTCAACGCGCGCTTTATTAAGCCGCTGGACACCCGGCTGCTCCTGGAGCAGGCCACCCCACATACGATCTTCGTCACCCTGGAGAATGGCGTCGTGGCAGGTGGCTTCGGCTCAGCCGTGCAGGAGGCCCTGGCGGCCCAACGGCGCACCAATCTGGTACTCCGCGTGGGCTGGCCGGATACCGTGATCGGCCAAGGTACCACGGCTAGCCTCATGACGGCGCATGGCCTGACCCCGGAGGCCGTGGCGCATCAGGTACGCTGCGCCATATAGTTGTGGCGCCGTTGTTCCACCAGCAATCGGACAAGCTCGGACTCGCTGAGGATCTGGTTATCCACAAAATAGCGGCCGATGGGCATGCGTAACAGGCTTTGCTTGTTCAGTAGCTGCCAGAGTTGCTGATCCGTCAGAATCCCGCAGCGGACCGCGGCCGCGCCCCACAACTCCTGGGTGCCCTTGGCCTGCCGGATCAGTTGTTCGTCCTGCAGATCCAGCCAGCCGTGCTCCTGTGCCAGGTCGCCGAGTCGCGGCCGGTTGCTCTGCTGCCAGACCATGGCCCGCACCAAGGTCCGCCAGGAAATCTTGCGACGGTAATAGAGAAACTGCCCGATACGCAGTTGGGTACGAGGCACTTTCCCGTGAAAGAAGATCTCCGGCGACTTGGCTGGCGCCGTGGCCGGTGCCGTCTGGCGGGAGGGGGGCGAACGGGGGGCCGCGGGCTGGCTCTCGCGTTTGGCCGAGGGCACCGGCAACGGAAAGGAGTCACGCGGGAACGGCGGCAACGGCTTCCGGTCCATCACATAGGGTTTAAGCGTCTCATAGGCGCTATGGACCAGCCGGAAACGGGTGGCCATCAAACCATGGTCCTGCCCGGTGCTGGCGGCACGGTCCGGATGGGTCTGGAGTGCCAACTGGCGATAGGCGGTTTTTAGCCCGGAAGGCTGCAGATACGCGATGAACCCCGGCGATACCGTCGTCTCCTGGCCGAAGAGCACCTGACAGGCGGATGTGATTTCGAAGAAGGTCATGGCTGTTGCTTTGGCGGCCGCAAGGCTTCCGCCGGGCCGCAAACCCGCCCTGCGCCGTCTCGCCCCCAGCAACCGCATGTGTAAGCACCCGACATGTGAACAAGTGTGCCAAAAGAGGGGGGGTGCTGTCCATCCCCAACCGGCCGCGGCTTCACCGACGGGCGCATCCCTGTTCCCCTTGCTTTGCGTTGTAGTGTGGTAGGCCGCAACTCCGGTTGCGGCCCATTCCATGGCCGGAACCGGAGTTCCGGCCTAATGAACGCAACTCTGTAATGAAACAAGGATGCGCCCTTCACCGACGGGCGCATCCCCCAAACTGCGGAAGATTGGATGGTTGGAAGGTTGGAAGATTGAGATACTCCGTGCCCGGCATGGTCGATTTTGCACCTGCGGCCGGGACTGGGTTTCTCATTCACTGCTTGATATGGCGTGCCGCCAAGGAATCACAGCAGACGGCTTGTTTCCTTGTCTTCCCAGCCTTCCAAGCCTCCAGCCCCCCAATCTTCCGCAGTTCAGGGCCAGGTCATCTTGGGTGGCGCCTGGCGTGCCGTCTACAATTTTGGATTGTCGACTAGGCCTAAGTTACATTTTTGTAGTCTGTTATTTGTCCAGTAGCGCGCTTTGTCCGGTTTATGCTAGGGTATTTTGACTTGGCATGGGTGTTGCTATACAGGGCTGTGCGTTTTTCTGTTTTCACGATACAACCGAAGTACAGGGTTCCAATAGAAAGGAAAGTAGGCAATGAGTTCAACTTGCTCTTGTGGTTCGTCCAAGCTGGGTCATTTCGGTGAGAATGTCTTCAGTGTGAAGACCATGCGGAATTATCTCTCCGAGAATGCTTATCAGAAGCTCGTGTCCACCATTCTCAAGGGCGAAGCCTTGGATCATTCGATTGCGGATGAAGTGGCGGATGCCATGAAGACCTGGGCGCTGGAAAAGGGGGCCACGCATTTTACGCACATGTTTCAGCCGTTGACGGGTGTGACGGCCGAGAAGCATGAAGCCTTTCTGATGCCGGACCGTGAGGGGGGCGCGGTGGCCACCTTTTCCGGTAAGGAGCTGATTCAGGGTGAGCCGGATGCCTCCAGCTTCCCCTCCGGCGGTCTGCGCGCGACGTTTGAAGCCCGCGGCTATACCGCCTGGGATCCGACCAGCCCGGCTTTTGTGCGGGAGAACCCTTCCGGCGGCTGCGTGCTCTGCATCCCCACCGTGTTCTGCGGTTGGCATGGCGAGGCCTTGGACAAGAAGACCGGCCTGCTGCGCTCGCAGCACGCGTTGGCCAAGCAGATCTCGCGCATGGGCAAGCTCTTTGGCATCAAGGAAACGACCCGTCCGTATGCCACGCTGGGCGCGGAACAGGAATACTTTCTGATTGATAAGAAGTATTTTGAGAAGCGCTTGGACCTGCTGCAGACCGGCCGCACCCTCTTTGGCAGCCGCCCGGCCCGCCATCAGCAGATGGAAGATCACTATTTTGGCCACATCAAGCCGCGCATCATGGCGTTCATGGATGAAGCCAATGCGGAGTTGTGGAAGCTGGGCGTGCCGGCCCGCACGCAACATAACGAAGTCAGCCCGGCCCAGTTCGAAGTCGCGCCGATTTTTGAGGAGCAGAATCTCGCGGTCGACCACAACGTGGTCATCATGCATGTGCTGCAAGAAGTGGCGGATCGCTGTGGCCTCGTCTGCCTCCTGCACGAGAAGCCGTTTGCCGGCGTCAACGGTTCCGGCAAGCACAACAACTGGTCCATCGTCGGTCCCGATGGCAAGAACTGGCTTACGCCCGGCAACACGCCGCACGAGAATGCCAAGTTCCTCACCATGCTCTGCATCGTGATGAAGGGGGTGGACACCCATGCGGCGCTGTTGCGCGCGGCGGTGGCTACCGCCGGCAACGATCACCGCCTGGGTGCCAACGAGGCGCCGCCCGCCATTATCTCGATCTTCCTGGGCGAGCAGCTCACGGACATCATCGAGCAGGTTGAAAAGGGCGGGGCCCGGAGCTCCAAGAGCGCCGGCCTGATCGAGATCGGTGTTTCGACACTGCCCAAGCTGCCGCGCGATGCGACGGACCGTAACCGCACCTCCCCCTTGGCCTTCACGGGGAACAAGTTCGAGTTCCGCGCCGTGGGTGCCAGCCAGAGCTGCGCCGGTGCCAACGTGGTACTCAACACCGCGATCGCCTGGGCCATGGATGAGGTTTGCACCGAGCTGGAAGCCAAAATGGCCGACAGCAAGAAGGATCTGAACGCGGTCTTGCACGGCGTCCTGCAGGGGATCATCCGCAAGCATAAGCGTATCCTCTTCGATGGCGATAACTACACGGCGGAATGGCGGGCGGAAGCCGCCAAGCGCGGCCTGCCCAATCTGACGAAGACGCCCGAGGCGTTGGCCGCGTTGGAGGACAAGAAGAGCATCGCGCTCTTCGAGAAGTATGAGGTCCTCTCGCCGCGCGAGACCAAGTCGCGGTACGAAGTCTACATGCACGCCTACGAGCAGACGGTTACGCTCGAAGGGTCCTGTGCCCTGCGCATCGCCCGCACCATGGTGCTGCCGGCCGCGTACCGCTACCTGGCCGAACTCGGCTCGACCCAGGCGGTCCTGCCCAAGGGCGTCGGCGCGGGCATCGCGGCCACGATCAAGGAGGTCGCGGCGCTGACGGATAAGGTGAACGCGGAAGCCGCGAAGCTCGATAAGGGCGTCAAGGCGCACGATGCCGATGCCATGCTGGCCGCCATGGTGGCCATGCGGGTGTCCGTGGATGCGCTGGAGAACCTGGTGCCGGCCAACCTCTGGCCGCTGCCGTCGTATGCGGAAATGCTGTTCCTGATGTAGGCGAAGGCCGGTATACCGGCACAGTTCCTCAAGGCGGCGGGTGGCAACACCCGCCGCCTTCTATTTGTTTTGGGGAACAGCGGAATGTGGGGGTGGATGGTTGGAAGAATGGAAGAATGGAGGGTGTGGCCCGATGAGGGAACCCACGCTACGGACAACGAGGGCCACCGACAACGATAGTGACGAGGATGGCGCGGCAAGCGGGTCAACTTTTCAAGTCGCCTCCACATGCCGCTAAAGCGGCGTCGCGCGTGATACGGAAATTCTCAGCTACGGATAGCGCGGATTTCGCGGATTGGGAGTGTGGGGGGCAATTGCGGGCTTACCCAAACAAAATCCGCACCAGCCGCGTTATCCGTAGCAAAGCCGAAGGGCCGCCAAGCGAGGGATCAGGGGCATGGGCGGGGCCGCCGGACCCGCCGCAGCCGCAGGAAGAGGCAGGTGTTAGGTGGTAGGTGTTAAGTGATAGCTGTCCCGCCGGCCGGTAACAGGGAGGCGCGTTGCCGCGCAGGCAAAAAACGGAAGCGCCTCTTTATACCCGCTTACAGCAAGTCAGCCGTAAAGCTTAGGAACGCCAGTTCCTAAGCTTTTTTCGGAGAAAGCTGCAGGCGTTTGATCCGTTACCAGTACAAGAGCCAACCCGCCACCTTTGGCTGGGTGCGCGATGAAAAAGTCGGCCCGGTGGAAGGCAGCCCGTTTACAGAGTTTCGGCGCATGAAGGCGAGCTGGTGGTGGTGATCGGCAGACGCGGGCGCTGGATCGACCCGGCGGCGGCGAAGGACTACATCCTGGGTTAACCTGCCGGCAACGATGTGACGGCGCGTGACCTGCAGCGCAAAGATGGACAGTGGACGCGTGCCAAGGGTTTCGATACTTTCTGTCCGATTGGGCCGTGGATTGACACAGAATTCGACCCCACCGACGCCCTGATCAACTGTTATGTCAACGGCGAACGGCGCCAGATGGCCTCCTCACGTGACATGGTTTTTCGCATCCCCCAGTTGATCGCTTATGCGTCGAGCATTATGACCCTGGAGCCGGGTGATTTGCTGATGACCGGCACACCCGCAGGCGTTGGCCCACTGCTGCCTGGCGATCGGGTCGAAGTCAAAGGCGAACCTCCCGGGGAGCCGCACAGGCGAAGCGAACCAACAAAGAGGGTTATGCACCCCGCCGTTCCGGCGGGCGCAGCAATTCGCATTATGGCGCCCGGCGGGTCCGGCGGCCCCGCCCTACCTGCTGTAATCCGCCGCTTTTACGCCATAATGCCCCATAATACGAATGGCTGCGGAGGGCGCGCTTGCCCTTGGCATAAAGAACTATAAGCGCTATGATCGTTCTAAACCACGTTCCTTCCGTTCCTTCCGTTCCTTCCGTCCCTTCCGTCCCTCCAGTCCCTCCTGCGCCTATCTTCCGCGTGGCGCCATCTGGCCCACACGGCCGCCGGCAAGGGACTGCCGGCGGCTACGCTCCGGCGAGCCGGCACCACCGCCCGGACTACCACCACACACCTAGAACCGTCGTTCCCTTCGCGTCCCTCGCGTGAAATCTCCCCCCCTTCGCGGTTCCAACCCTACCACATCACACCTGCCACCTTCCGCCGCTCCTCGCTCCCTATGCCCCGGCGATGCCCCGGCGTCAGCAACCAAGAACCAAGAACCACGCACCAAGCACCAAGAACCTCTCTCAACTTCCGCAGTTCTGGGGCCCTCCCCGTTCTGCGAGAGTTAAAGCGCGAGGCGTCGAAATTACTCGAAAAGAAAAGGACAACGCGGCGATTTTTCTGCTTGATTTTATCAATTGGTAATTGATAAAAATAGGCACATGCGCCACACTA
>CAIOST010000334.1 GCA_903861045.1 uncultured bacterium | reverse complement strand
GGTTGGACATGGACGCGTTGCTGGACGAGTTCCAAAAGTTCTGGGCCTGGCATTCGGAGATCTGGGAGGAGAAGGCTGACTATACCGAGGCCTTTCCGCACCTGTTGTTGATGGGGTTCCTGCAACGCATCATCAACGGCGGCGGCATGATTGACCGCGAATACGCCGCTGGCCGCGGGCGGGTGGACCTAGGCATTCGTTTCGGAGGGCGGACGAACATTGTTGAGATCAAGCTCGTGCATCCGCGCATGGGCCGTGATGCGACGATGGCCCAAGGCCTCGAACAGATCGCCCGCTATGCCAACACCATGGCTGCAGACACCCGCCATCTGGTCATTTTCGACCGCCGCCCCGAAGCCCGCGTCAAGCCCTGGGACGCGCGCCTAAGCGTCGAGGCACGCACGGCCCCGGACGGCCAACCGGTACAAGTCATTTGGTGCTGAAGCAGCATCACCAGCCTTATTTCAGCGTTCCTCTTCGTCTTTCCTCTTTAGCGTTCCACTTTGTCCTCCGCTGAATAATTGGAATGCCGGATACGGTAAAGGTTGTGCGTTTCGTGTAAGTACATCACTCTTTGCCTTGCAAGTAGATTGGCATGAGGTACAAAGACCTTGCTACCGCCAGCCTGCGTAAGGTGGCGCTTTAGGAAAAGACCATGCCGTGGTAGCTGTGCGTTTAAAAATTCCACCTGACAATGGCGGCGTGCTCTGCTATCTTTCGCCACTATGAAAACAGACGAGAGCATTTTATCGCTGGGTGCACGCTGGCGTGTCGCGCTGACGTGTTTTAGTCGTATCCTCGCGAATGGGCGTTTTGCCGCGCAAATACAGCCGCTGCTGAATAACAGGGAAGCCGCCACAGCGGCGGCCACGCCTCCTGTCGCCACGCCGGCTGCTATTCCGCCGGAGCGACTCCACGCTTCTGGGCTCGCCCTGCTGGCAACCCTGCAACGCGAGGGGCGGTTGATCGATTTTCTGCAGGAGGACATGCGGGCCTTTTCTGATGCGGAGATCGGGGCGGCCGCCCGGATCGTGCATGCCGGTTGCCGTAAGGCGCTGCAGCAGGGACTGGATCTGGAACCGGTCTTGCAGGAAGCCGAAGGTGCCACCTTGTCCGTGCCGGCGGGCTTTGATGCCCAACGGATCCGCCTGACCGGCAACATATCCGGTCAGCCTCCTTTTCGCGGTGCGCTCAAACATCATGGGTGGCAAGTGGCAGACATCCGTATGCCCGTCCCTTCGGAAAAGCTGAACATGCGGATTCTCGCCCCGGCTGAAGTGGAACTCTAACAGGAGCTTCTCATGGCGGACTATGCTGTCGGTATTGACTTGGGCACCACCAACTGTGCGGTGTCCTATTTCGATCTGCAAAAAGACCAGGCCCGCGGGCCCGAGCAGACGATGCTCACCATCCCGCAACTCACGGCCCTCGGGACTGTGGAAGCACGGCCGCTGTTGCCGTCGTTTCTCTATTTGCCGCACGCGCAGGAATTTCCGGCCGGCAGCTTGTCCCTGCCTTGGGACCCGTCTGGCGCCGCGCTGGCGGTAGGCGAGTTTGCCCGCGCCCATGGTAGTAAAGTTCCTACGCGGCTGGTGGCTTCGGCGAAGAGCTGGCTCTGCCATGCCGGCGTGGATCGGACCAGCGCCATCTTGCCCTGGCAGGCGCCGGCGGATGTCGAGCGCATTTCGCCCCTCGCGACTTCGGCGCATTTCATCCGCCATTTGCGGGAAGCCTGGGATCATCAACACCCGGAGGCACCCCTCGCTCAACAGGACGTGGTGCTCACGGTGCCCGCCTCGTTCGACGCGGCCGCCCGGGAATTGACGCTCCAGGCCGCCCAAGGCGCCGGGCTCCCTCAGGTTACCCTCCTGGAAGAACCGCAGGCTGCTTTTTACGCCTGGTGTGAAGCCATGGGCGAGTCGTTCCGTAAGCGCGCACAACCGGGCGATGTCATGCTGGTGATTGATGTGGGGGGCGGCACCACCGACTTCTCCTTGATCGCCGTGACTGAGCAGGAGGGCGAGGCCCAACTGGTACGCATGGCAGTCGGTGATCATATCTTGCTGGGCGGCGACAACATGGATCTCGCCCTCGCCCATGCGGTCCAGCAACGCCTGCAAGCCGAAGGTCGCAAACTCGATGCCTGGCAGTTTCATGCCCTCACCCATGCCTGCCGTGACGCCAAGGAACGGATGTTCCAAGAGCCGGAACTCGCCGCGGCGCCGCTGACGATTCCCAGTCGCGGAGCATCTCTGGTGAAGGGCACGCTCAAAACCGAACTGTCGCGCACGGAGCTGACGACTACCCTGGTGAATGGCTTCTTCCCGGAAATCGCGGTGACCGAGTTGCCGCGCACCGCGCGTCACACCGGCTTGGCGCAACTGGCCCTGCCGTATGCTCAGGACGCCGGCGTGACGCGGCATCTGGCCGCCTTTCTCACCCGCCAGGCCCGCGCCCTGGCCACGGCGCACGACGCGCCCGTTAAGGTGGCTGGGCAGGCCTTTGTGCATCCCACCGCGGTGCTGTTCAACGGCGGTGTCTTCAAGGCGGACGCACTTAAAAACCGCGTGATCACCATGCTGAATAGCTGGTTGGCGGCCGATCAGGGCGCCCCGTTGCAGGAACTGGCCGGCGCGGAGTACGATCTCGCGGTGGCCCGCGGGGCCGCCTACTATGGTTGGGTGCGGCAAGGCCATGGCCTGCGTATTCGCGGCGGTACCGCACGGGCCTACTATGTCGGCATCGAGAGCGCCATGCCGGCCGTCCCCGGGTTGACGCCACCGGTGAAAGCGCTTTGCGTGGCGCCGTTCGGCATGGAAGAAGGTTCGCAAGCCGACGTGCCGCCTCAGGAATTCGGCCTGGTGGTCGGCGAACCCACCCGCTTCCGATTCTTCGACAGTTCCGTGCGCCGCGATGATCGCGTGGGGACCATGCTCGAGGATGCGGAGGGGCATGAGGAACTGGAGGCGGCTGCCCCCATCGAAACGACCCTTCCCGCGCAGGGTGGCGATGAAGGGCGGTTGATTCCCGTCAACCTGCAGGCCGCTGTGACCGAACTCGGCACACTGGAGTTGCGCTGCCTCGAAAAAAATGGGCCGGGGCGCTGGAAACTGGAATTAAATGTGCGAATGAAGGCGTAGCGGGCATTCTCTCTTATGAACGACTCATCGTACATGGTTGGCATTGACCTGGGCACCACGAATTGCGCCGTTTCTTATGTGCAGCCGGCCGAGGGGGCCGAAGCAGCCGTGCGGGATTTTCCAGTCACGCAACTGCGTCAGCCCGGCGAGGTCATGGCGCAACCGTTATTGCCCTCGTGCCTCTATCTTCCCGGCGCGCACGAGCTGCCGCCTGGCTCCACGAGCCTGCCGTGGGCGGCAGCGACCGGCACGCTGGCTGGTGAGTTCGCCAAGTGGCAGGGCGCCCGTGTGCCGGGGCGCTTGATTACCTCGGCGAAGAGCTGGCTCTGCCATGACGGCGTCGATCGCCACGCCCCCATTTTGCCGTGGGGTGGTTTGCCGGATGTGGCCAAAATTTCGCCGGTGGAGGCGTCGGCGGCATTGCTGAGGCACCTGGTGCACGCCTGGGATACCGCCCACCCCGAAGCGCCCTTGGCCGCCCAGGAAGTGGTGGTCACCGTTCCGGCATCCTTTGATGAGGTTGCCCGCGCGCTCACGGTGCAGGCCGCTCGATGCGCGGGCTTGGAAAAACTCACCCTGGTCGAGGAACCGCAGGCCGCCTTCTACGACTTCACCGCCCGCCATCGGCACGATCTGGTCGACGCCCTGAATGGCGTGAAACTGGTGCTGGTGGTGGATGTGGGGGGCGGCACAACCGACCTCACCCTGATCCAAGTGGAGGCATCGTCAGAGGGGCCGGTTTTGCGCCGCCTGGCGGTGAGTGATCACCTGATGCTCGGCGGCGACAACATGGATGCGGCGCTGGCCCGCCTGGCGGAAGAACGTCTGATGGCAGGTGGGCGCAAACTGAGCGCCAACCAATGGGCGCAACTGGTGCAGGTTACCCGCGCCGCGAAAGAAGCGCTCTTGGGGGCGCAGGCGCCCGAGCGCTGCGGCCTCGCCGTGGCCGGGGAGGGGAGCCGTCTGGTGGGGCGCACCCTCTCGACCGAGCTCACGCGGGAAGAAGTCGAACGGGTCGTGGTCGAAGGGTTCTTCCAGCATTGTGCGGCTTCGGAGGCCCCCAGCCGCGCGGCCCGGATGGCGCTGCAGGAACTGGGACTCCCCTATGCCCAGGACCCGGCCATTACCCGGCACCTAGCCGCATTTCTGCGGAAACACGCCACCACTGGCTTTGCGGCGTTGGGGATCGAGGCGGAGAGTTTCCCCGCCGGTCTGCCGCGTCCAGACGCAATTCTGCTGAATGGTGGCGTCTTCAACTCCGCCAGCCTCACGGCCCGGTTGCTGGCGGTGATGTCGGCCTGGTGGCCGGAAGCCCCGCCCCTGCGGCTGCTCGCCCATGACTCCCTGGAACTGGCGGTCGCACGCGGGGCCGCCTATTATGGCCTGGTTCGGCACGGGCTCGGTCGTAAGATCGGTGGCGGCGCGGCGCACGCTTTCTACGTCGGATTGGCCAATGAACCTGGTCGTGATACGCCGCGGGCCATCTGCCTGATTCCGCATGGCCAGGAAGAAGGGGTGACGGTTGATCTCACCAGTCGTACCTTCGCCTTGCACCTCGGCCAGCCGGTGCAATTTCCTTTGTATTCCACAACCTCCGACCGGATCCATCACCCCGGTGATCTCGTCGATATCGATTATGAATTCCGGCCGCTACCACCGATCCACACGCTGTTAAAATCGGCGCAGGCCGAAACCGCCACCATCCCCGTGCATCTGCGCGCCACCTTGACCGAACTCGGGACCCTGGAGTTGTGGTGTGTCGCGGCTGCCACTGAGGAGCGCTGGCGCTTGGAATTTGAACTGCGTGGTGCGACTGTGGGCGCTGCGGCCACGGTGACCGAAGCCATGCCAGCCCGCTTCGGGGAAGCGTGTGCGGCGGTTGCACGCATGTACGGGCGCCAAGCGGTGGACGTTAGCGCCAAAGAGGTCAAGCAACTCCCGCGCACACTGGAAGCGATCCTTGGCCCACGCGCCAACTGGCGTCTGCCGGTGTTGCGGGAATTATGGAGCACGCTCTACACGGGTGCGGCCGATCGGCATCGCTCGCCCGAACATGAACGCGTCTTCTTCCAGCTCATCGGCTACGCCTTGCGTCCGGGGTTCGGCTACCCTCTGGATGCCTGGCGCTGTGACCAGACCTTCCTACTCTTTGCCGACGGTGTAAAGGCCCAAGGCGACCAGCGGGTCTGGAACGACTACTGGGTGATGTGGCGCCGCCTGGCGGGCGGGCTCAGCGAGACCCTCCAGCAGAACATGTGGGCCACGCTCAAGCCGCATTTGGCGCGCCGTGTGCCACTGTCCGTCTTGCCGCTGCTGGACAACGCCGCGGCACCGCTGGGTGGGCTGGACGAAATGGTGCGCGCCGCGGCATCGTTGGAGCATGTCCAGCCCGCGGAAAAAGTCGCCTTGGGAAATTGGATCCTGGATCGCATCAGCAATCCGGCCAAGGCTGCGGGCCCTTGGGCTTGGGCGCTGGGGCGGTTGGGCGCACGCCGGCCGCTCTACGGCAGCAGTCACAAGACCCTTTCGCCGGAGGTGGTGGAGCCGTGGGTCGAGCACCTGTTGGCACTCGATTGGCACGGTATTGACGGGTTGCCTTTTGCCGTGGTGCAACTCACGCGCCTGACCGGTGATCGCACCCGCGACCTCGAGCAGGAGGTGCGCCAGGAGGCGCTGGCAGCGCTGCAGGCGGCGCAGGCTTCCGCCCATTGGGTGGAGATGGTGACTACGGTGATCGCCAACGAGGTCGATGACGAAGCGCGGGCCTTTGGTGACACGCTCCCCATCGGGTTGCGCTTGTAACGGTTCTGCGCCTGCGCGAAGACGGCGAAGAAAGAGAATGGAAACCGCGCGAGGTGCGGCCGTTGCGTCTGCTCTGCGCGCAGCACCATTTCTTTCTACGTAACCACGCAGGTATCAGGGTTCAGGAAATACCTGGTGATTCGCCTTTCTTTGTTCGACCAAATAGCCACACCCCAAACGCGCGACCGCTCGGGCGGTGAAATCCGGCCTGAACCCCGAACCCTGAACCCGTCCCTCCTGAGTAGTTACGTGACGGGAATGTTTGCACCACTAAGGCACGCAGCGCACGAAGGTGGGAGATGTGGCAGGTGGAACCGCGAATGATTCGGAGAATGGGGAGTGCCGGCAGGCTGGTAGGGCGGGGCCGCCGGACCCGCCGCAGCCGCAGGAACGTGACGGGATTTCTTTCACCGCGAGGGGCCGCGAAGGGG
>CAIOST010000333.1 GCA_903861045.1 uncultured bacterium | reverse complement strand
GGCGCCAAGGCTGTGGACGCCAAAGCGAAAGTGTAGTGAAAGTGGCGGTTTGAAATTGTAGATACTCTTCGCGCCATTTTCTTCACTTCCTTACAAAAACCATGTTCTTCTGCCTTCGTGCTGTCCAGGCAGGTTGTTTGAGTATCTTAGAGATCCCTTTTTTTGACAGGATTAACAGGATTTTCAGGATTTCCTGCTGGCCTCGGGCTGGCCGGGAAATTTCGCTGCTTTGGCTAAGGATATTGGCCTCAGCGTGTCGGAAGCGCACGCAGCGATGCGCCGTGCCCAACAGGCGGGACTGGTAGAACCTATAAACCATGTGCCGAACAAGTCGGCCATGGCCGAATTTCTGATCCATGGTCTGCGGTACGTATTTCCAGCAGCTTTGGGGGCAAGCTCCAGAGGCATGCCGACCAGTTATGCCGCGCCTCCTTTAGACAGGGAGTTCCCCGTATCTGAGCCCGGTGAGATACCTGTATGGCCAGACTTTGAGTCGCTTGTGGCCAGCATTACGGAACTGGCCGCCTCCTTAAACGTAATCCATCAGCAGATGGCCGCCGCCTACGCGCCCATCGTGCACGACATTGTCCGGAGCCGCTGCCGGGATCAGCAGCAGATTGAACACACGCTCGACCGGTTGCTGGACTGCGCCTGTATCCCGGAAGGCCTCGCGCTTTTCAAAGCCCTCTGCCGTTACTATTACACCCTCAACCCCGCCGCCACCGCCGACTATGTGTTCGCCTACCGCGACATGTGGGACAGCGACGACGCTGAGGAAGCCAAGGCATGAAGCTGGAAACATTCTTCGACAAGTTCGACCCGTTCGCCGATGCGCCCGATGCCGTGGCGAAGATGCAATCTGCCGGGAGCGCGGGGCTCCGCACCCGCCGGAGCGCGGGGCTCCGCACCCGCCGGAGCGCGGGGCTCCGCACCCGCCTTGTCTCGGATGATGCGCCTGCGAGTGCGGAGCCTCGCGTTCCCAGTGCGGAGCGTGCTGCTCCCGGGGGTGAAGATTGGCAAGCGGGCTTGTGAGGGCGCCAGCGGTGCATTATAGTTACGGCTATCTGTGCGAGATGTTCCGGCGCTGCCGGTTGTTGGCGAACGCGCGGGGCCTGCTGGATGTGCCCGGGGCGCGCTATTCCTCGCCGGATCGTCCAGAAATCCGCTGACCCCGACCCATTGGGCGATGGGGCGACGGTGGCATCGAACCGTGCTTGAACTTCGGATCACGACCCGGTATGCTAAAAAAAGAGTGCGACATTGGAAACGGTGCGTGCGGGCATCCGCGAATTGCCGGACAACGAGAAGACACGTCTGGTGGACGAACTTCTGGTTGAGTTGGACCAGCCTGATCCAGTTTTGGATGCGCTATGGCTGGCGGAAGTGCGCGAACGGCGCGAAGCCTATCGTCTCGGGCAAACCAAAACGGTCGCGTACGCCGATGTGCTGGGGAGCTTTTCTCGTCCATGAAAGTGCACCCACCTTCACCGTAAGCCCCGTCGCTACCGGTGAAAGGATTCATGTGTTCCTCTGGGGGTAGCAGGCCGATGGCACCATCGCGATCACCTGCCACGCGCCCGCGGCTTGCGAGCGCGTGTAGGGCGTGCGGCGGCGCGTTAGGCGATCTCGCCGGGGCGCAAGCCCAGCGGCAGCGGCGCCGGACGCTCGCAGGTGCTTTCGATTTCGACGTGCCGCCCGGATTCCGAGGCGTCCTGGAACGCCAGCATCACGTCGAGCACGTGGTAGGCAAGTTCGGCACAGGCGCGGTGCGGCCGTTTGGTGGTAATGGCCTGGGCCATGTCTGCCACACCCATGCCACGGCTATTCTCGGCGTAGCCATGCGTATGCGGGACAGCCTGCCACTGCTGGGCGCCGCGTCGGTAGATCTGGATCTCGCCGCCGAACCCATTAGGGTCCGGCACTTGCAGTGAGCCTTCCGTGCCATGGATTTCAAGGCACGGGAGGTGGTGGTTGACCACATCAAAGCTGGTAATCAGGGTGCCGACCGCGCCATTGGCAAAGTCCAGAACGCCGGCGATATGCGTGGGCGTTTCCACTTTCGCCAGCTTGCCATACTTGGGTTGGCTGGTGATGAGGCGGGTGGGGTAGGTGATGCGGGTGGAACCGGTGACGCGTGCGATCGGGCCGATCAGATTGACCAGCGCGGTCAGATAGTAGGGGCCCATGTCCAGGATGGGGCCGCCGCCCATTTCGTAGAAGAATTCCGGGTTGGGGTGCCAGCTTTCCGGGCCGGAGCACATGAAGAAGGCCGTGGCGGCGATGGGGGTGCCGATCCAGCCATCATCCAGCAATTTACGGCAGGTCTGCAGGCCGGCGCCCAGGAAGGTGTCAGGCGCGGAGCCGACGCGCAGCTTCTTGCGCCGGGCCAGCTCGAGGATCGTCTGCCCGTCTTCCAGCCCGGTGGCCAGCGGTTTTTCGCCATACACATGCTTGCCGGCTTGCAGCGCGGCCAGTGCCAGCGCGGCGTGCACTTTGGGCACCGTCAGGTTGAGCACGATGTCGACATCCGGCGCCGCGATCAGCTCTTCCACGCTGCGCACGGAGGCGATGCCATACTCCTTGGCGGCCGCTTCGGCCTTCTCGCGCACCAGATCCGCGCAGGCCACGACTTCGAGGTTGCGGAAGAGTTGATGGCAATTCTTGAAATAGATGCCGCTGATGGCGCCACAGCCGATGACACCGACACGTGTTTTGGTTGCTTTGGACATGGATGTTTCCTTGGTTTTGATGCTGACGTTAACGTACGATGGTAGCGAGCTTGGCCAGTTGGCTGACCGTGGCCGGGCCCAGGCCGCCTTCCTGGAAGATGCCGACATTTAAGGTGACGCCGCCGCCGACGGACTTGAAATCGCGCACCAGGGTGGCGAGCTCTGCCAGGGTGTAGAGGGGGCGCTCCATCTGGTGGGGCTTGGGGGCCACCCAGGGGAAGGCTGGGTTCTGCCAATCAGGGTTGAAGGCGATCCCCCGTTCCCACATGCAATCAATCGGCAGCAGGGCGTGCCAGAGGCAGGTGGGGGGCGGTTGCGGCAAGGGGAACGTGCAGACATGGCCAGTGCAATCCGTCACCGCCCGCCCCATGGCGGGCTGCTTGGATGCCGGGCTTGGCAGCGGCGTCATGACATCCGTGCCGCGACCGTAGCGGATTTTGCCCTTCAGCAGGAACTCGGATTCGCCGGACAGGTAGTCCTGCCCCGGGATCACCGGCTGGGAGAGCCCCAGGCAGAAGGAGCCGTTGTTGAAGGTTACGATCGCATCGGGGTTGCCGGCGCGTGCGGCCTTACGCATGTTGATCAGCGCCTGACGGAACTCCGGCTCGGTGGAGCCGCCGTCGAACCACCAGCCATCCAGCAGCTTGCCGTACCTGCGCGAATACTCCTCGATCACGGCCGCGTAGTGCCGGTGGAATTCCGGTTCGGAAATGCGCAGGGAGGCGTACGTGAAGTTCTTGGCCCGCAGTGGCAACGGGATGTAGGCAATAAAACGCCGACCGAGCTTTTTGACTTCCTGCGCGACTTCCATGATCAGGTCGCGTTGGGCGCAATGCCCCGGGCCGACCCATTGGTCCATCGTCTGGTTGGGGCTAGCAAAGCCGGTCATCTGGCCAATGGTGAAAATGAGCCAGTCGGCTTTGGTGCGGCGGAAATCCTTGATGAAGCGCGGCAGGTCGAAGCGGTCGGTGGCTTTGTTGATATCTTCGATGCGCTTGCCGTACTGGGGCGGGGTCTTGGGCACGCACCAGTGAACCATCAAGCCGAATTTTCCCTGCTGCATCCAAGCCGCCCGTGATGATTGCATAGTTGATCCTGTTTGGGTACGCCACGTGTTGCGTTGAAGAGAACGCTCACATTGAAGCATGCTTGTGGGGTAGGGGCAACCAAAATTCTAGCGCCCGGGAGCGGGGGGCAACCCAGTTTCGCTGACTGGCAGCTCGCCGGTAAGAAGGTGGCAGGTGTTAGGTGGTAGGGCGGAGAACCGCGAATGCACGCTCGGAGAATGGGGAGTTTCCACCACGAAGCCTGCGAAGCGCATGAAAGGGAAAGAGAAGGTGGTAGGTGTACAAAGGGCAGGGCCATGCGTGCGGTAGCAACTGAACCCTGAACCTTGGCACGTTGCGCAGCTACGTTTTTTGCAGACCCTTTCTGCGGCGCTGTGCTAGAGTGAAGACACTTGTTTTGGCCGCTTTGAAAGAGAGTTTCCCATGCATGCTCTGGATACACTGCCCTTGTTGCCTTATCCGCGTAGCATCACGCGTGCGGCGGGTGTCCTGCACGTGCCGGCGCGCCCGGAGGTGGTGCCGCCTACGCCGCATGCCGAGCCTGCGATCCCGGTGGAAGGGTGTGCGCACGTCGCCGGCCTCCACGCGCAGGGGTATCGGCTGACGATTACGCCGCAGGGGGCGCACATCGAGGCCGCCGACCCGGCCGGTTTGTTTTACGGCCGCATGACCTGGCGGCAGGTCGCACGCCTAGGTCGCGAGGCCATCCCGTGCGGGGTGATCGAGGACTGGCCGGATATCCCGGTGCGCGGCGTGCTGCTCGATATCAGCCGGGATAAGGTACCCACCATGGCAACCCTCTGCCTGCTGATCGAGATGTTGGCCGAGTGGAAGGTTAATCACATTACCCTCTACATGGAGCATACGTTTGCCTATTTTAACCATCGTGACGTGTGGGCGGCGGCCGCGCCGCTGACGGCGGAGGAGGTGCGGACGCTGGACGCTTTCTGTCGGGAAAGGCATATCGAACTGGCGCCCTTCCAGAACTCGTTCGGTCACTTCGAACGCTGGCTGAAGCATCACCGGTACCGCCCGCTGGCGGAGTGTCCGGACGGCTTTGTGGGCGCCGACGGGAAGTGGCGTGCGCCCACGACGCTCGACCCGACCAACCCCGCCGCGCTGGCGTTGATCGCGGAGCTTTACGCCGAGTTGCTGCCGAATTTCACGAGCCAGCGATTGTACATCGGCGGGGATGAGACGTGGGAGCTTGGCAAAGGGCACAGTCGCCAGGAGGTCGAGCAGCGGGGGCAAGGGGCGGTTTATTTTGACTATCTGCGGAAACTGAAGGAGTTGGCGCTCGCGCATGGCCGCACCCCCCTCTATTTCGGCGATATGGTCTGGAATCATTTCTCGAACCAGCTCGGGGTGATGGACCGCGAGATGGTGCATGTGGATTGGGGGTATTACCGGTCATACCCCTATCGGGATCACGGCGCTAAGCTGGCCGACGCGAACGTGCCTTTCTGGTTTGCGCCCGGGACGTCCACGTGGTGCACGCTGACCGGTTGCAACGAGGCCGGCATGGGGAGTAACCGGGCCGCGGTGCAGGCCGGCATCGAGTTTGGCGCGGGCGGCATCTTGAATACTGATTGGGGCGATGCCGGACACTGGCAGACTCTGCCGGTCAGTTTCATCGGGTTTGCCGCCGGAGCGGCGATGGCCTGGTTCGAGGAGGGGAATGCCGATGGCGTGATCCGCGCGTCGCTCGATCCGCATGTCTTTCATGATGCGGCCGGGGTCATGGGGCAGGCGGCCTACGATCTGGCCGATACGTGGTTGAAGGTTTCCGAAAATCCCACGTGTTCGGCCTTTCTCCACCAACTTCTGGCAGATGGCTGGGCCTGCCAGTTGCCTGCCAATGTCACGAAGTCCACGCTGATTGAGGCGGAGGCGCATGTGTTGGCCGCGATTAACCGGATGAGCCAGGCCCGCATGGACCGTCCCGATGCGGGCCTGATCGTGGAGGAGTTTGCGCACAACGCACGCATGGCGGTGGCGGCCTGCCGGTTGGGGCGGTTGCTGCTGGACAAGGATACAAGTGAGCGCGGCCGCGCGCCGCTGGCTCATGAACTGGAACTCGTCGTCGCGGAGCATCGGCGCGTCTGGTTGGCCCGCAATCGACCCGGCGGACTCGATGACAGCCTGCGGGTGCTGGAAACCAGGCTGAAGGAGTGTCGGCAGCCGGTGTTTGTCCCGTAGTGGGTGGGCCGAGGCGCACTCAGTTGGCGGTCAGCTATGGCGATCCATGATTTTAAGGACTCTGTTTTGCTCTTGCAACGTGCGGGGGTTTGATAGAGCATACGGGCATGTTTGGGCGCGCCATAAAGGCGAGGCCTGGAACAATAGGAGTCGATTGTTATGAAGTCGGGATTGATGCATGCATGGGTGGCAGGTGTTTTGTTGGCGAGTGCGGGTGTGGTCATGGCGGAGGAGGCGGCCGTGGCGGCTCCTAAGCCGGAGGCGGCTCCCAAGAAGGAAGGTGCCCACGCGCCCAAGCCGATGGCTGAGCGTACGACTTGGCATGGCGTAGTGTCCGCCCCGGCCACGAATGCGCCGGCGGAGGTGGTAGCGGTCTTGGCGGTGAAGCGTGGTCCCGAGGCCTTGCGGAACCTGACGGCGGCGGATGCGGCGGTAGTGGCGCAACTCAAGGAGTTGGCGGGCCGGCACGCCATGGTGCAGATCAAGGGAACCATGGACAAGGAGCATAAAACCATTGCTGTGACGGCGTGCAAGGAAGTGACGCCCAAGACGGTGCATGCCAAGCCGGCGGATGAACCGGCGGCGGCTCCGGCGGCGGCCGCGCCAGAACCGAAGAAGTAAAATTCGCGCGCTTTCATTCAACCTGTCCGGGAACTCGACTGGCCGAGTTTCTGACAGGTTTTTCGTTTCTGGTGGGTTGCGGACGCACCGTGAGCCTGATCTGAGACATCTTTTGGTTTTTCATTGCTGAAACCATCGGCCCAACTGAACCCTGAACCCTCGTTTCCCTCACTAGGCGAGGTGGTGCCAGAGCATCTGATCGCCGTCGAAGATGAACTGCCCGTTGAACGGGCTGCCAGCGAGCAGGTGGGGGAGCCAGAGGCGGTCATCCGCCCACATCTGGTCGTACGGAATATCCGCTTCGGCGCACCAATACGGGATGGCCTCATCGGTCTCGGTGGCGACGCCGGTGCAGCCGTCTGCCACAAAGACCTGGCAGTGCAGGCTGTAGCCGTCGACAAATGCGAAGGAGAGTTCCCCGGCCGGGCGCAGGCCGGTGGGGGTGATGCAGAGCTCTTCCCTGGTTTCGCGCACGGCCGCAGCGGCGGGCGTCTCGCCAGGTTCCATGCGCCCGCCGGGGGCGTTGTACTTGCCGGCCCCCAGGCCGCGTTTCTTATGGATCAGCAGCAGTTGCCCCTGCTGGCGTACGAAGGTCAGCACGGCTCGTTCGCGCGGCGTCCAGGTAGCCCAGTCCAGGGCGTAGGGGGTGCCTTGTAGCGTTCGGACCGTGAGCAGAGGCATGGTGGCAGATCCGGCCAGCGGTTATTCCACGTGGCGCTGAACAAAGTTATCCCGGACATACAGCACGGCTTCCTCCAGCGAGGGGAGGATCTTCGTGCAGTATTTGACCATCCACGGCGAGCAATTCTGGAAGGAGAACGGCGCAAAGGCCACGATGAACTTGTTAAGGTCGTGGGCCGCGTAGAAAACCTCCATGGCGGTGCCGATGGAGGCCTTGTTGTAGTTCACCAGCAGGATGTCGGCGTCACGCACATCTTGCAGATCGAACTCCACGATCTCATTGGCGCTGTCCACTTCGCGGTCCTTAAAGTTGCGGCGCATGGGATCAAGCAAAATGAAGTGGTCGCACAGTTGCTGCTTGGCCACCTCCCGCCAGGTCTTGGCGGCGGTGTGCGTCTCATCCATGATGGGCCCGCTCAGGTAGATCTTTTTGCGGATGTTCATGGGACTTGATATTGGCGGGTGAACTCGGCCACTTCGGCGCGGACACGGGTTTGGAGAGTTGTTTCGCCGGCCTGAGCCAGGATCTGGGTGATCCAGGCGGCAATCTGGCGCATCTCCGGTTCGCGCATGCCGCGCGTGGTGACGGCGGCCGTGCCGATGCGGATGCCGGAGGTGACAAAGGGGCTCTTGGTGTCGAACGGGATGGCGTTCTTGTTGCAGATAATGCCGGCGTGATCCAGCGCGGCGCAGGCATCCTTACCGGTGAGGCCGCTGGCCGCCACGTTCACCAGCATCAGGTGGTTTTCGGTGCCACCGGATACCAAGCGGAACCCCTTGGCGGTGAGTTCCGTGGCGAGGGCGCGGGCGTTGGCGACGATCTGGGCGGCATAGGTCTTGAACGCCGGTTGCATGGCTTCGTGGAAGCAGACGGCTTTGGCGGCCGTGGTGTGTTCCAAGGGGCCGCCCTGCAGGCCGGGGAAGACTGTCTTATCCAGCGCCGCAGCGAACTTCGCCTGGCAGAGCACGAGGCCGCTGCGCGGGCCACGCAGCGTCTTGTGCGTGGTGGAGGTGACGAACTCGGCATACGGCACGGGGTTGGGGTGGGCACCTCCGGCGACGAGACCGGCGATATGGGCCATATCCACCATCAGCATGGCACCCACCTTGTCGGCGATCTGCCGGAAGCGGGGGAAGTTGAGCACACGCGGGTAGGCACTGGCGCCGGCGACAATCAGCTTGGGCTTGCACTCGATGGCCTTGGCTTCAATGGCGTCATAGTCCAGCAGTTCGCTCTGCGCGGAAACCTGATAGGGCACAATGTGGAACAGTTTTCCCGAGAAGTTCACCGGGCTACCGTGGGTGAGGTGGCCGCCCTGGTCCAGACTCATGGCCAGAATGGTGTCGCCGGGTTGCAACACGGCGAAATAAACGGCCATGTTGGCCGAGCTGCCGCAGTGCGGCTGTACGTTGGCATGCTCGGCACCAAACAGCGCCTTGGCCCGCTCAATGGCCAGGGTTTCCACGGCATCCACGAATTGGCAGCCGCCGTACCAGCGCTTACCCGGGTACCCTTCGGCGTACTTGTTGGTCAGGACGCTCCCCTGCGCCTCGCGTACCGCGCGGGTGACGGTGTTTTCGGATGCGATCAGGTTGATCGTGGTATCTTCCTGCGCAATATGCCCGGCAATGGCCGCGTGCACGTCCGGGTCGGCGGCGGCCAGGGTGGCAATTTCAGAAAGACGTCCCGCGCGCTCGATCTTTTCCAGGCGGCGTACATGGCGCGCCTCGCCGGCAAAGGGGGTGTTCAGCCACGTCTCGACGATTTGACAGGCGGAGCCGGGGGTGAGGAGCGATCCGGCCAGAACCAGAACGTTGGCGTTGTTGTGGCTGCGAGCCTTGGTGGCGAGTTCCGGGGTGGCGGCGATGGCGGCGCGGATGCCGGGGAAGCGGTTGGCGCTGATGGCCATGCCGTTGCCGGTGGTGCAGAGCAGAATGCCCTGGTCGGCTTGACCTTCCACCACGGCTTCCGCCACGGCAATGGCGTAGTCGGGGTAGTCCGAGGCGGCGGTGCAATAGGCCCCCAGATCCAGCACATCAACGCCACGGCCCGTCAAAAATTTAACGAGGCCATCCTTGACTGCCAAGCCGCCATGATCCGTTCCGATTGCGATTTTCATGCTATTCTCTTCCTTGGGTTTTCTGTGCGCGTGCGTTTGCGGTCGCACAAAAGCCATAAATAATATCATGCGGCGGCGTGGCGGACAATTTCCATCTTTCATCGTTTTGGGGACGGCATTCCTACTCGATCTCGGTTTCGTCTTCTGCTATTCTGCGCCCCCTTTTAGCGGCATGGGCTGTTTTGCGTGGGTATACGTGATCTGGCCGTGCCATCGGAGACTACCGTGATAGCAACCTCGCTGCTGACGATGCGATTCGGTGCGGATATCCTGTTTGAGGATGTCAGCGTTAAGTTCACGCCCGGTAACTGCTATGGCCTGGTGGGTGCCAACGGCTCCGGGAAGTCCACCTTCATCAAAATTCTGGCGGGGCTGCTCTCCTCCACGCGCGGCGAAGTGATTATCGGGCGCGATTGCAGCCTGGGGTACCTGCGCCAGGACCATGCGGAGTTTGACGACGTGCCGATTCTCGATACGGTGCTCATGGGCAAGCAGAAGCTTTGGCAGTTGCATCAAGAGCGCGAGGCCGGCTTTGCCCAAGACGACCTTTCTGAGGCGGAACAGTTGCGCAGCGGGGAAGTCGAGCATGAGTTCGGCGAGGCGGGCGGCTACACCATGGAGGCGGATGCCGCCAAGCTGCTGGCCGGGCTGGGCTTCACGGAGGACGTGTTCACGAAGCCGATGCGCACCCTGCAGGGTGGGTTCAAACTCCGCGTGCTGTTGGCACAGATCCTGTTTGCCAAGCCCGACGTACTGCTGTTGGATGAACCGACCAACCATCTCGACTTGGAATCCATCGAGTGGCTGGTGGACTTCCTGAATCGCTATGAGGGGACGGTCATCGTCATCTCGCATGACCGCTTTTTCCTGAATCAGGTCTGCACGCACATCGCGGACCTGGACTATCATGAGATCCGTATGTTCACGGGGAATTACGATGACTTCGCGATCGCGAGCTTGGAACTGCGCGAACGCCGGGAGAAGGCTAACGAAAAGCAGGAGAAGCAGATCCATGATCTGAAGGCCTTTATCGCCCGGTTTAGTGCCAATGCCTCCAAATCCAAGCAGGCCACCTCCCGCAAGAAGTTGCTCGGGAAGATGGAAATCAATGAGATGAAACCGAGTTCGCGGGTCTCCCCATACATCCGCTTTACCAACAAGCGTCGACTGGGCGGAAAGGTGCTCGAAGTGACGGGCATTTCCAAGCAGTACGACAAATCTTTGTTTCAGGATTTCTCGTGTACCATCGGCCCCCGGGAGCGTATTGCCATTATCGGTAAGAATGGCACGGGCAAGACCACGCTCCTGAAGATGCTCTGTGGGCTTTTGAGGCCGGACACCGGCAGCGTGGTTATCGGCGAGACGGTTCAGTTCAGTTATTTCCCGCAAGATCCGGGCGAGGTCCTCGATCCGGACACGCAAGCGCTTGATTGGCTGGGGGCCTTCGCGGAGGAGGCCAATCGCACGGAGACCGAACTGCGCTCCTTTATGGGGCGCATGCTCTTCAGCCGGGACGACGTGTTCAAGCCGACCCGGGTGCTCAGCGGTGGCGAAAAAGCCCGGTTGATCCTGGCCAAGATGATGCTGGAGGGGGGGAATGTAACGATCCTCGATGAACCGACCAATCATCTGGACTTGGAGTCGATTGAAGCGCTGAACTTCGCGCTATCACAGATCGAAGGCACGGTTATTTTTGTTTCGCATGACCATCGCCTGATCGCGTCACTCGCCACCCGGATTTTCGAAATTGTCGATGGCAGGATTACGGACCGCCGGGCCGATCCCATGTGAGCCGCCGGGCGGCCATGGGCCGTTGGCTGGATCCCCGTATACTTGAAAGCCCCTGGCGGGCCGGGCGCATCCTTGTTTCATTATAGAGTTGCGTTCAGTAGGCCGGAACTCCGGTTCCGGCCATGGAATGGGCCGCAACCGGAGTTGCGGCCTACAACACTACAACGCAAAGCAAGGGGAACAAGGATGCCATGCCTGGCGGGCCATGG